>JBIOVA010000157.1:0-11610 GCA_044867485.1 Lacipirellulaceae bacterium | reverse complement strand
CCGGAGATGATGATGTTCAGCCGCGACTTCATCGCGCCTTCGAGCAACATCACCATCTCGGGCGTCATGCTCTTGTAATTGAGCAGGTCCTCGAGCTTGAGCGGGTTCGAGCCGAACCGCCGAATGGTTACGCTCGGTCCGTCGAGCGCCAGCGGCGGGATGATCGCGTTCACGCGGGAGCCGTCGGGTAGCCGCGCGTCGACCATCGGGCACACCTCGTCCACGCGCCGGCCGACCTTCGACACGATTCGGTCGATGATCTGCATCAGGTGCTTGTCGTCGCGGAACGTGACGCTCGTCTTCTCCAACTTGCCGGCGTGCTCGACGAACACGTTCTTCGGCCCGTTGATCATAATTTCACTAATGCTCGGCTCTTTGAGCAGCAGCTCGAGCGGCCCCAGGCCGAAGGTCTCGTCGAGCACCTCGTCGATCAGCCGGTCGCGCTCGTTGCGATTGAGGAACGTGTCCTCGGTGTCGCAAAGATGCTCGACGACCAGCCGAATTTCGCGGCGGAGCACCTCGCCTTCGAGATCGCCGACATGCGACAGGTCGAGCTTGTCGACCAGCTTCGAGTGGATGCGCTGTTTGAGCTTTTCGAACTCGGCTTCGCGGTCGCGATTGGCGACGTTCGGCGCGGGTGTCGTCATTCGTGTCATCGGGAGCAATCCTTGGTCAAGCCACGATCCCGCAGCGCAAGCGCTCGAGCCGCCACGATCAATGCGTTATGGCGCCAAGAAAAGATAGTTCACCGCCGCCGGGCCCGGGGGCGGTCAAGGGCGAAGGATCCCCGCGAAAAGAAGCGCACGACCGGTTGTACCGGTGCTGCCGTCTAAGCCAGGGCCGTCGTCCGAGCGGGTAGCCGCGACGCGGTAGCGGAGCGCGTCCGCCTACCGAGCCGGCCATAGATTCAACCACCGCCGGCTCTTACTGTCGCCCGCGGCGGCGTCCTCGACCTTCTTCCCCGTGAGCGCATCGGCTAACTGGCCGATCGACTGCGTGATCCCGGCCCGCGGCGCGTGCTGCAACAGCGGCACGCCGTTGTTCCGCACCTCGACCATCACCCGATAGTCGTTGGGAATCTGCCAAAAAATGTCGCGGTTCAGCGTGTCGCGCGCCTTCTTGAGGCTGATCTGCCCGCTGTCCTGCCCGACGCGGTTAACGACGATCTTCACTTTCTCGCGCAGCGCGTCGTCTTCGTCGAACGTCATCAGCAGCCGCACGACATTGCGCAAGCACGGCAGGTCGAGCTGCGTGACCATCAGCACCGAGTCCGCCGATCGGAGCGCCAGCAGATCAAGCTCGCTGAACCCCTTCGAAGCGTCGATCACCAGATGCGTAAATGACGTCTTGAGCAGCCCCACCATCCGCTGCAGCTTGTCCTGCGTGATCAGCCGCACTTCGTCGAGCTGCATCGGCCGTGGCAGCAAGTGAACGCCGGACGAATGCTTGGTGAGCGACTTCTTAAGCAGCGTCAGGTCGAGCCGCTCGACGTTCTGCGCCACATCCGCCAGCGTATATTCGGGAATCGTATCGAGAAACACATCGGCGTCGCCTAAGGCCATGTCGAGATCGACGAGCACGACGGAGTTCGTTTCGTCGCTTGCCAGGGCGCAGGCCAGGTTGACGGCGATGCTAGTCGTGCCGACTCCTCCGGTGGCCCCGGCGATGGCGAAGATCTGACAATGGTCCTTGTGCGAGGGACCAGCCCCCGACGCCTGGCGCCGCACCCGCTGCAGCGCCGCGTTGAGATCCTCCGGCCGCACGGGCTCGGTCAGGAACTCCTTCGCCCCGGCCCGCATCGATTCGAGAATCAGCCGCCCGTCCGTCGAGCTGCTGGAGACCAGGATCGAGCAGTTGGGCGCCTTCTGCAGCGTCTCGCTGATCAGCTTGATCGCCCGCGCCGGATCGCTGTCCATCGCGATGAAACCGATGTCGGGCTTCGTCTGCTCGACGACATCGACGAAGAACGCGTACCGCGAACTTTCGGCCTCGAGCCACACCGTCTCGAGCCCAAGGAGCACCGTTTTGAGGCGCTCTCGGGTCGAATCGTTAGGGTCGACGACCGCAATTCGTAAGACGTGAGGCATGAGGTGCGGACCAAGGCTATCAGCTATCAGCGATTGGCTATCGGCCAGAAAAGAGAGCCGCGCTCATACCGCCTGGCCGACGGCCGATAGCCGACAGCCGCGTACCATCGCGGTTAACGCAAACTTACCTTATTTCTATTTTTGCACGTCATACCCGATCGGCCCGATCAGGCCCGGCGTGCTGGTGGCGCCCGCCGCACCCGTCGAACCGTTCGGCCGATTGTGCAGGATGCTTCGATTGGGGCTTCCCGCGGCCGTCCGTTGCCATTGTGGCAGCGACTGGCTCGCCGCCGGGTCCGGCGGGGCCGCCCCGTCCGGTTCCACCAGGGGCCCCATCGACTCATCCACCGGCATTCCAGGATCGGCTGGCGTCGGCTCGATGATCTCGCCGCCGATCATTGGCACGGCGCCCGCGGGCATTCCATCGGTCGCCATCACAGCCGGTCCCATCGGCGCCCCGTTGTACCCCATACCGGGGCCGCAGTTGCCATCTTGGCATCGGATGCCAGGGGCATTGCACGTGCATGGCTGGCTGGCCCCGCACGGTCCGCACGCCGGGACTTCGAGTTGAGCCCGCCAGTAAAGTTCGCAGTCCGTCGGCGACATCGTCTCCATGCCGGGGCCGCATTGCGGGACCTCGTGCGGATCCATCGCCTCGGCGTAGTCAGGCGTCACCAGGACGAGATTCTCGATCTCGTTGACTTGCTCGTTCACCTTGCGGAACGGCACGCCAATGATTGGCAGGTCCATGACGTACGGCAGGCCGCGCTTCTGGGATTCGACCCGTTCTTGGATCAACCCCGCAATCGCCAGCGTTTGCCCGGCGTTCATTTCCACGCCCGTATCGACCTCCCGCACCTTGAGCGCCGGCACGGTGAACGAGCTGACCGTCACGCTGCGGCTGTCGTCGATTTCGCTCAGCCGCGGCCGCACCTCCAGGCGAATTCGCCCGTTGCCCAGCACGATGGGCACGAAATCCACCTGCGTGCCGAAGTCCTTGTACTCGATCGTCGTTTGGCCCAGGCCCGAAGGTACCAGGATGGGCAACTGCCCGCCCACGAGGAAACTCGCCGGCCGGCCGCTCACCGTCACTAGCGTCGGGTCTGCGAGGATCTTCGAGACGTTGTTCTGTTGTAGGAAATCAATAAACCCAAAGAAGTCGGCGTCGTTTCCGATGACCCCGAAGTCCATCGTCGTTCCAGTCGCTGTCGCACCCGTCGCGGACACCGACTGGATAAGGTCCGAGACGCTCGAGGCGAAGAATCCGTTGTCGCCAAAGACCGCAAAGTCCGCCCCCAGGCGGCGGAGCTTCGTTCGCGACACTTCCATCACCTTCACCTTGAGAATCACCTGCTGGGCGCCGCCGACGGTGATGTTGTTGACGATCTTCGGAGCGTAATCCTCCGCGAGCAAGCGGATAGTGCTCACCACCTCGGGGCGATCGACCTGGCCGTTAAGCACAAGGCTCGTGGTCAGCCGGGTGACCTTGATCGTCGACGCGGGGAACATTTGCTTGAGCACAAGTTCCAGCTCGCGCACGTCGCCGAAGATCAACAGGTCGACCGTGTAGACCTGCCCGTTCTCGTCCCACAGATTGATCTGCGTGACGCCCGGCTTGCGGGCTGCGATCTGAACCTGCGTCTCGCTGATCGGCGTGGCGGTCACCAGCTCTGGATTGTTCACCACCAGCCGCGGAATCCGCGTGCCCAGCGTGAGAATCTGGCTTGTGTTGACCGTCATCTCCAGACGCTCGTTGGCGCGCTGGATGTTGCGCACCACAGCCTGCCCCTGGATTTGCTGGAACGGCGTCGGCTGCTCCTGCGCCGCAGCGGCCGGAGGGCGAACGTACAACGTGGTCGCCGCCAGCAGTCCGGCGACAATCGGCCAAAGGCGGCCAGAGCGCGGGGAGATCGTTGCGTACATCCTTGTACTTCCTTCGCGTCGGTCGGCGTCGGCTTGGCTCGCTCACACGAGCGGCCGACGCGCAGCGTTTCGGGACGTCCTTGTCCCGGAGATCGGGTCTTGATTCTAACGGCGGGCGTTACTTCGTCTGCAAATCGATCGGGAAATCATCCAGCGACGGGCCGTCGGTCGACGGCGTCGTCGCCGTGTCATCGTCCGCGGCGGGCGGAGCCTGAGGCGGAGCAGCAACCGGCGCGGACGCCGGCAGACTGACAGCCGTCATCGCTTGCGGGGCGTCGTCCAGGTTAATCGGCTTGCCCCCTTCAAACTTAATTCGTGAAACTTCCGTCGGGTAGATGATCGTCATCTCGAACGGCGCAGCCGCGACCTGCGCCGGACCCTCGGTCGCGGCCGCCGAGGCCGCCATCGCCTGCTCCATCAGCGAACGCAACCCCGCCATCGGGCCCTCGTCTGTCTCGGCTTTCTGGCGGGCCAACTGCTCCTTTTTGCGGCTGTTGGCCTGCGAGGGATTGAGCAGGTCGTCGGCAGTCTGTTCCGAGTCGTCCACCACCACCTCATCGTCCGGATGGCGAGGAATCAGGCTCACGCTACCCAGGTTCTCGGCGAGCGTAATCTTGTTGGCCTGCGCCGGCGTCACGATGAGCGACACCGTCTTGGCCACGCTGCGGGCGTCTTCGCCGTCCGCGCTCTTCTCGATCGTCTGGTCGATGGCGTACACGCGGATGTTCTGCAAGAAGATCCGAGTTACCGGCAGTTCGATGCCGAACTTGTCGTTCCGGTTGACGTAGATCTGCACGTCGACGCGGTCGCCCGGGCTCAACAGGCCGGCGGCGCTTGTTCGCGCGTCGACCGAGACCGTCTTCAGCCGCATGCCCTGCGGCACGCCCTGAATCGGGTCGTTCGTCTGGCCCTTGGCGAGCAGTTTGCCGTCGAGAATCGGCTCGCCCTGGTAGATGTTCGTCCGTGGGCGCCGGTCCTCGAGTTCTTCCCAAGACGCGATGGCGCCCACCGGCACCTTGTCCTTGGGCCACTCCTCGAGCGACACCATCTTCTCGGTCAGCGGATCGCCGACGTTGACGTTCTGCAGGGCGACGTAGATCGGCGACGTTTCGACGGCCACCGGCCGGTTGCTGTTGTCCAGCACCTGGCTAATGCCAATCGAAGCCACCAGGCCGCAGCCCAGCGCAAGCGCAAGCAGAATCAGTGATTTCGGACGCATCACACCCCCCTGGCATGAAGTCGCCTGTCGGCAATTTCGGGTTGTTGGCTGCCAGTCCCTGGCGGAAGGTTTTCCTGTCGCTGTCGCTCGTTAGGTAGGACTGTCTGCCGAAGCGAGCCCGGTCGTCTTCGACCCCGGCCGCTGACCCGATTGCCGCCGCGAACGTTCGCGGCGTGGGCGCTTCGGAGCGAGTCGCTTCGGCAGCACGTGCGCCGCCGCTGCGCTCTCGCGTCTTGTCGGTTTCTTCGGCGTCCCCGTCATAACCGGTTCAATCGAAACTGAAATTCCGCCGCTCCATGCGGCCGCTCACATCGCTCGCTAGCACTGACCTTGACGCGCCACTCGTGTATGCGCCAGCATCGCGCGCGATGCCCTGAGCCTCACGCCTCGCCGCGTCTCATCGTCGCTCGCTCTTGTTATCCCAGCATTCCCGACCACGCAAAGTAGGCAATCGACCCGATCGCGATCGGAATCCCGTAGGGCAACAGGAACATCCGCGGCTTTCGCTCCGCGGCGATCTCCGACAGCTTCTCCGGATCCTTTACCGTCGCGATTTCGTTGAGGATCATCCAGAACTGATTTTTGTGTTTTTGCCAGGCGCCTGCCCACACGACCATCGCCAGCGCCAGCACGCCGCCCACCAGCGCCGAGACCGCAAAGGCGTACAGCGTGATCGTTCCCCACATCCAAGCGCCCACGCCGGCCAGCAGCTTCACGTCGCCGGCGCCCATGCCGCCCACGGCGTACGCCGGCATCAGCAAGGCAAGGCCCACGGCCGTACCGATCAGGCTCAGCCACAGCCCCTCCCAACCCGCGTACGGCGACAGCACGGCGCTGTAAATCCAGCCGCTCACGATCATCGGGAACGTGATCCAGTTGGGCACCTTCAGCTTTAGCCCGTCAATCACGGCCGCCACGACGAGCGTGACGGTCACCACCCACGCCGGCCAGGTGTCGGCAAAATGCGATCGGAGCCATTCGAAGTCGAGCATCGGCGTCATCCCTCTCGTGCACGATCAGTTGTCAGGCGGGAGCGCAGACGGCGCTTGACCGCTCGCTGCGCTACCACCGCGGCGTAAACAAGAACGTCACGGCCGCAGTCAGTGCTGCGAAACCGTAGCACGCCATTTGGCACGCGGCGCGCAACGCCTCGTCGGGTAACCAACTGATCATCGTGCTTTCTCCCCGCACCCGCGACGGCGGCCAATTTCCCAGACGCGCCGCATTCTCGGGTCTAGTGAAGCCTAGGTCACAAATGCGCACGGGGGCGCGGCAATCCCGCCCGGCCCCCGCGTCGACCGCCGTCTCCGATAAGCGCAATAAAAAGACCTCTCGGAACGCTCCAGCATTCCGAGAGGCCTGCGTGAACTTCGAACACGTCGCCTCGGCGAAGCTTCCCTGCGTCAGCTGCCGCTGAGTTGGCCAGCCACGTTGTTAAACGTTGCCTCGGCGTTCGTGCCAATGGCTCGAATCGCCGTCAGGCACACGATCACAATCAACGCCAGCATCACGGCGTACTCGACTGCGGTCGGACCATCTTCCGAGACGAGGAACTTCTTCACTTTCGCTGCGAAGCGATTCATGACACACCTCCGGTTGCCGGCGTCGTCGCGCTCCTCGCGCCGACGCCGCTGTTCCGCAATAGGACGCCGACCAATCGCAGCTGCCGACGTTAGCTGGCAAGCTGGTTGGCGACGTTGTTGAATGTCGTCGATGCGTTCGTGCCAATCGCACGAATCGCCGTCAGACACACGATCACGATCAACGCCAGCATCACGGCGTACTCGACCGCGGTCGGACCATCTTCCGAGACGAGGAAACGTTGCAACTTCTGAGCGAACTTCTTCATGATATCCTCCGATTCTCGGGGTCGGCTCCTACCGAAGCACGACGCCCTACTGGTTGTCGGGAGCTTCGACGTTGATCACTCCCGGTTGCGGCTCCGTAGGTCGCGGCTCACGCCTCCGCACGAGCGAGCCTGCTGGATCGCGACCCCAAAGCCTGACCAAAACCACAATGGTTGCGTCTCACCCCAAAGCCCGATGTCATTCGTTCGTCATGTGCTGACGTCGAACATCCTTTCGGCAGCCGGGCTGACAGCCGGTCGCGTTGACCGATTGCCCCCATAGCTTTGCGTCCCGGCCTTGCGACCGGTTTGCCCTTCTCGAGGATGATGACGCAGCAGGCTCAAACATGCGCCCGCCGCCCTTGACCGGCGTCATTCCGTCGACGCCCCGCGAGTATGCGGAATGGAGAAGAGAAGCGATTGCTGGCAAACGCCTGCCGCGTTCACCGCCTGGAGCCGCACGACCTCATAGCCGTGCGACTCCACTTGAAACCTATGTCAGGTTCGCCTCGTGTCAAAAGAATCCAGCGCGGGCCCTGGTGATTTTATTCGCTCGGCGCAGCACAACCGGAACTCTGCCGCGGCGGCGTTCTGGCCGACCCGCGCATACGTCATTTTCGCCGATTCTTGCGGTCTTTCTGCAACGTAGGGTGGTGAGGAATCATCATCCGCTGAAGCCGCATGTCGATCATTCAACGCCATCTCGAAACTCTGGCCGCGGCCGACCGCTGGACCTACCGCGCCGCCGCCGAGTCCGCGACCGAGCCCGCCGCGTGGGCCGCGATGGCGCTGGCCGCTCACGGCAACGCTCGCGCGGCTGCGCGTCCCGCCGCGTGGCTGGCAGAGCTCCAACAGCGTGATGGCTCCGTGGGCGTCTCCGCCGCCGAGGCCGAGCCGCGTTGGCCTACCAGCCTCGCGATGCTTGCGTGGAGCCTGGTCGATCGCGCCGCCGACGCCCGTCGATTTTTGACTCACGTCGGCAGCGCCGCCCAGTGGAGCCTCGCCGAACACGGAAAGCCCGCCCCGCGCTCGCCGGAGATTGGCCACGACACTACGCTCGTCGGCTGGCCCTGGGCCGCCGACACGGCGTCCTGGCTCGAGCCGACGTGCTACTTTGTTCTTGGTCTCACGGCCGCGGGATTCGCCGATCACACGCGCGTCCGCGAGGGCCGCGCCGTCGTCGCCGATCGCTTACTCCCCGACGGCGGCGCCAACTATGGCAACACCACGGTCCTCGGGCAGCAACTCCTGCCGCACATCGCCCCGACGGGCATCGCGCTGACGGTCCTTGCTGGGGCTCCACGAACGGATGATCGCGTGGAGAAATCGCTCGCGTTCCTTGAAGGCGCGATCGGTCCCGACACGGCCCCGGCGTCGCTGAGTTGGGCCTGCATCGGCCTCGCCGCTCACAATCGCCGACCGCCGTTGGCCGATCCGTGGATCGAGGGCGCCCTTCAAGGCGACGACTGGCAACCACTGGCCGCCTACGAGCAAGCCCTGCTCTTGCTGGCCGCCGCCCCAAACTTCCTCTCCGCTCTCCCTGGGCCTGCGTAAAGCGTGAACGAGCCTCTCCCCACCCGCCGCACCGTTCTCGCCGCCAGCGGCGCCGCCCTCGCCGGACTCGCCGCCGCTCGCGGCACGACGCCGCGCTGGAGGAAGCGCACCCAAGTCTTCATCGCCCGCCATCAGCGCTATGACGGCTCGCTGGCCCAGACTATTCACGAAGGTCTGGCCGCTTGCGGCTTAGCGCGAAGCGATTTCCAATACCGCCGCGTCCTGCTCAAGCCCAATCTCGTCGAGCCCTCCCGCCGCATCCCCCACATGACCACGCACCCGGCGGTCATCGTCGCGGCGGCCGAGGTGTTCACAAGCCTGGGCGCCACAGTGTCCGTGGGCGAGGCGCCCGGTCACATTCGCGACACGCAGTTCGCCTTGGAGGAATCCGGCGTTCGCGCCGCGCTTCGTGACGCTGGCTTCGCGTTCGCCGATCTCAACTACGAACAGGTCGCCTGGCGCCGCAATCGCGGCCGCTTCAGCGCGCTGCCCGGCATCTACTTTCCTCGCACCGTCGTCGAAGCCGATTTCGTCGTCTCGCTGCCGAAGCTGAAAACGCACCACTGGGTCGGTTTCACAGCCAGTATGAAGAACTTCTACGGCGTCCTACCCGGCGTGAAGTACGGCTGGCCGAAAAATGTGCTCCACCACAACGGCATCCCGCAGACGGTCGTCGACATCAACTGCACGATGCCGCGCACACTCGGCATTATCGACGCCATCGACTGCATGGAAGGCGACGGCCCGATCCTCGGCAGCCTCAAGCCGATGGGTCTCATCATGGTCGGCGCCAATCTCACGGCCCTCGATGCAACTGCCGCGCGTCTCATGGGCCTCGAGCCAACGCGCGTCTCCTATCTCCAACTCGCCGACGGACGCCTCGGCCCACTCGACGAGCGGTTGATCGAACAGCGCGGCGAAGGGTGGCGATCCGTCGCCAGCCCATTCAGATTCCTCGACAAAGAACACTTGCGCCGACTCCGCATGAACGACGCCGGCCCGCTTATGACGTGAGCTCGCGATCAAACGCCGCACGCTGCGAAGCGCATGAAAACGGCCCCCGTATGCCGGGGGCCGTGGAGTTCCTTCGACAGCGAATCCGTTAGCGTCGTTTGCGGGCGGAACGGCCGAATCCGAGGCCTCCGAGCGCGAGACCAATCAGTGCGAGCGACCCAGGCTCGGGGGTCGTATGCGTATCGATATCCGTCTTTGCAATGATTGCGGTGGTCCCAACCTCAGTCGTCGTGATGAGCGCGTTGTCGATCACCACATCGACTTTCGTCGCCTTTTGCCCAGGGCCGTATCCCAGGCCGGCGAGCTGCGCCGCGACATCGAGGGTTGCGCTCAACGACCACGTGCCGTTGGCTAACGGGCTCAAGAATTGAAGGTTGACGCCGAAGGCGGCATTCACCGCCGTCAAGGATATCGGAGCCACAGCCACGCCGTTGATCTCCAAGACCGTCCCATGGAGGCTCGCTCCGGCAAGTGCCTGCGTGGCAGCCGTGCCGTTGCCTGCCAGCGTATAAGTCCCGCCTTCGGAGAAGCTGATCTGGGGAATCCCCGGAGCGTTCGGACCGGCGGTCACGGTGTAGTTAAGTTGTCCGTCGGTCAGATCGGCGCCGCCATTTGTGCTGGTGGCGTTGAAGTTCACCGGGTTGAAGTCCAGGCCAATGAGCACGGGCGTTGGCGGTCCGTAGAGCGGAACCGCGTCCGTTCCTGAAGACTCCACGATGTTCGTGAAGGTGTAGCCCGGCGCGATGGGACCCTGATCCGGGTAGCTCAACGAAGCCGCGTGAGCGGTCGCCGCCATGGCCAAAGAAGCGACGGCAAGCGCAGCGGCGCCCGCCGAGGAAAATGCGCGTGATGTAAGCCTCATTAGATCCTGTTCCCCGTTGCAGAGTGTTAGCGTGGAATACTCAACGATGACAAGTCCGAATCCGCCCACCGCCTTAACTAGCTGCCATTGTAATTGACCTTCCAAAACACGCAACGAATAGGCAATTCGTTGCAAATGGCCCCCACAGAGGGCGACTTCCTGCGGCGTGAGGCGCGTGCAGCGAGCGCTCCTACCACCTAACAACGCACCCGACCGACGTCTCTCGCGACCCGAACCAAAAAAAAAGCTCCCCTCGAGACAAGGGGAGCTTTTCGGAGAAAGCCAAACGCAAATCCAGCGTGAAATCTTTCGGACTAACCTTGCTTCCGAGCCGAAGCCAATCCCAGCCCACACAATACGAAGCCCGCCAGGGCGAACGAACTGGGCTCGGGGACGACATCGACGTCGATGACGAAGTCCTTCTTAGCGATGAACGCGATGCTCGACGGTTCGCTAATTGCGATCAGTGAGTTGTTGATGACCACGTCGATCTTCGTGGCCCCAGGAACTTGGGCCGCCACATTCAACCCGAGACCAAGCGACCACGGTTGCACGATGCCCGGGTTGGCCAACAAGTTGAAGCCCACTGAGCCATTGACAGCAGTGAGCGGGATCGGTGCGACGGGGATGCCGTTGACCGCCGTCACGCTCGCGAGGATCACAGCGCCGGCCTGAACTTGAGTTGCCGCCGTGCCCACGCCAGCCAGCGTGTAGTCACCGCGCTCAAACAAGCCGATATCCGTGATCGCCTTTGTGCTCATGATCGTGTAGTTGAGCTGACCGTCCGTCAGGTCGGCGCCGCCGCCTACCGAGGTCGCCACGAAGTTCGTCGGATTGAAGTCCAGGCCGATCGAAAACGGAGTCGGCGGACCATAAATCGGAACGGGATCCGTTCCAGAAGATTCCTCGACGTCGAGGAACATCACGCCCGGAGGAACCGGGCCGAAGTCGCCGTAGCTGATTGTTGCCGCTTGTGTCGTCGCGGAAAACAGCCCCACAAGGGCTAGGCCGAGCGCAAAGGCGCTCGCCAAGGAAAAGCGTCGCGTTGTCCTGCTCATTAGAACTTTCTCCTCAACGCAGTGATGAATTCACGCTGGATTTCAAA
>JBIOVA010000156.1:0-38790 GCA_044867485.1 Lacipirellulaceae bacterium | reverse complement strand
GGATCGCCATCAATCCCACGATGATCATGCTCGGCAGCACGACGCCCGCCATCCACGGATCGAAGTACACGAGCATTTCCTGCAAGCCGAGGAAGTACCACGGAGCCTTCGACGGGTTGGGCGTCTTGACGCTGCTGGCCGGCTCTTCGAGCGGCGCCAGCAGGGCGATCCCCCAGAAAATCAGGAACGCCGTCAGGGCGATCATGCAGATCAGCTCGGTGTAGACCAGGTCGGGCCACACAAGCACCTTTTCGTCATCGAGCTTCTCGAGCGGCGGCTCGCCGCGGTCGATCCGTTCGTCGTTGATTACCGCCCGGTATGTGGCGATCCACGTGAAGAACGCCAGGGCAAAGACCAACATCACGATCGGCACGTTGTCGGGCTTCGCGACGATGTCATAGAAGTCCCGATCCGTCATCGACAGGCCGAGAAACAGCAGCATCAGATTAAGGATGATCCACGCCACCGCCGGCCGGACGAAGAAGCTGCGCCCCGCGTAGAGGATCACCAGCAGGATGACCGTGCCAATGCTGTACACGACAGGCCCGGTGCCTTGGTTAATGGCATTGCGCCAGGCCTCGGGCATCGAGGGCATCGCCGCGCCGTTTCCGCTGCCTGCCAGCGGCGCCATGATCATGAACGCAAACGAGAACAGCAGCCATCCGAGTGCGTTGATGAACGGAAAAGACCGTCCGCCGCCCAGAGGAACGCTGAACCAGGTTTTGAGCTGTCCGGTGCGCCAGAGGTAGAGGGCCGCGATTCCATTCATCGCCGCCAGCGCAACATAAAACCACACCAGGAACGATGCGACCTTACTCAGGAATTGTGCGTCGGTCAGTCCGTGCATGTTTCGAGGAATGAGGGTCGAGGAGCGAGGGGCGAGTCAAGACCACGAAAGTCCGTTCTCGCTCCTCGCTCCTCGCCCCTCGCCCCCTACCCCTCAAAGCGGCCCGCTGATGCCGCCGTCCTTGCGGACCCGCCAGAAGTGGATTGCCAACAGCAAGGCCACGGCCAACGGGATCGCGATGCAGTGGAGGATGTAAAATCGATTAAGCGTCTCTTCGCCCACTTCGCGCGCACCTAAGAGCGCAAAGCGGGCGTCCGACGCGTTCGTGATCATGTCGACGCCGCCCACCGACAGCAATTGTTGCAGCGGACCTTCGTGACCGAGAACGGGCGTGGCGCGGGCCATGTTCGAGCCCACCGTGATCGCCCACACCGCAAGTTGATCCCACGGCAGCAGGTAGCCGGTGAACGACAACAGCAGCGTGAGCAGCAAAAGCAGCACGCCCACGACCCAGTTGAATTCTCGCGGGGGCTTGTAGCTGCCTGTGAGAAACACGCGGTACATGTGCAGCCATACGGTGATCACCATCGCGTGGGCGCCCCAGCGATGGATTTCGCGCATGATGCCCAACGATGTCACGTCGCGCAGGTTCTGGATATCGGCGTAGGCCAACTGCACCGTGGGCCTGTAGTAGAACATGAGCAGTACGCCGGTCACCGTTTCCACCAGGAAGAGGAAAAAGGTGACGCCGCCCATGCACCAGGTGTAGCTCAGCGCGATGCCCTGCTTCTTGATCGACACCGGATGCAGGTGCAGGAAGAAGTTGGTGAGCATCACCACAATGCGATTGCGGCGGTCCACCGGCATCGGATGCCGGAAGATGCTCTTCCAAATCTGCGATTCGCGAATCGTCTCGCTGAGGTTTGGCATGTTTGATCGAGTGCTGCGATCGCTTGGCTTGACCGCTGTCACCCCGAGGTCCGCCGAGTGGTCCGGCCGGATTCCTCGGCGGACCTCGGAATGACAGTGATTTGATTTGCTAAACGAGCCCTATCACACCGGAATAAAACTCGACGGGTCGGCCCACTGCCCCATCTCCTCTTGGAAAATGCGGCTCTTGTCCACTTCAATCTGGCCGTCGTCGGCCAGCCGGATCGCGTAACGCTCCAGCGGACGGGGCGCCGGTCCTTCAAAATTGATTCCGTCCTTGTAAAAACCGCTGCCGTGGCAGGGGCATTTGAATTTCTGCTCGGCCTCGAGCCAGTTGGGCGTGCAGCCCAGATGGGTGCACACGCTCTTGAGCGCGAAGATTTCTGGCTGGCCGTTGTATTCCGTGTTGACGAGCCACACGCCGAACTGCGCCTTGAACTTCTCCGAGACTTGGCCACCGGGGAATGCGTCGGGGAAACCGACCTTGAACTTGCTCGGCGGCTCGCGAAGCACGTTGGGGAACATGAACTTCACCGTGAGCAGCGTCCACAACGCAGAGATGGCGCCGAGCGCCCAGAATCCGATGCTCAAAAAACTGCGACGACCTTCGTCGGCTTCGGACTTCTCGACGACCTTGGCCGCCAGCTTGGGCTTCGCGTAGTCCGGCTTGACCGGCATCGGCGGGACGATGATTTTCGGCGGCGCCGGGGTCCGCGGCGGCGCGGGGCTGGCAGCGGCTTCGGCCTTGGTGATCGGCCCAGGCTTGGCCTTTTTCCGCGCGGCGGCGAGCACGCTGGCCGTGTCGCGATCGGGGGAGAGCGCGGCGGCTGCCGGCTTAGGAGCCGGCGCTGTCTTGGCAACCGCTGGTTTCGCGGCGGCCGGTTTCTCCACGAGTTTCTTTGCCGCTGGCGCGGGCGCGGCTCCGCCTTCCTTGGCCGCGCGGGCCATCGCCATCATCTCGGCGACGCTGGGCCGACCGGCGCCCTTGGTGGGGGTTTTTTGTGCTGGCGCCGCGGGCGCGGCAGACATCGCCGCCTCGACGGCGGCGCTGTCCGCCGGCAGCTCCATCGAAGGGAGCGGGCTGGCGGGAGCTTCCTCGGCGGGACTTCCTGCGGCAGGCGTGTCGCCGGACTTGCCGCCGTCCGCTTTGCGGGCGGCGGCGAGCATCTCGGCCACCGACATCTTCTTCTTGTCTGCCATGCCTGGCGCCTGAGGAATACAGGTCCGCTGGGGCGGCGTGAGAGGGGGCAAGCGACCGCCGAAGCCCCGACGCCGCAGCGGTTTCCGTCACATTGTGACTTTTTTCACAAAGTCCCTGGCTTCAACTTAACCGCGGCCACGGGACCCTGTCAACCGGGGGTGACGCAAACGCAAGAATTGACGCGCTGCGTTTACTTCCATGGTTGCGGCCAAGTGCGTCGCGGCAAGGTCGCGATTCTAGCAATGGAGCGGTGACCGCGCCAGTCCCCGAAGTGCGATGCTTCGACAATTCCGCAAAACTCCAGCGTTGATCCTCCCTCCGCATCGCGCACCCCCAGCAGCACGGCAGCGCGTTCAATCACTATCTCCCTTCGCCGACCGCTCCTAAAATCACCCGTGGCCGCCATGGGCGCGCGGCCATGCGGCGGCAAAAGGAGCACCGATGAAGGTTTTGGTCGTAGGCGGCGGCGGACGCGAGCACGCACTGGCGTGGAAAATCGGCCAGAGTCCGCGCGTGGACCGCGTATTCGTCGCGCCGGGCAACGCCGGCACGAGCGTCGACGCCGAAAACATTGCGATCGCCGACACAGACGTGCCGAAGCTCGTGGCGTTCGCCAAGCAGAACGTCGTCGACCTCGCGGTGATCGGCCCCGAAGCGTCGCTCGCCGTGGGCGTTGTCGACGCACTGGGCGACGCAGGGATCCGAGCCTTCGGTCCCGGCAAGCGCGCCGCAGAGCTCGAAGCGAGCAAAGTCTTCTGTAAAAATCTGCTGCGGCACGCCGACGTGCCAACGGCGGAGTTTCGCGCGTTCCGCGATGCGGCCAGCGCGACGGCGTACCTCACCGAACGCGAGGATGTGCCGTGCGTTGTGAAGGCCGACGGCCTAGCGGCCGGCAAGGGCGTGGTCGTGTGCGGCAACCGCGAGGAAGCGCTCGCTGCGGTCGAGCGGATTGCGGCGAGTGGCGAGTTCGGCGACGCGGGTAATCAGCTCGTCATCGAGGAGCGGCTGGTCGGGCAGGAGGCGAGCGTGCTGGCGGTGGTCGACGGCCGCACGATCCTCACCCTGCCGGCCGCGCAGGATCACAAGCCCGCGTTCGACGGCGACCAAGGCCCCAACACCGGCGGCATGGGGGCCTACTGCCCTGCCCCGCTAGTGACCGACGAGCTGCTGCGCACGATCGAAGAGCGCGTGCTCGTGCCGACCGTGCACCAGATGAAGCGCTCGCGGCGCCCCTTTCGCGGCGTGCTCTACGCCGGGCTGATGGTGACCAAGCAGGGCGTGAAGGTTCTCGAGTACAACGTCCGGTTCGGCGACCCCGAGTGCCAACCGATTCTCATGCGGCTCAAGAGCGACCTGGTCGACCTGCTGGAAGCGACGGTCGACGGCCGGCTCGACGAGATTGCCCCGCTGGCCTGGGACCCGCGGCCGGCGGTGTGCGTCGTGATGGCCAGCGAAGGCTACCCTGGCGACTACGCTAAGGGGCGGCCGATTCGCGGCTTGGAGCAGGCCGCCGAAGTGCCCGACGTCAAGGTGTTCCACGCCGGCACGACGCTGCGCGACGGACAGGTCGTCACCAACGGCGGCCGGGTGCTGGGAGTGACGGGCCTGGGCGGATCGATCGCCGCGGCCAAGCTGCAGGCGTACACGGCGGTGAAGTGCATTCGCTGGGATGGCGCCTGGTGCCGTAAAGACATTTCCGACAAGGCATTGGGGTGACGATGGCTGGCCGGGCAGATATTCCGTTGTGCCACTTCGTGAACCAGGCGTACGATTGAAACGTAAGAGTCGACAGTCGGCCTGCATGTTCCATTCCACGCATTCGCAGCTATGAACCGCACGGCGTCTCTTCTGGCGGCCTTCTCGCTGGCGTGGGCTCCGCCCGTTCTCGTGGCGTGTCAGTGCAACGGATGCGCCGCCGGGTGCGCCCCGGACAGTGCTTCGAGTTCGACGCGAAGGGCCTGTTGCAGCGGCGGCGACGAGTCGGATCGCCCGTGTTGCGGATGGCCCGGCGAGCAGTGCCCCTGCAGCGCTTGCAGCGACCCCGATGTCTCCGCCGCCGGCGCGACGCCTCGCGACGCCCAGGATTGCCCTTGCTCGGCAAAGTCGCAGCCCGCCGCGATTGCGACCTCGGCGGTGCAAGTCGATCACTCGGTTGGCGCTCCGTACTTCCACGCCGACAATTCTTCCTTGGACGCCCGCGCGCCGCAGCTCTCGGGCTGCCTGGCGGCGCTCGATCTTGTCCCGCCCGCTCGCTACGGCGGCCTGCGCGTGCATGCCTATCTGGGCGTGTGGTTGATTTGAAGGGGAGGCCGTGCGCGCTCCGCTGCGGCGGACCTGCGCGTCGCGGCTAACGGCTCTCAAATGTCCGTTTTCCCGTTTCATCAACCGCGGGGCCGTGTTGGGCCTCGCATTCTAAGGAGTTTCCCATGTTACGTTCGACGTTCTTGAAGTCGGCCGCGGCCCTCGTCGCGACGACCGGTTTGGGCCTGACGGCGTTTGCCGGCGGGTCGACGGCCAACGCGGCGGGGTGCTGCTGCGGCGATAACTGCAAGTGCGAAGAGTGCGGCTGCGCCGACGGCACGTGCACCAACTGCAATTGCGAGAACTGCAGTTGCGAGGGTTGCAAGTGTGGCGACGGGTGCGGCAAGTCGGCGGCCTAGCCGTCGTTGACTGTGCACTATGCTGATCGAGCGCCCCCGGGCGGACGGCCGTCCGGGGGCGTCTTTCGTAGAGAGGCGGCGCGGTATACTCGGCCCATGAACGCCTGGCAGTACATCGTGGCGAGCCTGCGGCAGTATCGCCGCGTGCAACTGGCCGTCGCGGCGGGCGTGGCGGTGGCGACGGCGGTGATCACTGGGGCCCTGCTGGTCGGCGACTCGATGCGCGGCAGCCTGCGCGACCTGGCGCTCCGCAGTTTGGGCCGCGTCGACGCCGTGCTTCTGGCCGAGCATCCGTTCCGATCCGCGCTGGCCGAGGAGTGGCTCCAGGCGCCGGCGGTCAGGCAGTCGTTCTCCGACGCCGTGCCCTTGATCGTCGCTCGAGGCGCCGCAACGCTGCGCGACGACGACGGCGAGATGCGGCGGGCGACGGCGCTCGAAGTCTTCGGCGTGCCGCCCGAGTTCTGGTCGCTCGCGCCGTCACAGCCGCCTGCGGAAGCCGGCGCGATCCGCGCTAGCGAAATCGCCCTCACCGCGGGCGTCGCAGCGGAGCTCGGGGCCAAAGCCGGCGACTTCATCGTGCTGCGGCTGCCCCTGGTCGGCGCCACTCCGGCGGACAGCGCGCTCGGCGAAAAAGAGGAAACGACGGCGTCGCGTCGGCTCAAAGTGGCACGGGTGCTCGACGAGCGCAACCCCGCGACAATGGCCCGGTTCAGCCTGCGGCCCACGCAGCAGGCGCCGCGGAATGTGTTCGTGCCGCTGGTCGCGCTGCAGAGTTTGCTGGAACTGCCGGATCGCGCCAACGCCATCGCGCTGGCAACCGACGCCGCCCACTTCGCGACGCCGCGGCCCGCCGACGCACTGGCGGCGGCGAAGCAAGCCATCCGACCGGAGCTCGCCGATTATGGGCTCACGGTCGAGACGACGTTGGTGGGCGAATCCGCCGCGGCAGGCTATGTGCGGATCACGGCCGACCGGCTCGTGTTTCCGCCGCCAGTGGTCGACGCGGCCGAGCGATTCTCCGGCGACGCCTCCGTGCAGCCGGTCGTCACGTATCTGGCGAACACGATCGTCTCCGGAGACCGCAAGATTCCGTACTCGACTGTGGCCGGCGTCGACTCGACCGCGGCGTTGGGGCCGGTGTTTGACGACGCGGGTCAGCCAATCGCTCTGGCGGACGACGAAGTGGCGCTCAACGACTGGGCGGCGCGTGAGTTGAACGTCGTGGTCGGCGACGAGGTCACGATCACCTACTACGAGCCAGAGACGACGCACGGCGAGCTTCGCGAGGCGGCGCCTCTGCAGCTCAAGGTGCGAGCGATCGTGCCGCTAGCCGACGCAGAGGGTCGGCCGACCGCGGCGGCGGATCCAAAATTCGCCCCCGAGTTGCCGGGGGTGACGGATTCGGCGTCGATCGAGGCGTGGGAGTTGCCGTTCGAGTTAGTCGAGGAAGTTCGCGACCAGGACGAGGAGTATTGGGACAAATACCAGACGACGCCGAAGGCGTTCGTGTCGCATGCACTCGGCGCGCGGCTGTGGGCCACGCGGTGGGGGACGGAGAGCGTGCTGCGAGTGCCGGCGAACGGACAGACGGCGGAATCAGTGGCGGCGGGTTTGCGAGAGCAGCTCGATCCCGCGGCGATGGGGTTGGCGCTGTTGCCGGTAAAACGGCAAGCCTTGCAAGCTGCAGGGGGGACGACGCCGTTCGATGGACTGTTTCTGGGATTCAGCTTCTTCCTGATGGCGTCGGCGGTGATGTTGACCGCGCTGCTCTTTCGGCTGGGCGTCGAGCAGCGGACTCGCGAGGTCGGGCTGCTCTTGGCCGCCGGCGCCACGCCGCGACGCGTGCGACGGCTGCTCATGGGCGAAGGCCTCATCGTGGCCGCGGCCGGGGCCCTTGTCGGGTCAGCCGCTGGCGTGGCGTATGCCGCGCTGTTGGTGCATGGGTTGAACACCTGGTGGGTCGACGCCACGGCCGCGCCATTCCTCGATCTGTACGTCACCCCGCGGAGCATCGCGATCGGACTGGCCGCGGGACTCGCCGTGGCGATGATCACAATCTGGCAGTCGCTGCGCCGCTTCGCCAAACTATCGGCCCGGCAACTGCTCGCCGGAGATCACCAACCTCCGCTGCGCCTCACCTCAACAAGTCGATGGTTAAGCGCGATCCTGCCCCTGGCTTGCCTCTTCTCTTCAATCGCCCTGGCCGCCGCCGCGGTGCGCTGGGAAGGCGAAGCCCAAGCCGGCGCCTTCTTCGGCGGCGGCGCGCTCGCGCTCGTGGGCATTCTCGCCGCCGTGCGGGGCAAGCTGCGGGAAACGGCGGCGCGAGCGCCAACGTCGCTCTCGCTCGCCGGTCTAGCGATCCGCAACGCGCGACGGAATCCCAGCCGCACGATGTTGGCGCTCGCGCTGGCGGCAACTGCTAGCTTCCTCATCGTGGCGCTAAGCGCGTTTCGGCTCGCCCCGACGGAGCGCGGCACGGGCGGATTCGACGTGATCGGAGCCGCGGACTTGCCGCTGCACTACGACCTGGGATCGCCAGAGGGCCGACGGCAGCTTGGCTTCTCCGATGACAACCGCTTGCTTACAGCAGCGCAAGCGCGCTTGGACGAGACGAACGCCGAGATCGCGTCGCTAACTGCTCAAATCTCCAACGCTAAGACCGAGCGAGAAGAACTTGAAACTCAATTAGAACGCACGCATGCGGAGAGAACTGAACTAGCAGATCAAATCGAGAAGATGAGGATTGAGCTAGTTGACCTCCCTAAATGCAAAATCGTCAGCTTCCGCGTCCGCGAGGGTGAAGACGCCAGTTGCCTCAACCTCTATCAAACGACCCAGCCGCGCGTGCTTGGCGCGCCGCAAGAGCTTAGCGAGTTGAGCAACTTTCAGTGGGCGGCCAAAGTCACCCAATCTGATCTTCCGGCCCCCTCCCCTCGGCGGGGAGGGCTGGGGAGGGGGGACGACGCAGGCGCCCGCTCCACCACCCCGCCTCATCAACGGGAGGGGAGCGGCGAAGACTCGCGCGCGTGGCAAATCTTGGACCTTGACCTCGGCCACGACAACGCCGGTCGCCCCATCGTGCCGATGGTCCTCGACCGCAACACCGCCTTCTATAGCCTCAAGCTTTACAAGATCGGCGACCGCCTCACGATTCGCGACGCGGCGGATCGCGAGGTCGCGCTGCAGATTGTCGGCCTGCTCGCCAACAGCGTGCTGCAGGGCGACGTGGTGATCAGCGAAGCGAATTTCCTACGACTGTTCCCCGAAGTCGCCGGGCGGCAGTTCTTCCTGATTCGTCGCGGGGAAGATTCGCCGCCGACGGGCCAACTTGCCTCGCTCTTGGAGACGCAACTCGAAGACCTCGGTTTCGACGCGGTCGACGCCCAGCAGCGACTCGCCGAACTCATGGCAGTGCAGAATACTTACCTGTCGACATTTCAGAGCCTGGGAGCGTTGGGATTGCTGCTCGGCGCCTTGGGGCTCGCGGTCGTGCAACTTCGCAGCGCGCTCGAGCGGCGCGGGGAATTAGCGCTGATGCAGGCCGCCGGGTTCCGGCGTCGCCGGCTCGCGCGGATGGTCCTCGCCGAGAACATCGTGCTGCTGGTGGGCGGACTAGGAATCGGCTGCGCCGCCGCGCTGGCGGCCGTGCTGCCGCACGCGGCGATCGAGCAAGTTGGCACGCCGTGGCGAACGCTGGCCGTGCTCCTGGCGATCGTGGCCGCGACCGGCGCCGTTGCGGGCTGGTGGGCGGCGCGAGCGGCGCTGCGGGCGCCGCTCATCCCGGCGCTGCGCGGGGAGTAGCAGGGCATGTGTGCCACTGGCGTCTCGCTAGTGCTGATTGGCCAACCCGCTTGGCACTTCCCACCGGCGACACGCCAGTGGCACGCTTACCAGTCATTGCATTCCATTTGATAACCAGAATAGCCGCGACCGGTAGATCGCGGACTGCCGCTGGCTAACGCCTGCGGCTATCATCCAAGCATCTCACGACCACGCAAATCTCGGAGCCATCCGCGCATGCGAAGTCTGTTGTTCGTCGTTGCGTCGTTTTGCGTTACGATCCTGGGATGGGGCCTCTATGTGCCCATGCTGCGGTGGGGGCAGGTGGCAATGTCCACTAGCGGCGTCCCCGCACGGTGGCGGCCGTTTGTGTGCGTGGGGCTGGCGTACTTTCTGATCGGCGTCATCGTGCCGATCGTGCTCTTGCGGCTGCGCGGCGAGCGGGGCGAGTGGACGGCCAAGGGCATCGTCTACAGCCTGCTCGGCGGCGCGCTGGGGGCGCTGGGGGCGCTGGGCATCATTCTGGCGATCAACTTTGGCGGCAAGCCGCTGTACGTGGCGCCGTTGGTGTTCGGCAGCGCCCCGGTGATCAACTCGTTCTTGACAATTTACCTCGCCGGGAAGACGCGGGAGATCGGCCCCGTGTTCCTCGCCGGGCTGGTGATGGTCATCCTGGGCGCCGTCACGGTGCTGATGTTTCATCCGGAGCCCAAGGCGGCGGCAGCGCCGGCTGTCGCGGCGGCTGCCGATGAAGCGGCCGCAGAGACGCCCGACGCAGCTCCGCGTCGCAGCGCGGCGACCGTCGCGAAAGCTGCTGGAGCGAAGGCGGGGAACTTCGTGCTGCAACTCGCGTCGATTGCCATGGTGGCCCTCTGCTGGGGCTCCTACGGCCCAACGCTTCACAAGGGCCAGGCGGCGATGCTAAACAGCCGGCTACGGCCGCTGTTGTGCGTGGGGCTGGCCTACTTTCTGATCGCCGTGTGTATTCCGCCGATCATCTTGCGGATGAGTCCCGAGGCGAGTCAGTTCACATTCAAGGGAACAACATGGAGCCTGCTGGCCGGCGCAGCGGGGGCGATCGGGGCGCTGGGGATCATCATGGCGTTCAACTTCGGCGGCAAGCCCGTGTACGTGATGCCGCTAGTATTTGGCGGCGCGCCCGTCGTCGCGACGCTCACCTCCACGATCGCCGAAGGACTCCTGGGCGAAGTCGACCCGTTCTTCCTCGCGGGGTTGATCCTGGTGATCGCGGGTTCGGCCATGGTGCTGGTGTTCGCGCCGAAGGGAGCGCCGCAGAGCCATCCGCCGGCCCCCGCGCCGACGACCGAGCCCGCGCCGCAACCGACGGCAACGTCCGACGTGACGCTGTCGCCCGAATCTCCTCCTGCGTCCGCGGGCGGCTCGTAAGCGTTTCAAATGGCCACTCTGCCGGCTCGGCGGTTTGGATAGTCAAGGTCGTGAGGCATCACTTCTTTAGACAATTGTCTATATTCGCGATAACTAATACAGCAATCGTCGTCGGCGCCGCGGCGACGGCATCGACCCTCGCCGACGTCATGGTCATCGCGCATAGCGCGTACGTGTTTTCTAGAATCGAGGACGCGATCACGCCTGTTCGGCACGGCGTTTGCGCATACCCAGATTGACTTGCGCGAAGGGAATCGATCGCGCATGCTTTGAGGATGGCTCAGCGCGAGGAGACGCCGCCGATTCGTGAGGAAGACGTTCAAGGCCTGAGGTATTTCCGCAAGCTTGGGCCGCTGTTCGAGCGGCTGCACGAGGTCGGCTGCCGGCGCGACAAGGCGGGTAATCGCCAACTCTTCAGGGACCAGTACTGCGCACTGGTGCTGTTATTCCTGTCCAATCCGTGCGTCCGCTCGCTGCGGGCCCTGCCGCAGGCCAGCGACCTTGCAAACGCGCCGCGGAAGCTCCGCTGCGGCCGGGCTTCGCTGGGCTCGCTCTCCGAAGCGACCGACGTGTTCGATCCCGAGCGCCTGCAGGCGATCATCGGAGAATTGGCCGCGGGGGTGCGACCCGCGCGGTGCGTGGCCGGGCCGCACCGGGAGCAGGCGCTCGTGGCCGTCGACGGCCGCGTGGTGAAAACCTTATCGACGATCGCCCAGGCGGCCTACCTCAAGAACGTCCACGGCGACGGCAAGAGCGGCTGGCGACTGCCTACGCACTTCGACCTGGACCGCGGCGTCCCGACGCGGATGGACGTCACCACCGGCAAGAACAGCGGCCCCTCCGACGAAAAGCACGTGCTCCGCGCCCGCCGCGAGGCCGATCACTGCTCTGTCCTGGACCGCTGGCACGCCCAGTTCACGTTATTCAACGACATCCATGCCGCCGGCAGCAGCTACGCCTAGGCCCGCTCTGGTCGTCGAGCGCCGGCCCGTTTGACGCTGCGCGGCTGCTCACGCCGCCGACGCTCACCCTCCTGCTCAGCGCCGCGACGGCTCCACGCCCACCCAGAAATGCACACGCCGACTCGACAGCGAGCCACACGGCAACTAGCGAGCCGAACAGGCGTGGGACTGTCCCCCTTCCGTAGATGATTCTCGGATAGGCTCTCAATTGGCGCGGCGATCAATCCCGTGGCGGCGGCCCGCCGGGGCCGCCGAAATTGCGGCGCGGACCAGGATCGCCGCGCTCGCCGCGAGGCCCCGGGGGGCCCAGCGGATCGGAGTCGAAGCCACGCCGGCCTGGGCCGAAGAATTCGATCGGCGGACCATACTCTCGTGGCGGCCCCGGCTCGCCGCGTCGGCCGGCGCGGTCACGATCATCGCCCCGGCGCCCCTCGCCACGTCGGTCGTTCTCGTCCCCGCCGGAATCGTTGGGCTGCGCAAGCAGGCCGGCCCTGGCGGCGACTTTGTTGGGGCAACGGTACATCTGGCGGAGCCGCTTTTCCATTTCGCCGGGCTGGAGGCTGAGCAGCTCGGCCTGCGTATCGGGGTCGAGGTCCTCGGCGAAGAACCGCTCCAGTTCCTCCTGCGTGACTTCGCCCTGGCAGGCTGTGTACTGCCGCATCCAGGTGCGGAAACGATCGACCTTCTCGCGGGGCGGCAGCGCATCGAACCGCGCCCGAGATCGTTCCGGCAAGGCATTCAGCACCGCGCGATAGAACTCTCGGCGCGAACGTCGCGCTTCAAATTCGTCGCCCAGTTCACGGCCCCACCAGTCCTTGCCCAACAGCGCCGCAATCAATTCGCGATTGCCCCGACGCTCGGCGTCCCAATCGTTGCGTGAGGCCGATCGGCTGAGCTCGACGATCGCGCGGCGCGTGTCTTGGAAAAAGCGCCGCAACTCGTCCTCGGTGAGCGTCAGCAGTTCGTCGTCGCGCATCTCGCTCGCCCAGTGCTCGATTTGCGCGATGCGGTCGCCCGCGTCGTCGATATTTCGTAGCTCAAATTGTCGAACCGGCGGCAGCGACGTGAGCCATTGCTGGTAGGCCAGCATCGTTCGCTCCAGCTCGTCGGCGTCGACCGCCGCGGTCACCTCGGCGTGCAGGTCGCGCAAGCGGCGCTGTTCTTTTTCGTCCAGCTCCCGAAACCGATTGAACTTGGCGCGAACGCTGGCCCGTTGCTCGTCGTCCAACGTGGCAAGCCATTCCTTCCCGCCTTCGGGAGTCGCGATCGCCGCGAAGTGCTTCTGGCGTGCGGCGAGCTCCTTCGGATCTCCGCCGAGTTCATCCAACTCGTCGCCAAGTTCCTCGTGCAGCCGCTGCAGGAAGTCGATGTCCTTGAACTGGCTGTAGATGTCGACGTTGTCGATGACCGCCAGATCGGCCAGGAGCGATTGGTTGGGATTCGGCCACGCCACGCGGAAGACGAGAAATCCCAGGGCCGCGGCCGTCAGGGCGCCAAACGTGGTCGCCAGCCACCGCCGCCGCCGGGCCATTGGCAGGGCCCGCGTCTTGGCCTGAAGTTCCTCGGCCGCGACTTCGACGACCATCGACAGCGTCGTCCGCGAGAACCGATCATCGACCGTCGTCATCGGCAATTCGTCCAGGACCGTCCACGCCCGGTCGATGCTCTGGAGTTGCTGCCGAAAGTCCTCGTCGGAGGCCAGTCGCCGTTCGACGCGCGCACACTCATCGCCGGAGAGTTCGCCGTCAAGATAGGCGACGATCTCCTCGAGTTGCTGATCGTGGGCGTCGTGGTTCTGGGACATGACGTTCTGGGATATGACTCAACGGCTAACGATCTAACTGCGAATCGCTTCGGCCTTGACTCCCTGCTGAAGATAGGGCTCCAAAATGTCACGCAGGTTCGCCCGCGCGCGGGTCAACAGCGACTTGACCGCGGAGGGGCTCATCTGCATCACGCCCGCGATCTCCTCGTAGCTCAGGTGTTCGAATTTGTTGAGCAACACGGCTTCGCGCTGCCGGTCGTTGAGCGTTGCAATGGCGAGCTTCACCACCTCGCGGAGCTCGGTGTTGTCGAGCTGCCGCGAGGGCTGGAATCCGCTCTTGGCAATTGCCGCGGCGTCGAGCGGATTGCCCCCCGACTCGTTGGCGGCCTTGGGAGTCAGGTGCACCTCGCGGCGGCGGGCCAATGTCCGCTGGGCGTTCGACGCCACGTTGTGGGCGATCGTGAACAACCAGGTGGAAAACTTCGACCCCGGCAAATATCGCTTACGCGCACGGTAAATGCGCAGAAAAACATCTTGAGCCAGGTCCTCGGCCATGTCGCGGCGGCCCGTTAAGTGCGCCAGCAGCGACACCAGCCGATTTTGGTAGCGCAGCACCAACTCCTCGAACGCCTCGGCGTCGTCGTCGCGCACGCGCAGCATGAGCCGCACGTCGGGATCGTGAGCCGTGAACCGCTCGGCAGTGGAGTCGCTAATCGCCAAACGCTTTTCCGATGGCCCTTTTTCCGAGGACCGCAGCCAGACGCGGCGCGGAAAACCGGGCATGCCATGCCCGCCTTGGTGAAACCCCTCGGCTTGATGATCCGCCCGCCTTGGTGATCCGAATGCGGCGATCCTCAAGCCGGCGTTGCGCGCCGCCATGCTGGACGGTCGGGGGCTCCTTGGCCCCTGCCGATAAAACACCGCCCGTATCTTCGAGTTTCCCCTACGGGAAACGCTAGAGCAAGCTTTCGAGGAGAAGTCGAATTTTTCGCATTTCCGCCCGGTGGTCAAATCCTTCCAGCGGGGGCATATCGATCGACAGGGCCCGGTTGTAGCCCACCTTCTCAAGCTGGCTGAGAAGTTTGCCATAGTCCACTTCGCCCTGCCCCACGCGGACGTGCAGCTTGCTCTTGGTCGAATCGCGGAGTCGCAGGTGGTACACGTAGGGCATCACCTTTGAGAAATCGCGCCCCTGCCGGGGGCCAGCGATGTAGTGGCTCGGATCGAGCGTGAGCCCCAGACCCTTCACGTTGTTGCACAACACGACGGCCGTATCCGGGTCTTCGGTCATGCAACCGATCTCGGTGCGAAGCGCCACCTGGCACCCTTCGAGCGACGCGATGCGCACCAACTCGCGAAGCCGCTCGATCTCCTCGTTAAACGGCGTGCCCAGCTCCGCGGCGGGCACCACCAGCGGCACCACCCGGAGCGCCTTGGCCAGCTTGCAGCACGCGGCGAACTGCTGATAGTACCCGGCGGCGGCGCCCGACGGCTCCACCGCCAGCGCGGCAATCGTCAGCCGGTGCGTGTTGCGGAACGCCTCGACGGCCTGCTCCAGGCTCTCGGCCACCAGCGACGGCGAGCACCACGCCCGGGCGCCCTCGCGCACCGGCAACTCGACGGCCGTGAATTCCAGATCGACCAACGTCGGCAGGATCTCATCCTTCGGCAAGTCGGGAAAGCAATCCGTTGACGCGCAAACAAACACGCTGAGGCTCCTTGGCAGGTACGGCGCGACTCCGCGAAACGCGGCGAGATACGCCGTACTGTACCGGTTAAGCTGCTCAGGGGGCAACACCGCTGGCGCCCCGGGTCGTGAGACCGAGTGCGCCTACGGGTGGATGGCTGGGGCAGAGCCGAAGGCGCCGCCCCCGTGAATCATTCTTCCTCCGGCCCCCTCTCCCTTGGGAGAGGGCCGCACGTGAGGGAGCCCCCTCGATCACGGCCTCCTCTTTCTGTGTGAACCTATGAGAGGAGGTCGCGCCGCGTAGGCAGTCCTTCGAAAGCGTGGTAAACGAGGGGAGTTTTCAGTCCCTAGATTCGCCCGGGATACGCCTTCTAAGCCTGGCTTCGGCGTCTTCGCTTAAGCACTGAGGCGAGACACCCCGATGCGTTTTTCGATACGTCGGAGGGCCCACACGTCCCGCAAAAACTTGGACGTGCCGCTCAAATCTCCGAATCGACTTTAAGTGCGGCGCACCGGCCCGAACCACTCGAGTTGCCGCCGCGGGCAGTAGGTCCAGCCATGGGTCGCGCACTCGGCTTGGATCCACTCGGCGCGGCGCGCAACTTCATCCGCCGTGCGGCCCTGCGGCATGAGCAAGACGCGCTCCGCGGCAACCTGAGGAAACTCGCCGAGATAGGCGACGACCTCGTCAATCTCGCCCGGGCGGTCAATGACGAACTTCAGTTGGTAGTCGTACGCGGCAATCAGGCGGGCGATCACCTCGGGCCGGTGTCGCTGCCGCTGATGCCGGCGCCGCCACCGCGGATGTTGGGCCGACGGCGCGCTCCCGGCCAGTTTCGGGCTGATCGACATTAGGTCGCACGCCACGTCCAGGTGCAGAGTCCCGGCGGTCTCGATCGTGATATGCCGGCCGCGGCGTCGCAGTTCAGCGCACAGCGGGATCAACTCGGCAAACAGCATCGGCTCGCCGCCGGTGATCACCACGTGCCAGCAGTCCCATTCCTCGACTTCGGCGACGATCTCGTCGACGGCGTAGTCGCGCCCCTCAGGCCGCCAGGACGTGTACGGCGTATCACAAAACCAGCACCGCAGATTGCAGCCGCTGGCGCGCACAAACACGCTCGGCGCCCCGGTGAGCCGCCCTTCACCCTGGATCGACTTGTAAATCTCGGCGATTCTCATCGGAAGGGATTCACCACAGAGGACACAGAGGGCACAAAGACAGAGAGAGGACGCGAGACGGGCCAACTTCTAATTGGCGAGACGTTTGAGACCGTGCTTCAGCAATTCGACGTTGAAATTTATTAGCAAGCCGACAGACTTGCCGCTTAGTTTGAGATAGGACAGGAGTTGTGCTTCATGGATTGACGCCAGTCTGTCAACGCTCTTAACTTCAACGATGACGAGATCTTCAACGACTAGGTCAAGTCGATATCCAGTTCCAATGACCTGCCCGCCATAGTTCAAAGGCAACGGTACTTGCTGTGCAACCTGCAACCTTCGTTGACGCAACTCGAAAGCCAAGCAGCTCTCATACGCCGACTCCAACAGCCCCGGCCCCAGTTGTCGATGAACCGCAATCGCCGCATCCACAATCTCGCCGCTTATTCGGTTAATATCATTTCCTTTGACTTCCCTCTGTGAACTCTGTGCCCTCTGTGGTGAATCCGTATTCTGATAGCGCGCAGGGTCAGCAAGGCCCGCTTCCGCGAAGCCCTTAAGCCGCAGTTGGCACGAGTCGCACCGGCCGCAGGAGGCTCCGGTCGCGTCAGGGGCGTAGCAACTGTGGGTCAGGCCGTAGTCGACGCCCAGCTCGACGCCGCGGCGGATGATCTCGGCCTTAGTCATCGTAATCAGCGGCGCGTGAATGCGAAAACGGCTCATCCCTTCGACGCCGGCCTTAGTGGCCAGATTGGCGAGCTGTTCGAACGCGGCGACGAACTCCGGCCGGCAATCGGGGTAGCCGCTGTAGTCGATCGCGTTGACGCCAATAAAAATGTCGGCCGCGCCGCGCGCCTCGGCAAACCCCAGCGCCAGCGATAGCATGATCGTATTCCGCGCCGGGACGTACGTGACGGGAATGCCGCTGGACATTTCGTCGGCTGTGCGATCTCGCGGCACGTCGACGTCGGCGGTCAGCGCGCTGCCGCCGAACGCCCGTAAATCGATCGCCGCGACCTGGTGCTCGACGACTCCCAGCGACGCGGCCACCCGCCGGGCGGCGTCAAGCTCAAATCTGTGCCGCTGGCCGTAATCCACGCTCAGTGCGTAGAGCTGAAATCCATCGCCGCGGGCGATTGCCGCCGTGGTCGCCGAGTCGAGCCCGCCGGAAAGCAGAACAACGGCCAGCGTGTTGTCGGAAGGCGTTTCGAACATCTCAGAAGGGGCGGCATCGCTCGAACTGCGTCCCGCTAACGAAGGTCGCGACCCCGCGTCGACATTAGACCATCTATGGAGGAATTGCCGGGAAATGAGGCCCCAGCCCGTCACAGGACTTTAGACGATCTATGCCACGGATCGACGCCGGCGGGTTGTCCGGCGGCGCCGCGCGCAGCGCTTGTCGAGTCCTTTCCCGCTCTGCTCCATCATGCCACAATGGCTCGTTCGCCGAAAGGAGCGCGTGCCGCCGATGACCGAGTTCAGCAAGCTTCTCGAAACGTTCGAGAACCGCTACCCGCACCGCGATTACAAGATCGAGATCGTGGCGCCGGAGTTCACGTCGCTGTGTCCCAAGACGGGCCAACCGGACTTCGGCACGATTACGATCACCTACACGCCGGCGGCCAAGTGCGTCGAGCTCAAGAGCCTGAAGTTCTACCTGCAGAGTTTCCGCAACGAGGGAATTTTTTACGAGAACGTCACCAACGCCATCCTCGACGATCTGGTCGGCATGCTGGCGCCGCGGTGGATGAAGGTCGAGGCGGCGTTCAACTCCCGCGGCGGCATGACCGAAACCGTCTCCGTGCAATACGCGGCCGCTGTCTGACGGCCGATCGAGATCACCATGATGAACAACAAGCCCCACGTCATCCTGTCCGGCTTCGCCGACGAGTCGGCCATCCACAAGACCGCCGTCGAGCAGTTCGCGGCGTTCGCGGCGTTGGGCTTGCAGTACTACAGCCTGCGGTTCATCGACGTCGGCGGCGGCGTCAAGAACGTCATGGAGCTCACCAAGGCCGAGATCACCAAGCTGCGGCACACCGAGGACGAGTTCGGCATGAACGTGGCGTCGATCGGCTCGCCGATCGGCAAGGTGAAGCTCGTCGACGTCGAGGACGGCACGAAGAACCGCTTCGTGCCGTTCGACAAGTATCTCAACGACGTGAAGAAGGCGTGCGAGCTGGCCCACGCTTTCGAGACGAAGCTGATCCGCGGGTTCTCGTTCTATCACCCCAAGGGCGCCGACGCTTGGGAGTACGTCCCACAAGCCGCCGACCAGCTCGCACAGATCGCCGAGACTTGCCACCGCAGCGACCTGACCTTTGGGCTGGAGATCGAAGCGAACCTCGTCGGGCAGACCGGGCAGCTGATCGCGGAGCTCCATCGCCGGGTCAACCATCCGGCCCTCGTGACAATCTTCGACGGGGCCAACATCGTTTGCCAGGGTTACGACACGCTCGCCACGTTTCAGCAGTACCAGGTGATGAAACCGAGCATCGGATGGATGCACGTAAAAGATTATCTCGATCCGCGCTCCGAGAAACCGCTGGGTCACGTCGACGAGGACGCTCTCAAGCACTTCGTCCCGGCCGACCAGGGTGATAGCGGTTACGCGATGATCCTGGCGGATTTCGCCAAGGAGATTCCCACGCTGGAGAAGCGGCTCACGCGGCGCGGCATTCCGGGCGTCATTCTCGATCTGGAGCCGCACCTCAAGGGCGGCGGGCAATACGGCGGCTTCAGCGGGCCGGACGGGATGGGCGTGGCCCTGGCCGGGTTGCGGCGCGTGCTCGACTTCGTCGGCATCGACTACCACCTGCGCGACTTCGACGACGTGAAGGCCGCCCGCGGATTCTAGTCCAGCGATTCGGCAAGGACGGCGTTTTCGGCGAGCGTGGCGGCGACAATGGCCGTTGCGGCGCGGGTTGGCTTCGCGGGCGCGATGGCCGAGGGGTTCCGGAGTCGATCGAACAATCGCTGCCAGAACATGCGGACAAGGAGAACGCCGGCGCCGGCGGCCACGACCAGCGCGGCCGAACCGCTCCAGAACCACAGGCTCGAGAAACCCGTCGCGCGCTGCATCAGCAGCGGCGCCGCCGCCAACGCGACCGCGCAGACGATGGCTTTGGTCAATGTCGATTCAAAGCGTAGCCGTTGCCGGTAATCAGCGATCGCCGTTCGGGCCGAGGCGTTGGCCAAGTCGCGCAGCGCGGACAGGTCGGTCGTGATCGGCTGTTTGCGCACCGGGCGTTCCATGCCGTTGGCGTCGACTTCCATCTCGATGGCTTCGACGGCCGGCGCGTCGGGAATCGGCGTCGACCAGCTGCTTTCGGCGCTTGGCTCGACGACTTGAAAAGCATGGGACGCCCCGACCGACGGCGTGCTGGAGCGGACTCGCCGCATCATGTTCGACATGTAGGCCTCGAGCGCCTCATCCGAGTCTTCGTCGCCGTCGCCAGCAGCGGCCTTGGCGGGCGACAGATACTCGTCGTCGAGGATCGGCCGCGAATGGCGCAGCGACGGCTCGGAAATCGCGTCGGCGTCAACGCCTTCGTCGTCCAGCAGGTGGCGATACCTGTCGATGAACGATGTTGGCGCGAAGCTGGCCTCAGGCGCCAGCGGCTCGTCGGGCGCCGCTTCGACGGCGGCCGTTGGGAGCGTAGGCTCTTCGGCGGCCGTCGACTCCCCAGCGGCCCACGACGCGGCAGTCGGCGCTTGCGGCGCGGGTTGACTCGCCAATTCGTCCAACCGTTGCTGCAACTGATCGCGCTCGGCGGTCAACTCGGACAACGTCGCGGCGTGATTGCGCTGGAGCGTTTGGCAGTCGGCGAGCCATTGTTCCTGTTGCTGCTGCTGATCCGCCAAGCGCTGTTCGAACTCTGCGCGGGAGGCGTCCGCGGCGGCGATTTGTTCTTGGAGCCGCTCGATGTGCGCCTCGCTTGCGGCGACCTCGTCGCGAAGTTTCGCGGCCTCGTCCGCAACGGCGACGCGATTGCGCTGAAGCTCCTGACGCTCTGCCTGCCATTCGACGTGGCGGCGTTCCCACGCGTCGATTTGCTCGCGCAATTGCCGGGCTTCGCCCTCGTCCACCGAGCGGGCCTCCGCTAGGGCTTGCAGACGCGGATCTGGCGGCGGCGTCCGTCGCAGCGCCGCCTTGCAAGATTCCAGCTCTTCGGCAACGCGATTGCGCTCGGTCGTGGCGGCCTGGAGTTCCGCGGCCATGCGCTCATGGTCGGCAATCGCTCGCTCCAACTCCCCGCGTACGGCGTCGAGGTCCGCCGTTCGTTGTGCGCTCTGACGGTCGGTTGCTGCACGGAGCTCGTTCTTATCCGCCGTCAGGCGGTCGCGATCCGCTGCGGCCGCCGCGCCTTCGCGGCGGGCCGCGTCGAGGGCGGCTGCGGCCTCGGTTGAAAGGCGGTCGGCTTCGGCGCGAAAATCGTTGAACTCAGCGGCCAGGCGCCCGCGCTCGGCGACGGCCAGCTCGAGTTTGGCGCCGAGCTTTTCACGTTCCGCGAGTGCGGACTGCAATTCGGCGTTGGTCGCTTCGAGATTCGCCGATTGCTCGAGAGCTTGGCGATCCGTCGCAGCCCGAAGTTGGTGCAAGTCTCCCGCCAGGCGATCGCGCTCGGCGGTAACAAATTCGAGGTCCGCAGCCACGCGGTCGCGCTCGGCGACGGCGTGCTGTACTTCGGCGCGAACCGATTGAAGGTTTGTCGAAAGCTCCACGGCCTGCTGTTCGGACGCGGCGCGTAGTTCGTTGAGCTCCCCGGCAAGGCGGTCTCGCTCGGCCACGACGCGCTCCAAATCCGCCGAGGCCCGGTCGCGTTCATCCACTGCGAGCTGCACTTCGGCGCGGATGGACTCCAGTTCGACGGTCTGATCGGCGGCGCTGCGCTCCACGACGGCGCGGAGCTGCTGAAGATCCGCGTCGAGGGCGTCGCGGTCGGAGATCGACTGAATCAGCTCGGCGCGGAGGGCGTCGAGTTGATTCCTTCGCTCGACGGACTCCGCGTCGTGAGCAGAACGAACCGCCAACAATTGCACCTCGAACGCTTCGACGGCGGTCGCCAACTTGCCGGCGCGGACTCGTGCCGCACGGGCGGCGGCGACGAGCGCCTTGGCCCGCGACCGCGCAGTAAAGTTGGCCGCCCACAGCTCCACAACCAGGCGGTCCTCGAACTCTTGACTGGGGTGCGGCGGATAGGCGATCCGCGGAGCTTCGGTCAGCGGCGGCGGCGGCGCGGGACCCAACGGTTGATCGAATGGGTCGGTCTTGCGGCTGGCGACCAATTGCGTTTTGGCGGCTGGCCGTCGCAGCTCGGCCGGCGTCGGCGTCACCGGCCGAGGCGTCGCAGACGGCGGCACAGTCGGCAGGACAAGCAGTTTGGTGACCGCCGACGGGCGTCGCGGCGGCGCAGCCGGCGTAGACGCCACGGTCGTCGAAAGTAGCATCGTGGCGCCGATGGCGGGTTCGAGCGTTGGAGACGACGCGGGCGTATTTGCGCCAGGGTCCGTCGCGCGCACTGTCGTCGACTCCGTCGCCGGCGGATCCCACTCAATTTCCCACGGCCCGATGGCCAGCCGGTCGTCCCGGTGCAGTTCCTGTTTTGAGAACTCGCGTCCGTTGAGCACCACCCCGGCAGCCCAGCGCGTGGCGACCGCGACGCCGGCTTCAAGCGAGATGACGCACTGCAGTGGGCGGGCGTCCTCTGCGGGCAGGCGAATCTGGCATCGCGGGCTGGAACCGATGGTCAACTTCCCCGCATCCAGTGGGATCGTCTGCTCGACCCGACCAGCCCGGCGCACCCGCAGCCTCGGCGCACCGGGCGCGTCGACCGCCGGGCGGCGGAGCTCATCGGGCGCAATCAGGGTGGTCATCGCACGGTCAGCGTCGGGGTGTCGGGCAGGGTTTCCCGCGAATTGCGATAGAAAAGGGTAGCTCAATTTGGGGTCTACCCCGCCTCGGGAGGCCCTTTGGCGGACGGAGCGGACGATCGCTGGCGCCAGCGGCGATCCGTGGCCTCAGGGAGGCAACGAAGCCGGCATATTCGGAAGAATTCGCAAAGTTCGATTGCACGCGGCGCGAAAATTGGCCGATTTATCGAACTGCGATGAGCCCGGCGGTGGCGCGGGGGCGCAGCAAGGCGTGCGCCAAGAATTCCCACGGCCACCATCCGTGTCCGCCTTGGGGCGCGCAGCGGCACCGATCGCCGACCAAGACGCGGGACGACAGGGCCAACGCAACCCCTTATATTCTCGGACGATAGGCCCGAGGAGGACGGACAAGAGGGCGGCGCCGAATTCGCACTGCCGAGACAGACCTTTTTTTTGCGAGGTGCGTACTATAGTTACGGTGCGAGCCAAACGGCCCCCCAATTTGGGGAAGGTTGGCGAGGCTCGCGACGCTCGTCACCATGGCCGTCATTGGCCCGCGGAACACCCACGGCGGCGTCTCCCTTGAGCAAGGCAACCCGAGGCGCTCGGACCCCGAGAACGAGGCAAGCGACGCCTGCGTCGGCAACCGGAACACCAAGTGCGCAACACTCGGCGTCGCGCCGCTACAGAGAAGGCACTAGCACCATGGCCCGCAAAGATTCGATCCTGAAAATGCGAGAACTCCTCGTCAAACGTCGCGATGCCCTGCGCAGGGCCCTGGCCGGGGACTTGAGCCTGCTTAAGGCGCTCCGCGACCAGACCAGCGGCGACGTGGTCGACGCGGCGCTCGACGCGGCTCAGGACGAAATTAGCTCGAAGCTGGCCGAGGTCGAGAGCCGCGAACTGGCGAATATCGAGGTCGCCCTGGAGCGGATGAAGAGCGGCAGCTACGGGGTGTGCGAAATCTGCAGCGGCAAGATTCCGCTGGCCCGCCTGACGGCCCTGCCCTACGCCGCGACGTGCATCGAGTGCCAGCGGGCCTCGGAGCAGGCAGGCGCCGGAGGCGCCTATGCGGGCGACTGGAGCCGGGTGCTCGACGGCGGCCTCGATATGGACGTATCGTTCAGCGACCTTGAGGCCTCCTGAGCCCCGTCGCAGCGGTTCTCACGCCGCCGGCTTCCGGCTCAATTCGGTAGTGATACCGTTTGCTTTGTCACCCCGAGGTCCGCCGAGGGTTCCGGCCGGATTCCTCGGAAGACCTCGGAATGACAGTGACGCGGCGACGCAAACGGTATCACTCCCCTCAATTCGCTCACTTCGCCAACGGCCCTGTCGGCGTGGTATCATTGACGGTTCATAGATCCGCCAGTTGCGCCCGCCAGGGAGCCTCCGTTTGATGGTCCGGACGCCTTTTGTCGCCGCGCTGGCTGTGTGTGCGGCGATCTTCACTTATGGGACGCTTCCCGCCCTTGCCCAGCAGTCTGCGGCGCCCATTTCGTTCAGCCAGTCCGACCGCGAACGCATGTTCGCGGACCTGCAGCGCGACGTTGACGCGATGGACCGCGAGCTGAGCATCTACAAGCGCGTCGTCAATCTCGTATCCCCGTCCGTCGTGCATATCGAAGCCACGCCGCTGGAAGAGTACCGACTCGGCCGCGAGGTGGAGGAGGCCGGCTCGGGGATCGTCGTACGAATCGGCCAGCGGGACTACGTGCTCACCAACCGTCATGTGGTGCGCCACTCGAACATCGACAACATTCGGCTGGAGCTCGGCGATGGGCGGCAGGTGAACCCCGCCCGCGTCCACGACGACCAGAACACCGACGTCGCCGTGCTGGAGGTCGACGCCGACGAGCTCGTGCCCGCGCGGATCGGCAATAGCGACGAGGTGGCCATCGGCGACATCGTGATGGCGTTCGGCAGCCCGTTCAATCTGCGGCAGAGCGTGACCCGCGGCATCATCAGCGGGAAGGGCCGCACGAATCTCGACCTCGACGACGGCGGGATCGGCCTGCAGAATTTCCTGCAGACCGACGCGGCGATCAACCCCGGCAACAGCGGCGGCCCGCTGGTGAACCTGCGGGGCGAGGTGATCGGACTCAACACGGCCATCGCCAGCAACTCCGGAGGTAACGACGGCATCGGGTTCTCGATCCCCATCAACGTTGCTGTGAGCATCGCTCGACAACTGGTCGAGACTGGCCGCGTCGACTACGGCTTCATCGGCGTTTTGCTCGACGCCCGGTTCGACGCCCGCGCGGCGCGGTTCGCGGGCCTGCCGCGGCTCACGGGCGCCCGCATCACGAACGTGACGCAGGGGTCGCCGGCAGACCAAGCGGGCATTCACGCCAGCGACATCGTCCTGCGATTCAACGGCACGCCGGTCGAGAACGACCAGCACCTCATCAGCCTGGTCAAGCTCTCGGAAGTCGGGCGCGAGATCGAGCTGGTCGTGCTCCGCGATGGGCAGTTCCTCACGCTACACGGCATAATCGGCCGGATGGCGGATTTCGCCCCGGCGGCGGGCACGGCGCCGACGCGCTAGGGCGTCGACAATCCGCGGCGGATGCAATCGACGGCCCCGCGCGCGTCGAGCTTCACCACCACGTCCATGGCGCCGCGCTCCAGCATGTGGCGGCGACGGTCAATCACTGTGGCGCCGTGCGTGAGCACGCCCTCCGTCTCGACGTCGCACGGCCAGGATTCCGTCGTCAGCAGTTCCGGATGGATGGCCGCGGCAACCGCGACAGCCTCCGGCACATACATCCCTTCGAGCCCCAGCCGCTGGCGGTACGACTGAAACGCCCCGGGCAACAGGGCCCGCAGCACACGGCCGAGTCCGGTCGATTCGTCCGGAAGTTGGTTGAGCAGGTCGAACGTCATGGCTGCGCGGCTGGTCACGTCCCGGGGCAGCAGCGTCTTGGTCGCCGACGAGCGAAACACGCGCTGGGCCGCCTCGGCGTCGCAGTACACGTTAAACTCGGCCGCCGCGGTGACGTCGCCGGGGCCTTCGAGCGTGCCGCCGACAATGATCAAGTGGCCGATCAGCATCGCGATGTCGGCCTCGCGCTGCAGGAGCGCCGCGATGTTGCTTAACGGGCCGCCAGCGATGATTGTCACCTCGCCGGGGGCGGCGCGAATCTCTTCGGAAAACACCTTAGTCGACGGGTGCTGCTGGTGGAGCTCGACCATGCCGAGCTCGGCGCCGCAGAAGCCGTCGACGCCCCACAGCTCGCGGCCGTCGGTCCGTAGCGGCTGGTCTTCGTGGGCAAAGCCAATCCGCGGCCACCGCGGCGGGTCGAGGTGCTCGATAATCGCCTGGACATTGCGGCTGGCCTGACGGGGCGCCACGTTGCCGCCCGTGGCAGTGACGGCAACCACCTCCAGCTCCGGTGCGGCCAGCGCCAGGCAAATTGCCAGCGCATCGCCGACGCCGGGGTCCACGTCCAGGATGACTTTGCGTGCCATGGGCCTCGTGCCGAGAAGGCGTGCCGCGCGAGCGGATGAGTCCCTATTTTAGCGCGGCGCCCCGGTGCTAACAACCCAGCGGCCGCGTCGCTAGAATTCTGACTCGAGCCACGCGCCGCTGCCGCCTTGCAAGTCGTCATGCCTCAATCCTTCACCAACCTGCTCGGCTGCGTTAGCGGCGGCGAAGATCTCGACCGCGCGGCCATGACCGCAGCGATGACCCACATCATGTCGGGCCAGGTCGACGAGGGATCGATGGGTCTGTTTCTCACGGCCCTGGCCGCCAAAGGGGAAACTGCGGAGGAGGTCGCCGGCGCCGCCGCCGCGATGCGGGCGCACATGATGCCGATCCGCAGCCGATACGAGCAACTCCTGGACACCTGCGGCACCGGCGGCGGCGGGAGCGAGCTGTTCAACGTGAGCACCACGGCGGCGCTGGTCATCGCTGCGGCCGGCGTCCCCGTGGCCAAGCACGGCAATCGCAGCGTCACCAGCCGCAGCGGCTCGGCCGACGTGCTTGCGGAATTGGGCGTGAACATCGATGCCACGATCCCGCAGGTCGAGCGATGCCTCGACGATCTTGGCGTGTGCTTCTGCTTCGCCCCGCGGATGCACCCGGCTATGCGGCACGTAGCTGCTGTGCGAAAGGCGTTGGGCATTCGCACGATCTTCAACATCCTCGGCCCGCTGTCGAACCCCGCGGGCGCATCGCATCAGCTCCTCGGCGCCGGGCGCCCGGAGCTCCGCCCCCTGCTTGCCTCTTCGCTTCGACTGCTGGGAACACTGCGCGCTCTCGTCGTGAGCGGCGCCGATGGCCTCGGCGAAGTGACGCTCTCCGGCGCGACGCACGTCACCGAAGTCGCCGCCGGGCACGAGCGCGAGCGCGAGTTTCAACCCGAGCAGTTCGGACTGGCGTCGGCCCCGCTCGATTCATTGCGCGTGGCGAGCCCCGCCGAGAGCGCCGCCAAAGTGCGCAACGTGCTGGCAGGCAAGCGAGGTCCGGCGCGCGACATCGTGGTGCTCAACGCCGCAGCGGGACTGATCGCATTCAACGCCGAACTAGCGCCTCGCGACGCTGCCCGGCGCGCCGCGGAGTCGATCGACTCCGGCGCCGCCAGCGACTTGCTGCAGCGGCTCGCCAAGTTGTCGCACGCCGGAAGCGCGTGATAAACTCTACGTTCGCCGCCGCCCTGCCCTCTTGCCGCCGAGTGTTTGCCGCGTGTCTCGCCTTCCCGTCAGCCGCGACATCCGGGGCCGCATGGTCATCCTGGGTTCTGGCACCAGCGTGGGCGTGCCGGCGATCGGCTGCGGTTGCCCGGTGTGCACCAGCGCCAACCCCAAGAACCGCCGCACGCGGTGTGGCTTGGCGTTGGGGCTGCCCGGCGGAAATCTTCTGGTCGACACGCCGCCGGACCTGCGGGAGCAACTCCTTCGCGAGGGGATTGGCGTCGTCCACGCGGTGCTCTACACCCATGAGCACGCCGACCACATCTTTGGGCTCGACGACCTGCGGCTCATGCAGTTTTACCTCGGCGGACCCGTGCCGCTGTATTGCGAGCCGATTGTCGAGCACCGGATACGCACGTCGTTCGACTACGCATTCCAGTCGGGCGAGCGGCTGCACCCCGGAGCCATTCCGCAATTGGCCCCGCGAACCATTTCCCTGGAGCCGTTCGACGTGCTGGGCGCCCGCGTGATCCCCCTGCGGCTGGAGCACGGCCCGCACACGCCCGTGCTGGGTTTCCGCTTCGGAAACGTCGCGTACTGCACCGACACCAGCGGCATCCCGCCCGAAAGCATGGAGCTGCTCGCGGGGCTCGACGTGCTGATCCTCGACTGCCTGCGGCGGCAGCCGCACGTCACACACTTTGGCATGAGCCAGGCGCTGGCCGTGGTGGAGAAGCTACGGCCCAAGCGAACACTGTTCACACACCTGTCGCACGATCTGGAGCACGAAGCCACCAACGCGGAACTGCCGCCGGACGTCGAGCTGGCCTATGATGGGCAGGAAGTGTTGCTGACGTGAAATCGATTCAGCCACTCCCCTCCCTAGCCCTCCCTACAAGGGGGAGGGAAGATCAATTACCGCTGCGCCAATCGGCTGTCGCCGAGCAGCTCAAGGTAGTCGAGCGCGATCGCGACGACCTCGTCGTTGTACGGCGTCTTGGGGAACACCGGCCGGTCGTTGACTTGCAGGTTGTCGAACAAGTCCTCCTGCTCCTTCTCGGTGTTCAGCTCGGCCCGCTCGGCGAGAAACTTCTCGCGGTTGAGCGTCAACGTCGGGTCCTTGATCCGCTCCAAATAGCGATCGATGCGATGCTTCTCAGCCGAGAAGTAATCGCTGCCCGCAATGCGCTGCAGTGAGCGGCTGCGCAGCTCGTCGAGCACTTGCGCACCCGCCAGGCGGTAATTGTCGTGCTGCAGGGGCAACACGCGGTCGAACTTCAGCGCGTAGTCGAGGTCGGACTCGCCAATGCCTTCCCAATGCGACATCTGCGAGGGCAGCTCGATGTCGGACACGACGCCGCGGCTTTGCGTACTGTCGCCGCCGGGACGGTAGAACTGCTGGATTGTCATCTTCAGCGCGCCGTAGTTCGGCGGCGCCGACGGGGCGATGACCCGGCCCAACTCTTCGAGTTGCTGGACCGTGCCCTTGCCGTGCGTCGACTGGTCGCCGACGATGATCCCGCGGCCATAGTCCTGGATGGCGCCGGCGAAAATCTCGCTGGCGCTGGCGCTAAACTTGTTCGTCAGCACCACGAGCGGGCCCGTCCACACGGCGCCCGGATCCTGGTCGGGGTACGGCTGGGTCTGGCCCGTAGGGCCTTTCACCTGGACCACGGGGCCCTGATCGATGAACAGCCCGGTCGTGTCGACGGCCTCGGGCAGCGAGCCGCCGCCGTTGAACCGCAGGTCGACAATGACCAGGTCGACGCCTTTGACGCGGAAATCCTCCAGCAGCCGCCGCACGTCTCGGGTGGTGCTCTTGAAGTCTTCGCGGCCTTCGCGGCGGCCTTCCATATCCATGTAGAAGCTCGGCAGGCTGATGACGCCGATGCGAAATCTCGCGCCGTCGGCGCCGCTTTGCTCGATCACCTGGCCCGTGGGCTGTTGCGAGGCGGCGCCGGGTTCGCCGGCCAGCGTATTCGCCGCCGCGGCATCGGCGGGCTTCGGTGTGAGGTCCTCGCCGTGCGGGCCGCGCTCGAGAATCTCGCTGCGGGCCTCTTCGTCCTTGAGCTCGATCCGCGCGCGGACGATGTCGTAAATCTTGCGCTCGGTGCCGCCGGCAGTCTTCACTTCCAGGCGAACGATGGTGCCCGGCTTGCCGCGAATCTGCTGAACCACATCAGTAAGCTTGACGTCGGTGATGTCGACCAACTCGCCGTCCGTGCCCTGGGCCACGCCGGTGATCACGTCGTCAACCTTCAGGCGACTGTCCTTGTCGGCGGCCCCGCCGGGCACAATGTGCCGCACGACGGTCTCGCCGTACTTCGACTCCAACGACGCGCCAATGCCATCGAGCTCGAGCCGCATTTGGATGACAAAGTCGCTCAAGCTTCGCGGCGACATGTAGCTGCTATGCGGATCGAAGCTCATCGTGACGGCGCTGAGGAAGAACTCCAGCAGCTCGTCGTTGTCGGTCTGCGTCCAGCGCTGGTCGATGCTGCGATACCGCTTGTGGAGCTTCTCGCGGGCTTCTTCGTCGGTCACGTCGTCGGAAACCTGGAGCAGCAAATCGTACTTCACGCGCTTGCGCCACCGCTCGTCGGCTTCCTCGGCCGTCTTGAACCACGCGATCTTCTTGGGGTCGCGATCCATTGACTCGTCCACGGTAAAGTCGTGCGGCGCGTCGACCAGCTTCTGGGCCACGGCCGTCCGCTCGTTAACCCGTTGCAGGAACACGTCGAAAATCCGCTTGGCCAGGGCGACGTCGCCCTCGCGGACGTAGTCGTCGATGCGCGAACTCTCCGCTTGAAACTGATCGACGTCGCTCTGGAAGAAGTAGAGCTTCATCGGGTCCAGGGTTTCGAAGTACTGCGCCAAGGCGCGTTGCGAGATCTCGTCGTTGAGCCGCATCTGCGAGAGGTGCTTGCGGTCCATGAGCGCCGACACCAGCAGCGCGATCCGCCGTTGCGTGAGATTGGGCGCAACCGGCCGAGCCAGGACCAGCGGCGCAACAACGCCCGCCAACGCCACTGCCAGTCCAAGAACTGCCAAGAATCGCTGACGACGTGCAAGCCGGACGCCCAAGGCGACGAGTTTCATACAATGCCTCTCCAATGAATCCGACGTAGGACAGACGGTTCGCGGAGCCAATGGCTCCAGGCCCGAGCGAGCCGCAACGGCGAGGGACGATTCGCCGGCAATGCCAATGACTTGCCAAAATTGCCAAAAAAGGCGGCCCGTCGTGGCGACGGCCGCCCGCGATGGCGGTTGCCTGGCGGATGCCTTGGCAATCGTATCGCCGGGTATTGGACTCGGCAAGATCGCTGCAATTCGCCCAGTTCCCCAGGCTTCGGCCTGGGTGTTCTCCGTTCAGTATAACCAGCCACCGCCGGCGCTGTTCGCTCGGTGTTTTCGGCTCGGCGTCGACTATGCCTTGCTACGCGACAGCTCAAGTAACGGTTCTGTCACTTGGGGCGAACGCGACGCCCTTGGCCTCAGATTGATTGATGCCCGCCACCGGCGACCCGGCGATCCGACGGCAAAGGCGTCAATCGCGAGGGGCGACGCGGTCGACGGCGGCGACGAGCTGCTGGTCCCACCGTGGAAAGACCGTGCGGAGGTCCAATTGCACAACCCCATCCTCCTGGCGAGCGGCGATTGCGTAGGGTCCGTGGGCCAGTTTTGACTCCAGCGCCGCGGCGTCGCCCTCTGCGGGATGTAGCTCGACCACCCACGATTTGGCGGTCCACGTGCGGCGGCCCCAGCGACGCCACGTCGACTCAACTTCACGAGCGGCGGCCATGGCGACGGCCCGGCTTTCACTCATGAGCGCGGCGAGCCGCGAGGCGCGCAGTTCGAGATTAGCCAACGGCGTCGACAACAGTTGCCAAGCCGGCAACTGGTAAACCACGGGTGCGGATGCGTCGTCGCGATACATCCGCAAGACCGCCTCCAGCGCCGCGACAGCGAGCGGATCCATTGCCAATAGCGACGCCAGCGGGTGCTGCGCAAGCTGCTCGACAAAACGATGGCGGCCCACAATGACGCCGCTTGCCGGGCCGCCGAGCAATCCGGCGCCGTCGGCGACGACCAGGTCGGCGCCCGCGGCAAGTCGTTCCCCAACCGTGGCGACCGACGGGACGCCGTAGTCCCGCGGGTTCATCGTGCCGGCGACTGGCGCCACGTCGATGAGGCAGGCGTCCAGCGATTGGGCCTGCTCGGCAAGCGATGCCAGACTGACGCCAGACTCCGGATCATCGGCTTCCGGTGCTCGCAAGATGGCGCTTAGTCCACGCTGCTCCCCCCTCCCCGCCCCTCCCCACAAGGGGGAGGGAGCCAGAGGGGAAATGGACAGGGCGGCCCCCGCACGGGCGGCTATCCACGGCCAGTCGAGTGGGCTGGCCGCTGTCGCGTCGCCGCAAACGAGCAACTCGCGATTTCCGGCCGTCGCCGCGGCGGCGAGCGTGACGGCGCCCTCGAACGTGCTAGTGAGGTACGCCGCTTCGCCGCCAGCGAGCTCGGCGAGTCCCCGCTCCGCGGCTTGGCCTAGCGCGGAGTCGCGGCGGTGGTACTCGCCCGCCATTTGGATCATCGCGTGCAGCGCCGGCTCGGCCAGCGGGGGGGCCAGCACGCTGTCGCCCAGCACGAGTCCTGTCGCGTTGATCACTGGTCCGCCCGCCGCGGGCTCGCCCAACAGGCGTCGCGCGAGCCGCTCGGCCAGATGCGTGAGCGACGGCATTTCGACGCGGCCGGCGCGCTCCGCCAGCGAGGCGCGCATCTCTTCGAGAAACCCTCCGGCGCGCTGGGCGAGCGTCGACCGGTTGATCCGCTGGACCAGGACCTTTACGCGCGGGTGTTCCAGCAGCTCGCCCAACGACGGAAGCTGCGGCAGGCGGGATTCAATCTTCATCGCGAGTCGCGTACCACCAAGAGGCGTCGAGAGACAACGCCGCCGATTATGCGCTTTCGCGGCGCCGGGCGTCTATCGCCTCGGCCGTGGGCGGCCGTCGCGTCAGGGCACGGCGGTTGGCGCCGTCAGCCCCACATCGGACGGCGAGGGAAAGCCGTCCGCCTTGGCTTGCTTGGCGATTTTGGCGTCTTCGCGTAGGGCGAAACTCGTGGGGAGCGCCGTGGGGAGAATGCTTTGGCAGCCGGTGCACGCCAGGGCGGCGACGAGCGCGATGAGCGGAGCGCGCAGAAACCTACCGCTTCGTGAACGGCAAATTGCGGCGAGTCGCGGGCAACGGGGGTTCATCGGCGTCACGGATCGAGTCGCGGTTGATTCATCCACTCAGCCACGCTTTGCGGCTCACGCGGTTGCTCTTCGGCGCCGAACATCCGCTTCCACATCGACGGCGGCTCCGCGGCCGAAGCCGTGCGGGCCACCGGTTGGTCCGTCTTCGAGCCGCCGAAGGTGAACAGTTCCTTCGTGCCTTCCCAGGCGCGCTTCGTACCGTCGCCCACTTTGCGAGCGCTGGTCTTGATCGGAGCCAATGGATCGGCGGGCATCTTCGGCATCTCGATCTTGGGCATCGTGATCTTCGGCATTTTGAGCCAGCCCCACGGCGAGGCGGTGGCTTCGGCCGTGGGCGTCGTCGCGGCGGACGGCGCCGACTGCGCCGCGGAAGGACGTGGCAATGCGGCGATCAGGAAAACGGCGGCCCACAGAACGCGTGCGACAGTCATGTCGAAGTCCTCGGAAACGGTGCGTTCCCCAATTTTGGTAGATCGGTGGACTTGCGGAGGAAAAGCGGGGGCGAAGTGTTCCAAATTGCCGTCGCCGCGTCCAGGCCGGTTCGCGCCGCTCAACCTGGCGTGCCAATTGTCCGCCCCGCCCCCATAAAATAGGATGGCGGCCGTCGTTCCCAGTCTCGATCACGTGTTAGCCGTCATCGCATGGCAGAGACAATGAAACTCGGCTTCCTCGGCGCCGGCCGCATGGCGACCGCCCTCGCGCGCGGGTGCGTCGAGGCGGGCCTCGTGCCGGCCTACGGCGTGCTAGCAAGCGACCCCAGCGACGCCGCTCGCCGTAAGTTTCAGCACGACGTTCCCGGCGCCAACGCCACGGCCAATAATATCGCCGTGCTGGCCGACAGCAGCACGGTCGTGCTCGCGGTCAAGCCGCAGATGATGGCGGCCGTGCTCGCCGACGTCCGCGAGGTGGTCGAGCCGCGTCATCTGGTGATCTCGATCGCCGCTGGCGTCACACTCGCCCGGCTGAGTCAATCGCTGCCGGCGGGGACGCGGCTCGTGCGCGTCATGCCGAATACGCCCTGCCTCATCGGCCTGGGGGCCAGTTGCTACAGCCGCGGCGCCGCGGCGACAGCCGCCGACGCCGCGACGGTCGAGCGGCTGCTGACCAGCGTCGGCAAGGCCTACGAAGTCGCCGAGCCGCAACTCGACGCCGTTACCGGGTTGTCGGGTTCCGGCCCGGCGTTCATTTACACCGTGATCGAAGCGTTGGCCGAGGGCGGCGCTGCGATGGGGCTGCCGCCGGAGTTGGCCCTGGAGCTGGCGGCGCAGACGGCCGTGGGCGCCGCGTCGATGCTCGCCGCCACAGGGCTCTCGCCCGCGGAGCTGCGCGACCAGGTCACGAGTCCCGGCGGCACGACGCTCGCGGGGCTCGACGCGTTGAAACGCGCCGAGGGCGCCGCGGCATTTCGTGCCGCCGTGGAAGCGGCCGCCAAGCGGTCGATCGAACTGGGACAAGCGTAAGGAACTGCCCGCCGTGTCCGTCTTTTGCGTTGTCGACGATAAGTACGTGCCGCTGTACCGCGTGATGTGGGTTGCCGCGACGCCGCACTTCTGCGGCGACGATCAGTGTCTGCGCGAGGGCTTCTACGAGATTCGCCTCGAACAGGGCGAATCCGTTTGGGCAAAGGCCGAAGAACGCGATAAAATGTTAAAGTATCTCGAGGAATGGCAGGGCGAGATGCCCGAAGACGCCGAGGGCGATGACCCCGCGTGGTGAATCGCGGCGCCGCAGCAGTTCAGAAAGGAGTCGGCCATGGCTCGCAAACCCCCGCACGGCGGCAAGGCCTCCGTGCCCAAGGGCGACGAACTGTTCTGGCTGGAGACCTATTTCATCGTCTTCCCGCACAAGCGGCGGCCGACGCTCGCCCAGGTGGAGCACGCCCTCTCGGAGGCCGATCCGCGGTTGAAGCTCGAAAACCTCGCGGCCGACGACGACGGACTGTTTGCATCGCTGCTGGTCCAGTCGCCTGAGGACCATGCGGCGGTCGAGGTGAGCTACGAGGTGGGCGACGCGGTCATCGAGCAGAATCTCGAGTGGGCCAAGCAACTCAAGAAACAGCTCACTGCATCGCAGCTTCAGCAAATGGTGGCGTCCGACGCGCGGCTCGACGTAGCCCACTTCGAGCGCGTGCAAGCCGGCGCCTTGCAGCCGAAAAAGAAGCCGGCCGACGGCGCGGCGGATCGCCAGCGCGACGAGTACGACGATGACTTCGACGAGCCATCGTTCGAAGACGACGCAGGCGACGACTACGACGAGGAAGCAGCCATGGAAGCGTTCGACCCCACATGCCTGTTGACCGTCGTCGAAACGCTGTCAAAGCTCACCCGCGGCTTGGCGTTTGACCCCGCCGCGGGGGAAGTCGTGTGAGAAATGGGGAGTATTGATTGGGGGATGGGGAAGCAATCATCCCCGCCCTGTTCCCTTAGCGCCGCCTGGCATAAACTCGTCCGTCCCCATTCACCATTCCGCCTTCCCCATTTGTCTCCATGCTCGCTAAAGATCTCAAGCCCGGCGCGATCATCAAGCACAACGACGCGCCGCTGGCGATCGAGTCGGTCACCGTCCAGTCCCCCTCGGCCCGCGGCGGGACGACGCTCTACAAGTTTCGCGCCCGCCATTTGGTGACCAAGCAAAAGGTCGACCTCACGTGCAAGGGCACGGACAACTTTCACGACGCCGACTTCGAGAAGCGCGCCGTGTCGCTCATGTACGCCGACCAGGAGCACATCCACCTGCTCGACCAGCAGGACTACAACCAGTACGCGCTGCCGTTGGGCGACGTGGCGGACGAGGCGCCGTACATCACCGAAGGGCTCGAGGGGATGTTCGCCCTGATTTACGACGGCGAGTGCGTGGGTCTGCAGCTTCCTGCGGCCGTGGTGCTCAAGATCGTCGAGTGCGATCCAGGCGTGAAAGGCAACTCGGCCACTTCTCGCACCAAGCCCGCCAAGCTCGAAACGGGACTGGTCATCCACGTGCCCGAATATCTGAAGCAGGAGGAGACGATCAAGGTCGACACGCGGACGGGAGCGTACCTGAGCCGCGCGTAAGCCGACGCGCCGCGGCTAGAATAGCTCCATTTGGTGCAACTCCGGCTTGGGCCGCTTGGTGCGCGTCTTGCCCTTGCGCTTCGCCGCCGATTTCTTGGTTTCGGCGTCGCCTGGGCCGTTGCTTTTGGCGACGGCCTTGGCGGGCTTGGGCCTCTTCTTGTTGAATCGAGCGGCTGGCGCGGGCGCCGCGTTCTTGGCCACCTTCTTCGCCGGCTTCTTAGCTGCCTTCTTCTTCGCAGTGGTCTTCTTCGCGGGCGATTTCTTGGCAGGCGCCTTGCCCGGCCTGCCGCTGAAAATGCCGTCCCAGCCCTCGGCGAACTTCTTCGTGGATCCGACGCGCGTGATGCTCATGGGTTTGATGGTCCGTAGTTAGCCCCCCGGTCACATCCGTTATGGAGGTGACCGGGGGCTAAATGGGTCACGTCTGTTGCAATTTCTTATACCGGAAGCGGTGCGGCTCGTCAGCCTCCACGCCGAGCCGCTCGCGGCGCTGCGTTTCGTAGGCGTCGAAGTTGCCTTCGCACCAGTGGACGTAGCCATCCCCCTCGAACGCCAGGATATGCGTGGCCAGGCGATCGAGGAACCAGCGGTCGTGGCTCACGACGACGGCGCACCCCGCAAAGTTCGCGACCGCTTCCTCCAGCGCCCGCAGCGTGTCGACGTCGAGGTCGTTCGTCGGTTCGTCGAGCAGCAGCACGTTGGACCCCCGCCGCAGCAACTTCGCCAGATGCACCCGGTTCCGCTCGCCGCCCGACAGGACGCCGACTTTCTTTTGCTGGTCGGTCCCCGTGAACTGGAACCGAGCCACATACGCCCGCGAGTTGAGCTTCCGGCCGCCCATTTCGATCGTGTCGTGGCCGCCGGAGATCTCTTGGTACACGGTGGTGTCAGCTTGCAGATCGTCGCGCGATTGGTCGACGTAGCCGAGTTCGACGGTGTCGCCGATCAGCAATTTTCCCTGGTCCGGATTCTCCTGGCCCATCAGCATCCGCAGGAGCGTCGTCTTGCCGGCGCCGTTGGGGCCGATGATGCCGACGATCCCGCCTGGCGGCAGCCGGAAGTTGACGTTCTCGAAAATCACGCGATCGCCGTACGACTTGCCGAGATTGACCGCTTCGATCACGCGGTCGCCGAGCCGCTTGCCGGGCGGGATCTGGATTTCCAGTTCCTCCGGCCGATCCTCGAACTGCTCGGCCGCCATTTTCTCGTAAGCCGCCACGCGGGCTTTGCTCTTGGCCTGCCGCGCCTTGGGCGACGAGCGGACCCACTCCAGCTCGCGGGCCAGTGTGCGCTGCCGGGCCGACTCCTGTTTCTCTTCCAGCTCGAGCCGCTTGCGCTTCTGTTCCAGCCACGACGAGTAGTTGCCTTCCCACGGAATGCCGCGGCCGCGGTCGAGCTCCAGAATCCAGCTCGCCGCGTTGTCGAGGAAATAGCGATCGTGCGTCACGGCGACGATCGTGCCTTCGTACTCCTTGAGGTGCCGCTCGAGCCACGCGACGCTCTCGGCGTCGAGGTGATTGGTCGGCTCATCGAGCAGGAGCAGATCCGGCTTCTCGAGTAAGATCTTGCAGAGGGCGACGCGGCGCTTTTCGCCGCCGGACAATTTCGTGACGTCGGCGTCGCCCGGCGGCAGATTCATCGCGTCCATGGCGATTTCGATCTGCCGGTCGAGCTCCCAGGCGTTTGCGGCGTCGATCTTGTCCTGCAGCGCCGCCTGCCGATTCATGAGCCGTTCCATGGCGTTGGGGTCGTCGGCCACCTCGCCGTACTTCTCGCCGATTGCCTCGAACTCTTCGAGCAACGCCCGCGTCCCGGCGACGGCTTCTTCGATGTTGCCACGGACGTCCTTCTGGGGGTTGAGCTGTGGCTCCTGCTCCAAGAGGCCGACGGTGAACCCTTCGGTGAGCGTCGCCTCGCCGTCAAAATCCTTCTCCTTGCCGGCCATGATCCGCAGCAGCGTGCTCTTGCCGGAGCCATTGCGCCCTAGCACGCCGATCTTGGCGCCGGGGTAGAAGGCGAGCCAGATGTCTTTCAGAACTTCGCGTTGGCCGAATTTCTTGGTGAGGCCGGAGATTTGGTAGATGTATTTCTGCGACATGGTCTTCCGTGGTTCTTCGTGGCGTGTCGATTCCGAGCTTCAAGTTACGCATCGTGGGCGGCCATCGACAAGGCGCCCATTTTAACGGGCAATTTCGGTATACTAACGGCAGCGTCGCGGAATCGACCAAACCTGCACGGTAGGATCGGATGTCCGCACCCCGCAAAAAATTGACGTCGGCAGTCACGCGCTTTGCTCCGCCGGCAAATAGCGTCAGGCGTTGGCTTCGCATCGCCAAACACACGCCGCAGGGTTGGGTCCTTGGCTTGCTCGACCAAATCGACAGCGAACGCGCCATTCGCCAACCGCATCAGCGCCATTCGCCAGGCTGGTTGCTTTGCTATCGTCCGCAGTTTCGCAAGGCGGAGGAATCGCAACCCGCAGGCGCGCTTCGGTATTATCTTCTGGAATGCCCGGAGTACATGGCACCGATGGCGATTTGGCTTCTCGGGCGGTGCGCGAGTCGCACTCAGCAGTACGATCTCTTCGAGTTCGCCGTCAACGGTCCGGAAGCAGCGCGGCGGCATGCCGCGCGGGCGTTGCGACGGGTCGAAGCGTGGTCAAAGCTCCGCGCCTTAGCCGCCGCGTCTCCATTCGACGGCAAGATTGCTTGGTATGCGCAGGCGCCGGTCACCAAGCGAGCTTTTCGCGAGCGGCTCAAGAATTTCGCCGCGTACGTCGACGCGTCGCACGCCGGCGAAGCCGCCGGGCCGTCGCGCATGGCTTTGTGGTTTGCCGACGTCGACTGGATTCGCCGCCCTCTCAAGCCCGTGGAATACATCCGCAAAGTCCTGCAGCGCATCCATCGCTGGGTGCACGGGGGCGAGTAACTTCGTCGCCGTTGCTCAAGCGCGGCGCGGACTGGTCGCTTAAGCGACCAGTCCGCAGCGGAGTGCGGCTTGCGTCGATTTCGTCCTCACCGGGGCCGGCGCTGTTCGTATCGCTTGTAGGGTACGCCCTCCAGGAACGCCTTCAACTCCAACGCTCGTTTCACGCCACGCTCCAGATCAATCGGAGCGCGCGTGTGCGGATAGTCGCGCCAATCGCGTACGATCCCATGCCGCACGGCTTGCCGCAGGGTGTACCCGTAGGCCAGCCGGCATTGCTTTTCGTTCCGAATGCAACCGTCGAAATAATCGCGATGCCCTTTCTCGCTCCAGAACGGCTTGCGCCGCTGAGGCAGTAAGTCATTCGTTAGCTTCGCGACAGAACCATGAAATCGCTGCATCATGGCGCCTAGGTTATCGCCGACGCGCAAGTATCCGAGAGTGTGATCGTGGTTGTCGAGCAAGCTCGTCACCCACGGCGTGAAGCCGAACTCGCTGGCGTAGTGCTCAAAACGATCCCAGAAAACCGCCTTGGCTTGTTCACTCGCAAATGCCGGGAACCGATCGCGGCAACGTGCCGTGATGAAGTACACCTGATTGTCGAGATACCAGTGTTCAAAGCGATGTTTGTCGCCCCAAGACTCAACGGACGATGACGAGCTCTTGCGAAACTTCCGAAATCCGCTCATCAGGACACCCTTTGGACTGGTCG
>JBIOVA010000155.1:0-23273 GCA_044867485.1 Lacipirellulaceae bacterium | reverse complement strand
ACGCACTAGAACTTTGCTTAATATGCAGGCTGACGAGTCATCGCCAGAGTTGACTAGAAGGTCAAATCTGGGAGCACTTGCGCTCATGAATACAATGGTCGCAGCTAATGCGATCAACCTCGAGAGTTGGTTGCCGGCTGGAGCCCAATTGAGAACCTATACGGTTGAAATGATGGTGCCGGAAACAAGGACAAGAACCGTAATCGAGGACGGCGTGGAGCGCACAATTGAGTACACCGTCATGGTTCCGGTCCGGGAAGAGCGAACGGCGCTTCGATGGCAGGTGCCGGTGGGCGGGCCTGTGGAAGGTCCCAAGGATAGATTTAACGCGACGTCTGAAACGCTGTCCTATGTAGTCATCAAATCAATGCCTCCGGGCGCAGTGGTGAGCTTTAGGATGGACGGAGATACAACTGATACAGAAGTTTCTACTGACGCGGACAGATGGCTGACGCGCGGACGTTATCGCTTTAAGATGACATTGAACGGTCTTGAAAAATCTCAGGGCGTGACTATCGACGACATCGAAGAGGTAGTCGAGGAAACGTTCTAAAGGGCACCAAACCTATTGCCTAATGCACATAGCGCCCAGCGCGGAATCTAATCCCCGCTAATAGCTACTTCCAAGCAGGCATCCGCCTGCAGGACCAAGGGCTTATGGTTGCAATCAGCAATCGCCGGGTGCCACTGCTGGCTTGCCCAGCAGTGCGAAGCGGGTACTCGGCGCCCACTGCTGGACGAGCCAGCAGTGCCACCCTACGCCGTTAACCTTATGGGCCTCGGGGAAACCGTCGAATTCCGTAGTTTACCGAGTCTCACGGAGATGAATCTGAATAGGACTTTGATAGCAGCAATAGCAGCCCGAAGCGATGGTGATCGAGAAATGCCGCAATTCTCAGTGTTTCTAGAGGTTACGAAAAAAGGTTAACGGCGTAGAGTGCCACCCCGGCGAACACTTTGCCCTACCGCCCCGCATTCTCCAGCACCACACGATACCCATCCGGATCCTCAAACGTCTTCCCCCGCACGTCCCAATACGGGTTGAACGACGCAACCGCCGCGTACCCCGCGGCCTCCATCCGATCGACGGCCGCCTGCCACGCGCTCGCCTCCGGCAAGTAGAACACCAGCAGGTTGTCCGCGGTCGGAGCGCGCCCGGCCACGTGCCCCGACTTCCGCGTGAACTCCAGGTGGTACGCGCCGCCCGGCGTCCCCAGCATCACGCCGTCGAATCCCTCGTGATCGGCGAAGGAGCCGAGCACCTCCAGCCCCAGGCCGTCCCGATAGAACCGGACCACCGCCTCCAGGTCGTCGGTCGACCGAGCCACGCGGAGGTGACGCGCCCCGAGCTGCTTGTTTGCGTGCATAGGATGCGAGAGTTCAGAAATCGGGCTCGCGACTTCCGCCATTCGTCATTCGCCACCCGGCCTCCGTTCGTCCCAACCGTCCCCAACTGCGGGTCCCCGCGACTTTAGACGATCTATGGTGAAAACCCCGGGAAAACGGCCTCGAACCCCTCACTGCACTTTAGGCGATCTATGGGCGCAACCCGTCCGGGCGTCCTCCCTAGGGGGCGTTCACGGCCCCTTCTCCGTTGCCTCCCACCGCTCCCGCTGCCGCACGCGCACGTACTCGGCCCCGAACAGCACGATGTACATCGCGTAGTACGCCCAAAGCATGATCGCCAGGAACGAGCCGATGATGCCGTAGGCGGTCGGGTAGTTGAGCCGCAGGAAGTAGATCGACAGCACCTGCCGGCCGATTTCCCAGAGCGGGGCGGCAATGAGACTCGCGGCGAACGCTTCGCGCCACAGGATGCGCACCCGGGGGACGTATTTGTAGAGGATCGCCAGTGCGAAAAAGTTGAGTCCCATGTTGAGCGCGATGCCCGTCGACCACGACAGCAGCGGTTCGACATGGTGCTCGGCAAGCGACTTCTGCACGCCCGACCAGACGACCGAGGCGATGAGCGCCGTCACCAGGAACGCGCCGACGCCCACCAGCATCACCAGGGCCTTGAACCGCGAGATGACGTGGCGGCCAAACCATTGGAGCCACGTCTCCTGGCGCTGGACGCCCAGATGCCAGACGCGGTCGAAGGCGTAGTCCAATTGGACGAAGATCGCCACGGCGGTGATCACCAGGACGACGAAGCCGATCGTGCCGCCCGTGTACGCGTTGGCGCTGGTCACCTCAAGCGCGCGCCCCACCTGGGCGCTGAGATCGGGCGAGGCCTGTTGGGCGATCGCGTCGAGAATGCGGCGCTTGGCGTCTTGGCCGTACTCGGTGCCGCGGAGCACATGGCTCACGCCCGCGACCAAGACCAGCATCAGCGGAAAGAACGACAGCGCGACATAATAGGCGATGCCCGCCGCGACGAGCGAACCGTCGTGCGAGAGGAAGCCGAGATAGGCGCGCCACAGGCGCGGGAACAAGCGTGGAGTGTTCATGCTCACGTTGGAAGCGAGACGATCGCTGGGCAGGATTCGCACTGTCTTACCGCAACAGACGGCGCACCGCCAGATATGGCATGCGATATGCGTTGCATCTCATTCACCTGCAAGTACCCAGACAACGTGGCGGAAGTTTTCCTGACAATGGATGTCTTTCAACTTAATGTCGGCGACGGTCCGCTCGTGGCTGCAGCGATCCACGCGGGACACGCCGTGCGCCCGGCGGTGGCCGAGTTGCTGGCCCTCGACGACGCGGAGCGATTGCGCGAAGAAGATCCCTGGACGGACGAGCTCGCGACCGTGGCGCCGACGTGGCTGATCGGCCGGCGGTCGCGATTCGAAATGGATCTCAACCGGCCGCGCGAACAAGCCGTGTACGCGAAGCCCGAGGACGCGTGGGGACTGACGGTGTGGCGACGGCCGCCGCCCGAGGCGGTCACTGCGGAGTCGTTGGCGAACTACGACTTGTTTTACGCGACGGCGCGGTCGCTCATCGAGCAGCTTCTCCAGCGGCGCCAGCGGCTCGTGGTGCTCGACCTGCACAGCTACAACCATTGCCGCGACGGCGCCGAGGGACGGGCGGCGGACGCGGCGGAGAATCCCGAAATCAACGTCGGAACCGGATCGCTGGATCGAGCCCCATGGGGCGCGGTGGTCGACCGATTCGTCGCTGACCTGCGCGCGTTCGACTTTCGCGGCCGATCGTTCGACGTGCGTGAGAATGTGAGATTTGTCGGCGGGCATTTTCCGCGCTGGATTCATGCGACGTTTCCTGGGCGGGTGTGTGCGATCGCGGTGGAGTTTAAGAAGACGTTCATGGACGAGTGGAGCGGCGAACTCGATCGGGCGCATTGGGACGACCTGAAGGCGGCGCTGGCGGCGACATTGCCGGGACTGCGCGCGGCGCTGAACTCCCTTGGCCCGCCGGCGCATGGCGGATGATCGAAACGATGACGGACGAGGAGGCACACGAGATTGAAGCGGCGTTTGCGAGCGTGACGGCCGTCGTGCGCGATCGCCTCAGCCGCAATCTGCGCATCCGCCGGAATCTGCCCGGCGACGGCCGCGTGCGCATCGACCGGCAGTTGCCGTTCTTGTGCGTGTACCGAGCCCCGGCGGCGGGCGGCGACGTCGGGACGCGCGAGCTGGTCACCACCGAGGCGGCGTACCTCGTTGCCTCGGGCGAGCCCCAGCACGCCGTCGGCGTGGCGGGGCTGCTCGGCGAAATCGTCGAGACGCTGCACGAGCATTTTGGGGCGATCTTGCTCGTGGAGGTGTGGGCGGAGGACGACCGGCCGGCGGGCGTGGCGCCGCGCGATGCGACGCGGCCGGGCTTTCGCGTCGTCACCAGTCAGCGCGACGCGCTGGGCAACACGGTGGCTGCGTTTGAGACAGCGCTGCATGACATTCGGTCGCAGGGTTGGAACGCGGACGTAGAGATCGACGACCAGCGGGCGCCGGCGCCGCCGAGTTTGACGCCGTTGATCGACGCGGTGGCGGATCAGGCGTTCTTCGCCATCGGAGTCGCCGTGCGGCCCGTCTATCGCGATGCCCATACGGGAGCTATGTTTCCCGTGGTGCTCCAGTCGTTGCGGCGGCAACTGGCGGTGGCGTTGCGAAAGGGCGTGTCGGCGTTCACAGGCCGGCAGATTCAGGACGGAGCCCAGAGCCAACCGCCGCTGCACTTCGAGTCGCTGGGGCCGTCTGCGCTCGTGAAGGCGGCGCGGCTGGTTGATCAGCAGCTTAGCGAGGTGTCGCAAGCATTCGACTTCGTGCTGCAGACGGTGCCGCTCAATTCAGCGGCCGCGTGGGAGGAGTTCCTAGCGGCGGGATTCGCGGAGCAACCCAGGTTTTACTACCGGCCGTTGCCGTACGATCCCGCGCAGCTCAAACGGCGGCTGTTCGAGATTCCGATTGATCGGATCGAGGACGCGACGCTCATCCAACTGTTCTCGCAGAAGCAGGACCACCTCGACCGGCAACTTACGGCATTGAAGAACATCGATGCGCCGCCGTTTTTCTTCGATGGCGTGCAGTTGTACGGTCGGCCGGACGATCGGCTGGTGCGCCTGGCGCGGGGTATCTTGGCGCGGCTCGATGCGCAAGACGCTGCGATCGCTCCCGACGACGTGGTGCATGCGGGCGAGCTGGTGGCGGCGGCGCGCGATCAGATCGACTTCTACCACCAGCAATTGCCAGGGTTCGCGCCGACGGTCGACGTGCGGAACGATCTGGCCGCCACGATGATGGTCGCCAAGGACCGGCTCTTGGTGTCATCGACGGCGGCGCTTGCGCGACGCGCGGTCGAACCGCTGTTGCACCACGAAATCGGTACGCACCTGGTGACGTATTTCAATGGGCGGCAGCAGCCGTTTCAGCAGTTGTACGCGGGGCTGGCGGGGTATGAGGAACTGCAGGAGGGATTGGCCGTGCTGGCCGAGTATCTCACGGGCGGGCTGACGCCCGTGCGGTTGCGGACGATCGCCTGCCGGGTGCTCGCCGTCCAAGCGATGGTCGAGGATCGGCCGTTCGTCGAGACGTTTCACCTGCTGCACGACGACCACGGCCTGCCGCCGCGGGCGGCGTTCATGACGACATTGCGGACCTACCGCGGCGGCGGATTGACCAAGGACGCGATTTACCTGCGCGGACTGTGGAGTCTGATCGAGTACCTCCGCGAAGGACATGACGCCGAGCCGCTCTATGTGGGTAAGATTGCGCTCGAGCATGTGTCCTTGGTCCAAGAATTGCGGCGACGGGGCATTGTGGGTCCGCCGGCGCTGTTGCCGAGGTTCTGGGACGACGCGGCGGCGAGCACGCGGCTGGAGCGTTGCCGGCAGTCCACGCTTCTCGAGCTTGTGGAGCATAGCGTATGAAAATTGGGTTTGTCGTCAACGACGTGCAGACCGAGCAGGCCGGGTTCACGACGACGCGGCTGGCGATGACGGCCACGAAGCTGGGGCACGAGGCGTGGATTCTCGGCGTGGCGGATTTCGTATACGCGCCCGACGGTTCGATCCGAGCCAGTGCGCGGGCCGTGAAGAATCCCGACCACGAGTCGCTGGAGACCTATCTTAAGGAGCTGCAGAGCGACGAGGCCCGCATCGAGGTCATTGACGCCGGGGCGCTCGACGTGCTGATGCTGCGGAACGATCCCTCGGAGGACACGGCCGAGCGGGCGTGGGCGCAAACGCCGGGCATCTTGTTCGGCCAGCTCGCGATGCGGCACGGCGTGATCGTGCTCAACGACCCAGTGAACCTCGCCAACGCGATCAACAAAACGTACTTCCAACACTTTCCCGAGCAGGTGCGGCCGCGCACGTGCATCAGCCGAAATCCCAGCGACATCAAGGCGTTCATTGCCCAAGAAAACGGGCAAGCGGTGATCAAGCCGCTGCAAGGGTCCGGCGGGGCAAGCGTGTTTCTGATTCGCGACGCCGACGCGGCGAACATGAACCAGATGATCGACGCCGTCCTGCGCGACGGGTACTGCATCGCCCAAGAGTACCTGCCGGCGGCGCAGGAGGGAGACGTGAGGTTGTTCGTGATGAACGGCCGGCCGCTGCGCAAAGACGGCAAATACGCGGCGTTCCGCCGCGTGAACAAGTCAGGCGACATGCGGAGCAATATGCACTCCGGCGGCGAGTCGGAGCCCGCAGTCATCGACCGAACGGCGCTACGGCTGGTCGAAATGGTGCGCCCCAAGCTGGTGGCCGACGGGATGTTTCTGGTCGGGCTCGACATCGCCAAGGACAAACTCATGGAGATCAACGTGTTCACGCCCGGCGGACTAGGTAGTGCGCAGGCGGCGACCGGCGTCGACTTTGCCGAGGTCGTGATCCACGACCTGGAACGCAAAGTGCGATGCAAGAAGCACTACGGCGGAAACATCTCCAACGTGCAGATTGCGACGCTGTAATGAACCGCTGCATGGCCGTCGGCAATTCGTCGAGGAACTCGATCCAAAGCTGTGCGACGAGGGTCGCGCGAAACTTTTTCGCCCCGAGTGGGTTTCAAAGCACGGCTGTGTCGCGGATACTCGATTCGTCCATTTCCACCTTTCTTTCCCGGGGCAGCAGTCGTATGAACACGCACACAATTCGATGGGGCATCGCAAGTCTGGCCTTGACGGCAGCGCTGGCGGCTCATGTGGCGCGGGCTGAGGTGACGGTCACCGTATCCGAGATGCACCTCTGCTGCCCGGGCTGCACGATGGCGGTCGAGAAGGCCGTAGCGAAGGTCGAAGGCGTGACGTGCGTCACCAGCCAAGACGACCGCACGACCGTGCTAACCGCGGCCGACCTGGCGACGATGCAGAAGGCCCTCGACCGGATGGCCCGCGCGGGCTTCTGTGGGAAGCTGGACAGCAAGGAACTGAAGTTCAAGGAGGTCGAGGCGCCGGAGGGCAAGGTCCAACGGCTGGAGATCGCGCACGTCCACAATTGCTGCGGGGCGTGCACCAAAGCCATCAAGGGCGCTCTCGCTAAGGTCGAGGGCGTGACGGGCGATTCCTGCAAGAGCAAGGAAGTGAAGTTCGTCATCGAAGGCGACTTCGAGGCGAAGGATGCCATTGCGGCGCTCGTGAAGGCCGGGTTCTATCCGCGGCTGCCGAAGCCGGCAGCATAAACCTGGTCGTGGACGGCGTGAAAATCTGTAGCGATCGGCATGGCGTTCGATGCGACGGCCCGTGAGAATGGGGCGATCGCACTACGAGAGGCGCGCTATGCAGATTGCCCGGCACTGGATTTCTGAATCGGCTGAGGCGGCCGACGCCCGTGGAGTGAAGCACGTCGGCACGGCGTGGGGCTGGTCGGCGTCCAGCGTCGACGAAGCGCAGCGCCGGGCGCGCTCTTCGGCCGAGCGCGTCGCGCGGTGGCTGGCAAGCGGTGGGGTGGAGAACGCGCCGCCCGCAAGCGCCGAGTATCTGTACGGCCTCGATCGGCCGCCGCGGGAGGAGATCGTCCAAGAGCTGCACGATGCGGCGGGCGAGGCGTCGGCGCTCATCACGAGGAATGCGTACGGGGCGCTGGTGCTCAACTGCCGCGACTTGATGTTCGTCGACGTCGACTTCAAGCCATCCTTCCCGAACCCGATGCGGATGTTGGGCTCGCTGTTCGGCAAGAAGGCGGCGCCGGCGGCGGGGTCTGAAGAGGGCGTGCTCCACCGCGTGCGCGAGTGGTGCGCCGGGCATCGCGACTACGGCGTCCGCGTGTATCGCACGGCCGCAGGGTTTCGGCTGTGCGTCGCCGATCGCGTGATGCGGGCCGACTCCGACGCGACGCGGACGATGCTCGTCGAGCTGGGAAGCGATCCGCTGTATCGCCGGCTATGCGACGTGCAACAGTGCTTCCGGGCGCGGCTGTCGCCCAAGCCGTGGCGGATGGAAATGACGGCCCCGCCGGTGCGGTTCCCGTTTGCCGACGCGGCGGAAGAGGAGCAGTATCGCGCGTGGCAGCGTGAGTATGATGAAGCGGCGCCGCGGTTCGCGACGTGCCGGCTGGTCGAGTGGCTCGGGCCGGACGACGTCCACGCGGAGTTGGCGCCGCTGGTGAATCTGCACGATTCGCTGACGGGCGTGGGCCGCGACGCGGAGCTGGCGTAGGCGGTGCTCCGTGGGGGCATCGGGCGGCGTCTTGCTGCGATACAATGGGATCGCGGCACGCTTGTTCCGGCCGCGTCCCGTTCGCCGTGGCTGCGGTGTTGCGGTTGGCACGGCTTGCTCCGCCCGCGAGGGAGATTGAGAGACCATGAGCGTCGACAATGAGACCCTGCCGGGGATGATGCGCACGCCGCCGGCCGGCTGGGGCGACGACACGCTGTCGCAATTCATGTCCGCCGGGTGGCGGAACGCGGTCGATGCGTTCATCGAGGACGCCGAGCAATATCGGCCGCTGGCCGACGTGGACGGCGTGTATCGCCGGCTCATCGAAAACCTTGCCGACAATCCCGAGCACCTGGCCGGGACGCTGCTGGTACGTTCGCACGCCTCGTTCCTGGCCGCGGCGTCGCTGGCCCTCAGCGGGCAGGCGGCCGAGGCGTATCGGTTGATGCGGGGAGCGTTGCAAGCGGCGCTGCTGGGGCTGTTCGTTTCGGGCAACGCCGAGCGGCAGAAGCTGTGGGCCGGCCGCAACGACGACGAGGCGGCGCGCGCCCGCACGCGGACAGAGTTCAACCACGATCGGCTGGTCGAGCATCTGCGGACGATCGACCCGGCGACGGCGAAGATCGCCGCGACGCTGCGGAACCGCACGCTGGAGCACGAGTCACACCCCAACACGTACTCGTCGCCGTCGAAGGCGCGTCCCGAGGGGAAGCGGTTCGATTTCACGCGGGAGTACTTCGTGCGCGGCGACGAGGTGCAGCGGTACTGCCTTCGCACGGCGACGCAGGTGGGGATTTGTGCGTTGAGCATCCTGTTTTATGTCTTCCCGGAGCGGTATCGCAGCCTGGGGCTCGGCGAGTCGCTGACGAAACTGCGGCAAGGGCATTGAGCGGTCGATGGTGCGCCGCGGCCGCGGGACGATGGCGCGTGGTCCTCTTTTCTTGCGGGGCGGTATGACGCAACGGGTGACCATCTGGGCGGCGCTCGTGGCGGCGTGGTTGTTGCAGGGCATGTCCCTGTGCGGCGCGGCGCCATTGCGGGTGATGCCGCTGGGCGACTCGATCACTGCCGGGTATCCGTTCGAGGCGCAGGGCGGGTACCGCACGCGGCTGTGGCAGCGGTTCGGGTCCGATCCGACCCGCGTCGACTTCCTGGGAACGGTCCAGTCGGGCCCGGCGGCGCTGGGCGACAAGCAGCACGAAGGGCATAGCGGGTTCACGATCGGCGCTGCGCCGCGAGGCGTGGGGTTTGGGAGCCTCACGCAGTTGTTGCCGCGTTGGCTGGGGCCAACGGTCAATCCCGACGTGATCCTGCTGATGATCGGCACGAACGACGTGAATCTCAACGTCGACTTGGCCGCGGCGCCGGCCCGGCTGGGGCAGCTCTTATCGCTGATCGCCGATCCGGCGACGGGGCTCAAGTCGGCTGCGAAGCTCATCGTGTCGACGATCCCGCCGATCGACGATGCCCGGAACCAGTATCGCTCGTCGTCTGGCGACTTCTCGGCCAACGAGCGCGTGGCGGCGTTCAACGCCGCGCTGCCGGGACTCGTGGCGGCGCATCGGGCGCTGGGGGAGCGGGTGTTCTTCGCCGACATCGGCAGCCAGTTTGCGCTGGCCGACATCTACGACGGCCTGCACCCGACGGCGGCGGCTTACAACAAGCTGGGCGACGCGTGGTACGAGGCGATCGTCGCTGCTCCGGAGCCGGGGGGAGCGGGATTGATGACGGCGGGGGCGATGGCCTCTGCGGGGGCGGCGAGATCTGGACGGTGGAAGGCTCGGCGGCGGTAAGTCGCTCAAGGAGCTCATGGGGTTCCGCCAGAGCGCCATAGTTTGCGCGCCGATGTTGTCCGACGGGTCGTCTGCAGAATCAACGCGATGCGGCGGACAAAAGCCCCTCGCGCGACCAGTTACGATCGCAGGCTCGCACGCAATTGCTGCAGCGGCTTGACGTTGGGACCAGGCGCCGCGGCGGAGAGTTTTGTCGATGGGGGCAGCCGCGTTGGTGACAGTTGGGACGTAAGCGGTTGGTCGACATGGTGTTAGCGATTTCGCGGTTTAGGAATGATCGGACAAAACTCGGGCGGCACACCGTGCAAGACCGCCGAGACCGCCGACGCCGCCAGTGAGTTTTCTTGGCGGTCTCGGCGACCAAGGGCGCCAAGGCCGCCAGGTGGGAACGTTGGCGCCCTTGGCCTGAAATGCGTTCAGGGGCTGCCGCGGCCCATCGGGGGCGGCGCAGCGGGGATCGCGCCTGACCTGGGGCCAGGGGATGGGGGTCGGATTGTCAAGGAGCGAATATGAACGTCTGTATATTACAGCAACGCGCGGGCGAATTCAAGAGGTTTTTTTTGGCCGCCCAGGTTACGAGGCGCGGAAGTCGCGACGGGCGCGCGGCGCCGGGAGGGGAGTTGGCCGCGAATGGGCGCGGAGGAAACGACGATCTCTTGACGGGCTGGTTCGATTCGCGGCGCGCGTCGCTTCGACCGTGGAACGATTTCCCGCCCCCCTTTCCCACCCATGAGATGAGACACACCATTGTCCGAAGATTTGTCGGCAGATCAACTTACGGCGACGAGTGCCGGCAAACCAACCTGACTGAGCTCATTCGCAGTTTCCTGCCGATGCCGGGGCGATATCAGCAGGTAAGCTGCGACGTGCTTAACAGCCCAGGACACGCCCTCCTGAGGCACGTCGAGGATGACAGTCAGGGAGCGGATGTCATCATTTCAACCACGCTTTCCGAAGCCACCTCACTAGGTTGGCTCATTGCCATTTCCCGCTTCGGTCGTGAACACCTCCGCGCGCAACCCGTCTGATGTTCGACCTCTCGGACGGGGCGACTTCGGCGCCGATGCGACAATCGCTTAACGGCCCAGGGCACGCCCAGATTAGGAAGTTAGACTTCGCGTCGTCACTTCTATCACGCACCGTTGGCGACGGCATTTGGCGCCTGGCTCGCCAAAGAAAGCGCCGGAGGCCCGTGGTTTACACGAAAAACGCCACGGCAGCATGAGGCGACAAAAATGCCCCCGGCCGGGCAGGGGGGGCGAAGCCTCGCAATGGAGAGTCGACTAGCGACTCGCCACAACGCCCATGGTCGTCGTCGTCTTGATCAATCGCTGGCCGTTGATTTCCTCGAACCCCGTGCGGATTAGTGTGCCAATCTGTGGACTCTGGGTGATGAACAATTTGTCGAAACCGGCGCCGCTGCCGCCGTCGCCGTACAGCTCCGCCCTTCTGGCTTTCAGGCTGGTGATGTCGAGCGTGTCGCTGCCTTCGCCCATGCGGGCGAAAAAGTTCCCCAAGGCCTCCACCTGGTTCAGCACGATTGTGTCATCGCCGCCCATCCCATCCAGGTCGATGTCGTGTTCTACCCTGACGTTCACCAGGTCAAGCCACCAGACGGCGAATTGTTACAGGGGCTCCAGCCGCACCAGCCAGAAATCGGCAACGAGCTTGCGGCGGACGACAAGGATCGCAAGTAGTGGGTCAGCTTGAACTTGTCACGTCGAGGTCCGCCGAGACGTCCGGCCGCAAGTTTACATGCCGGGCCCCTCGGCAGACCTCGGTGTGACGAAACTGACTGCCGGACCGCCCGTTTGATTGCTCGCCGGAAAATCCAGGCTTAGAATCCGAGTTTGCCTGCCAGCAACCGTGCTCCGCGACCAGAGTTCAGGAGCATGCGAGTCGCCTCAGGATTCGCCGCTCAAACGGAGTCACTCGGAGAGTTTCTCATGATTTACCCGCGCTGCGCGCGACTCATGTCAGGTTGTGCAATCGGATGCCTCGCTCTGTGGTGCGTGGACAGGCGCGCCGGCGCCGTCAACATGTTCTGGAGCGTTGGCCGCGGCGACGGCAGCGGGACGTTCAGCGTGGCCGACAATTGGATATCGAGCGTTCCATTCTTTCCGCCCCCGCCTGGCAGCAACGACGTCGCCCATTGGGGGATGACGACAAGCAGTCTCGATCCGAAGACCTACACCGTCGCGTTCACGACCAGTCCGACCAATGTGCGGGCGATCGTCGAAGACGACCGCGTGACGTTCGATCTCAATAGCCGCCTCTACACGCTCACGGACGCTTCGGTCGCGATGCAGCTCGGAACGGAGTCGGGCCGCTCCGGCCGGCTGACGGTGACCGACGGCAGTCTGGCGCTTCCCTTCGAGTCCGACGTTGAGGTTGGCTCCGCCGCCGGCAGCTCGGGCGTGTTGACGGTCGGCGGGGGCGGCTTAGTTCTGGGCTCCCCCGAACTCTTCGTCGGCCTTAACGGCGCCGGCACGTTGAACATTAACAGCAACGGCGACGTCATCGCCGACAATACGCAGATTGGCGCGGCCGGGGGCGGAACAGCAACGATCACGGGTCCCGGCTCCTCACTGCTTGCCCAAAACTTGTCGATCGGAAGCGGAGGAACCGGCACGCTCAATATCACCAATGGAGGCCGCGTCGACAGCTTTAGGGGGAAGATTGCCGATGGAGCAGGGAGCACGGGAATGGTCACAGTCGATGGAGCGTCAACTTGGAATATGTCTGACAGCCTTCGAGTGGGCGAGGACGGGCCGGGAACTCTGGAAATTCGCAATGGCGCACGCGTCACGAACACAGAAGGCGAGATTGGCAGGGGCGACGTCGGCATCGTGACTGTGAGCGGGATGGGCTCGATCTGGACGTGCTCCGATTCGCTGAACGTTGGCCAATTCGATGCCGGCATGTTGACCATTACAGACGGAGCGCGCGTCGAAAGCGGCAGCAGCCGCATCGCCAATGGCACGGGAAAAGACTCCGCCGTAACAGTCGATGGGAATTCGGCCTGGATGATCAGTGCTCTCCTCTTTATTGGCGGCGATGGCCGGGCCGGGAGGCTCGACATCACCAATGGAAGCCGGGTCGAAAACGGACAGAATACAATCTCCGTCGAGAGCGTCGTCAACGTTGACGGCGTCAATTCGGAGTGGGTGATTCGAGCGATCCAAGGCATCGGCGGCAAGTTGAATATCACCGGCGGCGCCGTCGTCCGCAGCGCCAACGTCGACGTCATCGGCGCAAGTGCAGAGACCGGCCTCGTGCTCGTCGGAGCGAACTCTCAATGGATCGCGAATCACTTAACCATTAGGCGCGGCGCAACCACAGTTCGCGATGGCGGACAACTGGAGACCACGATTCTAGGCGTCGGCGACCCCAGCGGCACGGGAGTGCTCAGCATCATCGCCGGGGGACGAGCGCAAAGCTCGCAAGGCAGCGTTACCGACGGCGGGACCGTCAACGTGAGTGGCTCGACCTCGCAGTGGATCAATTCAGGACCCTTTTTTGTCTCCGGTCGGCTGAACATCACTGGCGGCGGCAGAGTGCAAGACGGCAATGCGTCCGTCCGGAGTACAAGGCCTGAGGATGCCGTCGTTGTCCGCGATCCCAACTCCGTCTGGATGCACGCGAACGACCTGAACATCAACAATGGCACGCTGGCGATCATGGACGGCGGACGAGTCGAAGGGAAGGACGCGTTCGTCGCCCCTGGTTCCGGTGACAATGGCATGGTGGTCGTCAGCGGCCCCGGGTCCGTCTGGGCGATTGACGGTCGACTATCGATTGGAGGGAATAGCGGCGCCGGGACAGTTGGCGGAACGGGCGAGCTTCGCCTGCAAGCAGGCGCGAACGTTAGCGTGACCCAAGACACAACGCTGTTTCCAGATGACCTGCTGCGCCTCGAAGGCGGCACTCTCAGCACTTCGGCGATCAATTTCGATGGCGCCGGGATTTTCCTTTGGACCTCCGGCACGCTGCACGTCGGCGTCTTTGACGGCAGCATCACGGTTCCCCCGGGCGGCGTCCTGGCCCCCGGAGGCTCGCCCGGAACGACGACGATCCTCGGCGACTATCATCAGGCGCCGGGCGGCAAGACCGAGGTCGAAATCGGCGGCGTCGCCGACGGCATTCAACACGACGTCGTGAATGTGACCGGCAACGCCCTATTAGGCGGCAATCTGGAACTGGCCCTGATCAACGGCTTCGTTCCAGCGCCCGCCAATACGTTCACAATATTTCAGATAGCCAGCGAAGTGACCGGCGCCTTTGCGAATGTTGCCAATGGCGCACGGCTCGCAACGCGCGACGGCCTCGGGTCGTTTGTCGTGAACTACGGGCCAGGAAGTCATTTCAATTCCAAGCTGATTGTTCTGTCGGCGTTTCAAAATGGCATCGCAGGCGATTTCGATTTCGACGGCGACGTCGACGGCAACGACTTCCTCGTCTGGCAGCGCGGCGGCTCGCCGAGCCCGCTGAGCACCGCTGACCTAGCCGCCTGGCGGGGAAACTTCGGCGTCCCGGGACTCAGCGCGGCGGGAATGGCCGTTCCCGAGCCGCATTCCGAATGGCTGGCTGGGCCTCTAACACTGTTCGCTTTGCTCTCTCGGCGACGACCCTCCTTTGTGGGCGACATTGCCAAGCGTCGCGGCAAATTCGTAACAAGCTTCTGTTCGTTGGGGCACGCTAAGGTCCCCGACCGACGCACGCGATGGCTAGTTCTAGCGCGCATAGGTCGAACCGTCGAATGGTGCGTAGTTCCCACGTAAGGTGTTGCCCTGAATTGATATAGAAGAATGAGGCCTCCGTTGCCTAGATGGAGTTGTCACACACCCATCACCGGCAAGGAGGCCTCACGATGTCGTTTTCTAATCACGGACGATTCCGCCAGCAAGTGCGTTTTCTGCGGCGGCAATTTCTGCAGGACGGCGAGTTGCCGTTCACGGATGGTATCCGTCCCACCAACCACATCTTGACGCTCGTGCTAGCCTGAGGATTTCCCTGCGGAACCCCTGGAGAACGAGCAATGGCGAAACGAGTGCGACTTCCGAAGGCCGAACTAGAATCATTCTGGCGTCGTCAATTCGATGACTGGCGACAAAGCAATCAGACCATCACCGCGTTTTGCCGTGGACGCGGCCTTACTGAGTCGGCGTTTCATCTGTGGAAGCGCGAGCTGCGTTTACAGACAAAACCTCGGCATTCCAAGACGACCGAACCTCGACCATCGTTGCCTCGCCTTGTACCGGTCTCAGTAGCCGCGTTATCGACGTCGGCGCTGACTTTGGAAGTGCACGGTGCGACGCTCCGCATCGAACCAGGCGCGGACGAAGCCTTGCTCCGTACCGTGCTCAATGTTCTGAAAGGCGACTGATGCTCGCCTTGGCTCCCGGAACGACAGCCGTTTATCTTTACGTCGGCCCGACTGACATGCGCAAGGGATTTGACGGTCTGATGCGCCTTGCGGCCGAGCAAGTGGCCCGCGACGTGCTGCAAGGCGGCTTGTTCGTCTTTGTCAATCGCCGGCGCGATCGCGTCAAGCTTCTATGGTGGGACGACGACGGCTTGGCAATCTGGTACAAGCGACTCGAAGCCGGCACGTTTGAGCTGCCGTCGGTCAACGATGAAGCAAGCCACGTCGTGCTAAGCGCTGCGGACCTAGGTTTACTTCTGGGCGGCATTGAGTTGGCGAGCGTGCGGCGAAGGAAGCGATACCGCAGAACCGCCTAGAATTTCGTGGGCAAAGCAACGAACCATTTTGCCTTGGCGTTCGTCTCATTGTCCATGAGCATGGACGCCATTCATCGCCCGAACGACCTGTCGCTCTGCCATCAGATCATCGATGAGCAGCAGTCGACGATCGATCAGCTACAGCGCGAGTTGGCGCAGTCGAAGCACTTCGTCGAACAGTTGCTTCGCAGCCGCTACGGTCCTCGCAGTGAACGAGTTGATCCCAACCAACTGTCGATGTTTGACGCCGGAGACGTGGGCGACTCAGCGTCAGCGACAACTTTCGAAGAATCCGCCCCGCTGGTCGTTCGTGAGCACGTGCGTCGAGGCGGCGGTCGCGGCTGGCTGCCCGACCACCTGCCCCGCGAAGTTGTGGACCACGATCTGGACGACGCTGACAAGCCCTGTCCATGCTGCGGTGAATCGCGACAACGAATCGGCTGCGAGACGAGCGAGCAATTGGAATTCGTGCCCGCCGTCCTGAAAGTCATCGAGCATCGACGCTGGAAGTACGCCTGCCGATGTTGCCAGGAACAAATGGCCATTGCTCCGGTTCCCAATAAGCCGATCGCCAAGGGCCTGCCAGGTCCTGGGCTGTTGAGCAGCGTGGTGGTCAGCAAGTACGCTGATCATCTCCCGCTGTACCGGCTGGAAGACGTGTTCGCCCGCAGCGGCGTCGACCTGTCGCGCAGCACATTGTGCCGGTGGGCGATGCAGGCCGCCGTTGTCTTGGAGCCGGTCTATCAGGCGATGGTCGACCGGATTCGCTCATCGGAATCAATCCACACCGACGACACGCCGGTTCGCGTGCTCGACGCCAGTTTGCCCAAAACGCGAACGGCGAGGTTCTGGGTCTACTGCGGCGACTGGCGGAATCCCTTCACGGTGTACGACTACACGACGAGCCGCAGGCGCGATGGCCCGGCGGATTTTCTCGCGACTTTCGCGGGCTACCTCCACGCCGACGCCTTCGCCGGCTACGACGGCATCTACGCCGCTGGAAACGTGAAGCAAGTGCTCTGCTGGGCTCATACGCGGCGGAAGTTCTACGACGCCCGTTCGGTGCAACCCGAAATCGCCCACATAGCGCTCGCGTATGTTGCGCGGTTGTATCGCGTCGAACGCGATGCTAAGGAGATGATCGGCCCCGACGGACTCGAAAGTGAGCAGGCATGGTTGGTCTGGCATCAACAGCGTTTGGAGCTGCGCCAACAAAATTCATTGCCCTTGCTCGGTGAGTTTCGCCAGTGGCTCCAGGCCACCGAACAGATCGTGCTTCCCAAGAGCCCCATTGGTCAAGCGCTGCGGTATGTGCTGCCACGTTGGGACGGTCTGGTCCGCTACTGCGAGAACGGCGCGCTGTCGATCGACAATAACCTGAGTGAGCGAAGTGTTCGTCCCGTGGCGATAGGCCGCAAGAATTATTTGTTCATGGGCAACGACAACGGCGGCAAGGCGGCCGCCATCCTCTACAGCATGATGGCCAGCGCTAAGGCGAATCAGGTCGAGCCGTTTGCGTACGTGCGCGATCTGCTGGTCCAGTTATCGCGCCATTCGCCGCCTGCGGTCGCGGCGCTACTGCCGAACACTTGGTTGGCGGCCCACCCGGAATCTCGCCGGCGCTGGTCGCGGTAGCGGGGCGAACCAATGCCGCATTGCCGAGAAGCTAGTTTTCGATGAGCACTCGGTGTTTTGTTTAAAGACGTGAGACTAGACACACCGTTGCCCGAAGATTTCTCGGCAGATCGACTTACGGGGGACGAGTGCCGCCAAACGAACCATTTCTAAGCCCCTCCAACTACTGCCCGCCCGAATCAAAACGAGTCAGCTCAAAGATCTCCCCGCTGGCTGTCCTCGATCCGCTATAATGGCTACCCGTTGCCGGCCATTTGCCTTTTCGAGGCGCCTTTCTATGGGCGAGGTCACACGCATCCTTTCGGCCATTGACAAGGGCGATCCGCGCGCCAGCGGCGAGCTCTTGCCGCTTGTGTACGAAGAATTACGGCGCCTCGCGGCCACCAAATTGGCACACGAAAAGCCTGGCCAGACGCTACAGGCGACGGCGCTCGTCCATGAGGCATTCTTGAGGCTAGTAGACGGCGATACGGCCCAAAGTTGGAATGGCCGCGGTCATTTCTTTGCGGCGGCCGCGGAGGCCATGCGGCGGATTCTTGTCGAGAACGCGCGTCGGAAAAAGTCCGTCAAGGCTGGAGGAACGATGAAGCGCGTGGATCTCGAGAATTTGCCCGGCATTTTTGATTCCGCTCCAGACGATGTGTTGGCCTTGGATGAAGCGGTGACGAAATTGGAGGCCGACGACGCACAGGCGGCCGCCGTGGCAAAGCTTCACCTCTTTAGCGGCCTGACCATCGACGAGGCGGCGACCAGTCTTGGTGTCCACCGCGCAACCGCTTTTCGCCATTGGGCTTATGCGCGGGCGTTTCTGCAACTTCAACTGCCTGATTCCAAGTGCGACTAGTAAGAACCCGTTCGTGCGACTGACGCGTGTGATTTTTCGCACTGAAGAAGGGGTCCCGTAATTAGCTGTCTCAACGATGCCAGTCAACCTAGTCGACCCGAAGCAGATCTTCGTTCACGCCGTGGAAAACTACGCGCCGGAACGATGGCCTGAGTTTCTCGCGGACGCCTGCGGCGCGAACGCCATGCTGCGCGAGCGGGTCGAAGCACTGCTGGCCGCCTACCGCCATCCCAATCCGCTTCTCGATGGCGGCAACCTTGGGGACACGGAAGGACAGGCATCGATCGCCGAGCGCCTCGGCACAGACATCGGTCCCTACAAGCTGTTGCAGCAGATTGGCGAGGGCGGCTTCGGCGTCGTCTACATGGCTGAGCAACAGCGCCCCGTGCGGCGCAAAGTGGCGCTAAAGGTGATCAAGCCGGGCTTCGATACGAGGCAGGTCATCGCGCGTTTTGAGGCTGAGCGGCAGGCGTTGGCACTGATGGACCACGAGCACATTGCCAAGGTGTTTGACGCCGGCGCGACCGATTCGGGCCGGCCCTACTTCGTGATGGAGCTGGTGCATGGCGTGCCGATCACCGAGTTTTGCGATAGGAACAAGCTCGATACGCGCGCGCGGCTGGAGCTGTTCATGCAGGTCTGCCGCGCCGTGCAACACGCCCACACGAAGGGGATTATTCACCGCGATATCAAGCCGACGAACGTGCTCGTGACGTTGCACGAAGGCGTGCCTGTGCCGAAGGTGATCGACTTTGGCGTCGCCAAGGCGACGGGCCAGCAGCTTACGGAAAAGACTTTGTTCACCGACTTCGCACAGATGGTTGGCACACCGCTGTACATGAGCCCCGAGCAGGCGGAGATGACCGGGATCGACGTGGATACTCGTAGCGACGTGTACAGCCTGGGCGTGCTGCTCTACGAACTCTTGACCGGCACAACGCCGCTGGACAAGGATCGGCTTAAACAGGCGGCGTTCGACGAGGTGCGACGGATCATCCGCGAGGACGAGCCGCAAAGGCCATCGGCGCGGTTGAACACGATGGGCCAGCAGGCAAGGCGGAGCGTCTCGGCGTATCGCAGCAGCAACCCGGAGCAACTGGGACGGCTGGTGCGCGGCGAGCTGGACTGGATCGTCATGAGGGCGATGGAGAAGGAGCGCGCTCGCCGGTATGAGACGGCGATCGGGCTAGCGCGCGACATCGAGCGCTACCTGCGGGACGAGCCGGTGGAAGCGTGTCCGCCGTCGGCCTGGTACCGGTTTCGCAAATTCGCCCGGCGGAATAAGGCAGCGTTGGGGGGGGCGTTGGGAATTGCGCTGCTGACTCTCGCGGCCGCTGGCATGTTGGCCGTCAGCAACGTTCGCGTGTCCGAGGCGCTGGAACGCGAGCGACGCAACTCCTACGGTCAGCGCATTGACCTCGCCAACCGCGAGTGGTCCGCCAACAACCTGAGTCGGATGGAAGCGCATCTCGCGGAGTGTCCGGCCGATTTCCGCGACTGGGAATGGCATTACCTCAAGCGGTTGCGCTACCACACGCTTCTGCCACTTCGCCACGAAAGTCCCGTTCTCAGCGTGGCGTTCAGTCCCGATGGCAAGCACCTGGCCAGCGGCACTCAATCGGGCTCAGTCAGAATCTGGGATGCGAATACTGGGCAGGAACTCCAAAAATGGGCGGCGCATCAAGAAAACGCTCAAAGCGTCGCGTTTAGTCCGAACGGCCGCTGGCTTGCCACGGGAAGCTACGATGGGACAGTCAAGGTTTGGGAGGTGAGGACGATCCTTCACGGCGAAGTCAACGAACCGTGGCGTCAACTGGATCATATCCCGCGGGTATGGACGGTAATGTTCAGCCCGGACGGTGAGCGCCTGGCTGCCGCAGCCGGCCGGTCGATAGTGTCCAAAGGGGAAGTAAGGGTCTGGAAGCTCAACTCGCCTGGAGAGGTGCTCACGCTGAGCTCGTCCGACAGAGTCACCGGCTTGCAGTTCAGTCCCGACGGTCGCTGGCTCGCAATCGCCGGCGTGGAATCCGTAGAGATGTGGGACGCGCAGACCGGCAAGCAACAGCTGACTTTCCCCGGCCACGAGAAAAACAATCAGGCGGTGGCCTTCAGTCCAAACGGTCGCCGTCTCGCCGCGGTCGCCGGCATGATGAATGTGTACCCCGATCGCGAAGTCAAGGTCTGGGACACAAGATCAGGGAAGTCCATCTTCAGCCTGCCAGGCCACGTGGGCGGAATCCGATGCGTGGCCTACAGCCCCAACGGCCATCGCCTCGTCTCAGCGGGAGTGGATCAGACTGTCAAGCTCTGGGACGCGGAGACCGGGCGAGAGATGCTTACGCTTCGCGGCCACTTGGATAACGTTTTCAGCGTGGCATTCAGCCCGGACGGTTATCAAATTGCCTCGGCGAGCCTCGATAATACCGTGCGGATCTGGGACGCTACGCCCATGGACGAGGACCTGAGTCCAGAGTACCTCACCTACCGTGGCCATCGGAGCGCGGTGATGGACGTGGCCTTTCATCCCAAAGATGGTCGCAGTGTCGTATCCGCCAGCACCGACGGAATGGTCCGAACGTGGGACTTTCGAAGCGGCAAGGGTGTCGCATCGATAAACGAGTCTCCGTCCGGAGTCGGTCTGCGCGTGGCCTTCAGCCCCGACGGAGAACGCCTGGCCACGGCGGGTACAGCAGAGGTAGCACGACCTGTGCGTGTGTGGCAGATCGCCGCCGAGAAGGAGATTTGCAGATTTTCTGGTCATCGTGACACACTCTTAAGTGTGGCTTTCAGCCCTGACGGACGGCACGTTGCGTCGGCAGACGGCGGTTCCATGATACGAGTATGGAACTCGAAAACCGCCGAGGAAGTCCAAGCCCTCAATGTCAATAATTTGCCAATCTTTGCCGTAACTTTTAGCCCGGACGGCCGGAGCCTCGCCTCGGCCAGCGCGGACAGCACCGTTCGTGTTTGGGACTGGACGACGGGCCACGAGCCGCGTGTCCTCACACCCGCTCATACAGGCCGAATCAACGGTGTGGCGTTCAGCCGTGACGGGAAGTTGCTGGCTTCTGGTAGTTGGGACCGGAGCATTAAGGTCTGGGACGGCGCCACGTGGACGTTGGAGGACGATTTGCCCGACCCCACCGGCGGAGTCCTGTGCGTGGCATTCGGCAATGACCGGCGGCTTGCCTGGGGCAGCACCGACAGCACCGTCAAAGTTTGGGATGGGCCCGGCACGGAAACACATGTCCTGCGCGGCCACACGAGCTGGGTCCAGGCCGTGGCCTTTAGCGCTGACGGCAAGTGGATCGCCTCGGCCAGCCTCGACGGGACCGTGAAGATCTGGAAAGCCCCAGCGGAACCGAATGCGCGGTCTTCAGAACCAAATGCCATGAGGGACTAACTTGGCCCTTCGGGAGGCTCTCATGCACTGCAAATACACGGCGTTGCGCCTGCCGCACCGAAGCGCCTTTACACTCGTCGAGCTGCTCGTCGTGATCGCGATTATTGGCATGCTGGTCGCCCTATTACTGCCCGCGGTGCAAGCTGCGCGTGAGTCATCGCGGCGCTCCCACTGCACGAACAATCTCAAACAGATCGGCCTGGCTACGCTCCACCATCACGACGTCTACGCCAAGTTTCCCCCGGGGTGGGCTCAGAACCCGTTCACTGTTCCGCAAGGCAAAATCATTCAGGGTGGACACGGTTTCTTCCCGTTCCTCCTGCCGTTCCTTGAAGAGGAGGGGCTTGCCGCGATTTACCGCTGGGACAAGCGCGCCCAAGGTCCCGAAAACCAGCCAGTGGCCACCACGCAGTTGAAGGTCCTCCAGTGCCCGTCGGCAGAGCCTGACCGCTGGGTCACGGACGTGGAGGACTCTAAGAATTACGCTTACGGCGGCAAGGGCGCCTGCGGGGACTATGGGGGCGTCCGGGACGTCGATACCCGTCTCGTGGACCTCGCGCTGGTGGACCCGCAGGCCAATAATCTCGGCATACTTGGGGAAAACTACCTGACGCGCCTTGCCGAAATCACGGACGGCGCTTCGCAAACCCTCCTCGTCACCGAATGCGCCGGACGGCCGGAGCTTTGGCGTGCAGGCCATTCGACGCCTGAAATGGTCGCTTTCGGCGGAGTCTGGGTCGGAGGGACCTTAATCCTCTTTCAAGGCTCGACGCCGGACGGCATGACGAAGCTGGGACCTTGTGCCATCAATTGCACGAATCTCCAAGAGCCTTACAGCTTTCATCCCGCCGGGGTGAACGCGGTCTTCGCGGACGGCTCCGTGCATTTCCTGCAGGCCGACATGGACATTCGCATCTTCGCCCGCGTGGTAACGCGCGCCGGCGAGGAAGTCGTCTCGATCCCGTGATCCGCTGGTCGTGGTGAAGAATCACTGACCAGAACGCAAACCCGCCGGTGGGTCCTCACCGCCGAGCAAGCGTATCACGTCCGATCGTCATCTCGGCGCACTGTCTGCGCGCCGAAATCTTTGGATCTTTTTCTGAAGATTTATTGATCGATCTGCGACAAACTTCGCGCCAAAATCGCACTGTCATCAGGACCGATTTAGGGAGGTCCTCGCTGCTGGGCGTAAATGAATCGAAATGACGTGACCGATTAGCACCCTTCGCGACGGCGAACGCGCCCCCGGTGCGCGCGTCACGAACGCGATCGACTGAGGATGAAGCATGACACGCAGAAACTCAAACCGATCAGACAAACCGGAATTTCACGGCGGAGGGCTGACCATGCGATCAACGATTTACGCTCTTGCGGCGATGCTGCTGTGCTCATCGGCCGCCTCGGCGGCCAGCCTCACGCCCCTGGGCCATCTGCCCGGCGGGGCCTTTAGCGAGGCCAACGGCGTCAGCGCCGACGGCTCGGTTGCCGTCGGCAGGAGCAGCTCCCCCCAGGCGTTCCGCTGGACGAGCGACGGCGGCATGGTCGGCTTGGGCGACCTGCCCGGCGGCTCCTTCTCTAGTAGCGCGACCGCCGTCAGCGCCGATGGCTCGGTTGTCGTCGGCCGTGGCTTTTCCACCTCCTTCCTCGAGGCCTTCCGCTGGACGAGCGGCGGCGGCATGGTCGGACTGGGCACACTGCCCGGCTGGCCCGGTAGCGGGGCCAGCGGCGTCAGCGCCGACGGCTCGGTTGTCGTCGGCTCCAGCTTGGACTTCGACTTCCGCGGCCAGGCCTTCCGCTGGAC
>JBIOVA010000154.1:0-15747 GCA_044867485.1 Lacipirellulaceae bacterium | reverse complement strand
AGGCGCCTACGTTCGCGCCCGCTCGCACCACAGTCGATGTCGCGACCTCCGCTTGCTGGCCCTCACACACAACGTCATGATTCTCATGCCACGACGGGTTTTCTACAGAGCCACTCCCGTCCCCTTTCCTAGCCCGCGCGTTTGCCACTGGCGTCCCGCCAGTGCGCTTCCCCCGCGCCGCTAGAGATATCACCCTCAATGATGCGGACGCCGCTGTGGGTCCGCCATGGCGGACTTGCCCGGGAGTGAGCGGTGGGTCCACGGCGTCTAGGCCGAACCGACGCAATCGCGATGCCCATCAAATCCTTCTCATTCCTTTTCGCGTCTTTTCGTACCTTTCGTGGCCAAAAAAATCTTCTTGAAATCGGCCGCGCCCTCCGATACGATACAGGAGTACAGTAATACGCATTCGCTCCTTGACAATCCAACCTCTCCGCCCCGATTGGCGCCCAGGCCTGTCGCGATTCACGTTGGGCCGCCCCGGGTGGGCCGCAGCCGACTTCCAGAATTTGGTTCACGCCAAGGCCGCCAAGTTTTCAACGTGGCAGTCTTGTCGCCCTGGGCGGCCTTGCACCGCACGCAGCCCGGATTATGTCGCCTGCGCTCCTGGACCTGCAAAATCGCTAACACGATGCCGGCCAACTGCTTACGGCCGATGGCATTCCCATTTGTCCACCGCCGCGGACAAAACTCTTCGTCGCGGCGCCCAGACGCAACATCCTGGCGCAAGACGACTTGCAAACGGCCCCTCGGCCCGAACCGTCCCAAGAATCGAATTATGTCGTCCGCGCGGTGTTTTTCCACATACGACGCTGCGGACAAGACGAGCGCGCCAAACCAAGGCGCTCAAGCGGAACCCCATGAGCAACATGAGCCCCTTGATCAACATGAGCGCCTTGCCCCGCTGACGCCACGGAGTGCCGCAGAAAGACCAGCCGCCGCCGCAGTTATCTGCCCTTCCGGAGCCGGAACTGCTCGGCGAGTTTCTCGCCCGCAAAGCCCAGTTCAAAGGCATGCAGGCCGAACCGCGCCGAGAGCTCCTCGCAGACCTTGATGCCGCGGACGCTGTTGCCGCGCGGGTCCAAGAGCGGCGAGAAGACGCCGATGCCGGCCACGCCCGGAACGACGGCGCAGATGCCGCCGCCGACGCCGCTCTTGGCAGGCAGCCCCACGCGGTAGGCCCACTCGCCGGCGTAGTCGTACATGCCGCACGTGAGCATCACGCTGAGCACGTCTTTCACGTATTGCTGCTGGATGGCCCGCTGCTGCGTAAGCGGGTTGACGCCCGCGTTGGCGAGCGTGGCGCCCATCACCGCCAGGTCGTGGGCGTTCACCATAATGGAACACTGTTGGAAATAGAGCTCGAGCGAGTCCGCGATCTGGTCGCTGACCATGCCGAAGTTCAGCATCAGGTGGGCGATCGCCCGGTTGCGGTGCCCGGTCGTGCGTTCGGAAAGAAAGATCGCATTATCGATGTACAGGTCGCGCCCCGTGTATCGGCCGAACAGGGCCATGAGCCGTTTGATCCTGTCAGCAAAGTCCTTGCCGTGGATCAGGTCGGCAGTGGCGATGGCGCCGGCGTTGACCAAGGGATTAAACGGACGATTGGAGGCCTCGTCGAGCACGATGGCGTTGAACGCTTCGCCCGTGGGCTCGACGCCGACCTTGGCGAGCACCGCGTCGCGGCCATGGTCGTCGAGGGCCTGGCCGAAGACGAACGGCTTCGAGACGGACTGGATGCTGAAGAGCTGATCGTGGTCGCCGACGTCGTAAACCTGCCCGTCGACGGTGACGACGGACACGCCGAACCACTCGGGTTTGGCCAGCGCGAGCTCGGGGATGTAGTCGGCCACTTTGCCGTCGTCGACGCCGCGGTATTTGGCGTGCAGGTCCTGGAGCGTCGTGCGAAAGGGCGCGACGGCGCTCTTGAGGCTGCCGATGAGGTCGTCGAGCGCATTGGAAGAATTGTCGGCCATAACCTTTGATTCACGCAGTGCGGAATTGACAGGATGACAGGATTTGCATGATCAACAGGATGAAACCTATGTTCGCGAGTCTTTCTGTAGAACAAGTCGATCCATCATTCTTCCATCCTGTCAATCCTGCCGATCCTGTGATCCCGTCCATTTCCGTATCAAGCCATCACACGGTCGGCGACCTGCCGGAGGGCAAGCGTCATGGGATGTTCAGGGAAGCGATTGACGAAGATCCCGCCGCTGGCGACGCGGACGATTTCGTAGTTCATCGGCAACACGGCCGCCACCTCGGCCTGATACAACTCCTCGACGCGGTCGCGAAGTTGCACCGGGTCCATACCAGGCGGAACCTTGTTGACGACGATCAGCATCTCGGGGATTTCGAGCCGGCGGGCCAGCTCGGCGGTCACCGCGGTGCCTTGGAAGTCCTGGCTGTCGGGCCGCATCACCAACAGCAGCATGTCGGAGACCGCGATCGACAGGAGCGTCTCCTCGTTCACGCCGGGGTGCGTGTCGATGAACAGGAAGTCGAGGTCCAGCTCGCGGACGATCTGCTGGAAGCCGTCGTTGAGCCGCCCCACGTCGTAGCCCTCGCGGAGAATCCGGCTGATCTCGCCGGCGCTGAGGCTCGACGGGATAAGGAAGATACGCGGGCGCCGTTGGTCGTCGGCGACATTGCCGATCGCGGATTCGGTGACGTCGTAGGCGGCGTCCTGGATGGGACACTTGCCCCACAGGTAGTCGTTCAGAGCGCGCTTGACGCGCGACTCCGCAAGCTGGAAGAGGACGTGGATGCCGGGGGACTGGATGTCGGTGTCGATCACCCCGACGCGGTGACCGGCCTTGGCGACGAGCACGGCGATGTTGGCCGTGGTATTGCTCTTGCCGGTGCCGCCGCGGAACGAGTGCGTGGAGATGATTTTGGCCAAGCTCGTGGCTCCAGGCGACGGGGAAATAGGGCACGGCACGCGGCGCAACGACGTTTTTGCGTCGGCGGGGCGCCCGTGCTGGCTGCCGAGTTTCGGTTTTCGCCTGGGTCGATTGATTCTGCGCCCGAGGCCGCAGCGCCGCTCGCGATGCCGGCGAGCGCCGTGCCCAAACCCGCCCGTGGGGACGGACGGACCGTCACGGGGTTTGCGTGTCCTCGGTCGCTTTGAGTTTGGCTTGGCGGACGCGGTCTTGCAACTCGCGGAACAGCGAATGAGCGGCAATTTCGTCGGCTTCTTGTTGCTGACGGTCGCGGTCGATCTCGAGCATGGCGATCAAATCGGGCTGAATCGAGTCGATGGTTTCGCTGGGACGAGACTCGGTGGCGCCGCGCTCGAAGCGGAGCGTGGGGCCGTTGGCGCCGAGACGAAACGTGGTCTTCGGGCCGAGCTGGGTTTCGGCGACGAGCCGGTCGTTGACCAACGTGCCGTGCCGGCCGGCCGAGACGAGCGTCCAGGAGTCGTCCTGCCAGAGCAGTTTCACGTGCAAGCGCGAGACGTGGGCGTCGGCAATGACCACGTCGCTGTCGTCGCCGCGGCCGATGAGGATGGCTGGCTTGTCGCTAAACCGCCAAGTCTGGACAGGATGGCCCTGCGCCGAGTCCAACAGATGGACGGTCACAACTTCGCGCGCGGCTTGGTGAGGAGAAAACATCATGGGACTCTGGGGTTGACCAGAGGTTTGTTCGCCGCCGCCTGGGGAGATTGTAAGCCGGGCACGACGGGCTCGCAACGTGTCGAGACCGAGGAGTCAACGGGCGTTGCTCGGGACAACGCCGATCGCGGCCCGTTGGGGCGTCTTCATCCCGGCCCCGAGATAGAAGCCGGTGTGGGCGGGCTGATTGTACGACACGTTCTGCCAGGCGACGCCCAGGCGGTACACCGGGTCGTGCATCAGCGTCGGGAAGCGGTGCTCGGTGGGGATCGTCGTCGTGAAGATCGCAATCGCACGGCCGTCGGCGCTGGCGGCCACGACCTCCTCCCGCCAGTCGCCGAACAGATCGGCGCAGAGGCAGGGGTTCGACTTCGAGCCGTTATTGGAAACCACTCCGTAACGGGCGCCACGCAACAGCGGGACTTCCTGACCGCGCTCGTAGTCCCACTTCAGCACGTCGACGCCGTTGAGCAGTTCGCGCGAAAGGTCGCCGTCCCACCAGGCGGCCATGTTGCACACGCGCGGGGCGCGGTCGGTGATGCGGTTGCCGCGGGCGTCGTACAGGCCGCCAACGCCCTGCCCTGCTCCCCAGCACTCGGAGCCGAGATGCCTCGGGTCAATGTCGATCGCGCAGGCCCGCCCCACGCCGTCGCGGCCATTGCACGGGACGCCCCACAGCTGCTCGCCCGTGCGGGCGTCGCGCATCTGGATGCCGGCCGGGCTGCGGCCGTCGCCGTTCGCTTTGTAAACCTCCAGGCCCGGATGCTCCGGGTCGTGGTCGGCCACATGCATCGCGTCGCCGTGGCCGAGGCCGGTCGCGTAGAGGCCGCGGCCGTCGTCGTCGATGACCGCGCTGCCGTAGATGATTTCGTCGCGGCCGTCGTCGTCGACGTCGGCCACGCTGATTCCGTGGTTGCCCTGACCGCGATACTTGTCGTTGCCGGGCGTGCCGTCGTCGCTGTCGAAGGTCCACACGTGCGAGAGCTTGCCGTCGCGCTCGGCGCCCTCGCGAGAATAGTTGAACGCGGCCAGCACGGCACGGGTGTAGTACCCGCGGCACATGACGAGACTGGGGCGACGGCCGTCAAGGTAGGCGATGCAGGCGAGGAAGCGATCGACGCGGTTGCCGGTGCGATCGCCCCACAAGCCAATATCGCCCCGCGGCGGGATGTAGTCAGTCGTGGCAAGCGCCGCGCCCGTCGCGCCGTCAAAGACGGTGAGGTATTCAGGCCCGTCGAGAATGCGGCCGTTGCGGTTGACGTGGTCGGCGGATGCGTCGCCCACCGCCTTGCCCACGCCGTCGATCGTGGCGTCGGCAGTCTTGCAAGCCACCTCGGCGCGACCGTCGCCGTCGAGATCGTAGACCATGAACTGCGTGTAGTGGGCGCCTTCGCGAATGTTGCGGCCGAGATTGATCCGCCACAGCAGCGTGCCGTCGAGCTTGTAGGCGAACAACCAGGGGGGCGTCGTCTCGCCGTTCTGGCTGTTGTCACGCCCCTGGCCCGCCATGTGGATTACCAGGTCGTACTGACCGTCGCCGTCGAGGTCACCGGCCGACGCGTCGTTGGGTCGGTAACCGAAGGGCGGCGTCACGGGAAACTCCAGGCACGGCGCCTTGCGGGCGTGGGCTGGCAGCGTGAACGCGCGGCTCGGGGGCGATTCCTCAGCCGCGACGGCCGTGCGAACGAAGTACGAAGTCGACTTGTCGAGCGTCGCGTGCTCGTCGACGAACCAGGTGACCTTGTCGAGCGGCGCCGCGTTAAGCCGCTCCTGGTCGCCGCCCTCGACCTGGCGGTAGATGTTAAACGCCACATCGTCGCGATCGTTTCCAAGCAACCGCCAGCTCACGAACACGCGGCCGTCGCCCTGGTTGACGGCGATAACGCCGCGGTCGAGGCGCTCCATTTGCCGTTGGGCGGCAGCAGGCGGCGTGAGGACGAACAGGGCGAGGAAGGGAGCGATCGGGCGCATGGATCGACGTGCGGAGAGATCGTGGCAGAGACGAGCAGCGCCGATTCTAACCCCGGCTCCGCGATCGTGTGTCGATGTTGTTGATGATCGTTTGAAATCGAGACGAGCGGAATTTTTGGCGTAACGCGCGAGGGGGGATTGGCTTCGCGAGGACGCCTGGAAGCGAAGACGCAAGCGAGGGACGAGCCTGCTCGGAGGGCTACGACCTGCGAGGACTCCGGCGAAGCCAGACCAACGCGTAGAAGAAGACCGGCGTGAGGACGACGCCGAAGATCGTCACGCCGATCATGCCGCTGAACACGGCCGTGCCCAGCGATCGCCGCATCTCGGCGCCGGCGCCCGTGCCGAACATCAGCGGCACGACGCCAAGGATGAAGGCGAAGCTGGTCATCACGATTGGCCGTACGCGGAGGCGCGAGGCTTCGACGGTCGCCTCGTGGAGCGACTTGCCCTCGTTCACAAGCTGCTGGGCGAACTCGACGATGAGGATCGCGTTCTTCGCCGCGAGGCCCACGAGCACCAGGAATCCGATCTGGACGAAGATGTCGACCGGCAACCGAGCGATGAGCATGCCGAGCACCGCGCAGAGCAGGCACATCGGCACCACGAGGATCACGGCTAGCGGCAGCTTCCAGCTTTCGTACTTGGCCGCCAGCACGAGGAAGATGAGCGCGCTCCCCAGGCCGAAGATCAGCAGCCCCGCGTTACCGGCGAGTTGCTGGAGATACATGATCTCGGTCCATTCGTAAGCGACGCCCTGCTTGGCGGCCAGGTCGTCCATGATCTCGATGACCTGGCCGGAACTGGTCGTGGGCGCCGGGTTGCCGATGACTGGCGCCGAGGCATACATGTTGTAACGCATGACCATCACGGGGCCGCCCACCACGTCGTCGCGGAACAGCGTCCCCAGCGGCACCATCTCGCCGAGCAGATTGCGGATTTTGAGCTGCTTCAGCGCGTCGGTCTGGGCGCGGAACTCCGGCTCGGCGAGCACGTTCACCTGCCAGGTGCGGCCGAAGGCGTTGAACAAGTTGACGAAATAGCCGCCCATGTAGACCTGGAGCGTGTTGAACACGTCAGAGACAGGAATGCCGAGGGATTCGCACTTGGTGCGGTCGACGTCGAGGAAAATCTGCGGCGTATTGGCGCGAAACATTGTGAACACGCCCTGCAGCCGCGGATCCTTGTTCGCGGCGGCGACAAGCTCGTCGGTTTGCGCTCCCAACTCGTTGAGGTCGATGTACCCGCGCTGCTCGACCTGGAGGCGAAAGCCGCCCGAACCGAGGCCCTGGATCGGCGGAGCGCGGAACACCTGGATCAGCGCATCGTCGATCTCCGCGGTGAAGCGCTGACGGAGCTTTTGGGCGATCGTATCGTCGTAGGTGTCGTGCGTTCCGCGGTCGTGGAACGGATCGAGAATGATGAACGCGGAACCGAAATTCGACCCGTTGGCGTTGAGCAGGAACGACTGCCCGGCGATCGACAGCGTATGCGCCACGCCCGGTATTCCCGGGGCGTTTTCGCGGTCGTCGGGGTTGCCCAGCGCGATGCGGACGATGTGGTCCATCACCTCGCGGGTGCGCTGGACGCTTGCCGAGTCGGGAAGCTGGACGTTCACCAGAAGGTACCCCTGGTCCTGCGTGGGGATGAAGGACTTGGGGGCCGTCTGAAAGGTCCAGCCCGTGACGAACAGCAAGCTGAGATAGATGAGAATGACCAGCGCGGAACCGCGAACGAGCCGGCCGATGCCGGCTCCGTAGGCGTTGGCCAGCGCGTCGAAACCGCGGTTAAAGGCCTTGAAGACGCCGGCGAGGAACGCGTTAATCGGCTCGATGAAGAACCAGCCGACAGCGAGGCCCGCAAAGGCGCCAGGAGCCAGGAGCAGGGCGAGCTTCGCGGAGGAGAGCTCGGCGTGCTCGCCGCGGAGGCCGAGGGCTCCGGCGAAGAACTTCGTGCCGACCCAATAAACCAACGCCGCCCCGAATACGCCAAAAATCCACCACGGCAGCGCCTCGCGCTTGGGATGGCCGTGCTCGTCGACGCCCGAGCTCTCGAAGATGGCCACGGCTCGCGAGGGAGTGAGCGTCATCGCGTTAATCGCCGAGATGACCATCGACGCCGCGATCGTCACGGCGAACTGCCGGAAGAACTGCCCGGTGACTCCGGGGATGAACACGCTCGGCAGAAACACCGAGCAAAGCACGAGCGTGATCGCGACGATCGGCCCGGTGATTTCCCCCATCGCCTTGATGGTAGCTTCCTTCGGTTTGAGGCCGTAAGACATTTGCCGCTCGACGTTTTCCAGCACCACGATCGCATCGTCCACCACGATGCCGATGGCCAGCACCATGCCGAACAGCGTAAGGTTGTTCAGGCTGAATCCCAGCAAGGCCATCACGGCGAACGTGCCCACCAGCGACACGGGCACATCGATCATCGGCAGGATCATTGCCCGCCAGTCTTGCAGGAACAGCAACACGACGATGGCGACAAGGATGACGGCCTCGAAGAGCGTCTTGAAGACTTCACGAACGCTTTCCTCGATGAATGGCGTCGTGTCGTAGACGATGTCGTACTGAATGCCGCGGGGGAACGTGCCGCTCAGCTCGGCCATCTTTGCCTTCACGGCCTCGGCGACCTCCAGCGCGTTCGAGCCAGGGAGCTGAAAAATGCCGAGGCCGACCGAAGGGCGGCCGTCGAGTTTGCAGATCTGGTCGTACATCTGCGCGCCGAGTTCGACGCGCGCCACGTCGCGGAGCCGCACCACTTGCGTGGCGGACGACCGTTGCTCGGAGTCGCCCTGCTCGGTCTTGAGGATGATGTCGGCGAATTCTTCAGGCGCGGTCAGCCGGCCGAGCGTGTTCATCGTGAACTGAAACTGCTGCCCTGCGGGCGCAGGCTCGCGGCCGATCTGGCCGGCGGCGACCTGCACGTTCTGGTTCTGGATCGCCCGCACCACGTCCATCGTGGTGAGATTGCGGGACGCCATCTTCTGCGGGTCGAGCCAGACGCGCATGCTGTAGTCGCGCTGGCCAAGATACGTCACGTCGCCGACGCCGGCGATGCGGGCCAACTCGTCGCGAATCTGAATCGTGGCGAAATTGGAAAGGTAGACGTCGTCGTACTCGCCGCTGGGGGAGTTGATGTTGACGGCGAGCAGAATGCTCGGCGAGCGCTTTTTGGTGGTGACCCCTTGCGTCTGCACCTGCGAGGGGAGCAGCGGCATGGCCAGGGCGACGCGGTTCTGCACCAGCACCTGGGCCATGTTGAGGTCCGTGCCCAGGTCGAACGTGATCGTCAGGCTGTAAACGCCGTCGTTGGTGCACTGCGACGACATGTAGAGCATGTCCTCGACCCCATTGACCTGCTGCTCGATCGGCGCGGCGACGCTGTCGGCGACCACCTGAGCGCTGGCGCCGGGATACGTGGCGGTCACTTGGACCGTCGGCGGGGTGATGTCCGGGTACTGCGCGATCGGCAGAAACCAGGCCGAGACGCCGCCGGCCAGCAGAATGACGATTGATACGACCCAGGCGAAGATCGGTCGTTCGATAAAGAAGCGAGCGAACATGCGGCGCGGCGCAAAGCGGCGTGGGGCGAGTTGGCCGCGCTCGGTGCGGCGCACCGGGCGAGGGCCTGGGCGCGGCTATTGTAGCAGGCGTCGCTGGGGTACGGCGCCGGCGCAGCGAGTGAGGCAGGTAATTTGTCTCAGCAACGGCAGCCGGAGAGCTACGCCCTCCGCGACCCGGATCGCGCGTGGCGATCCGGCTAGAATGGATAGCGACTCGAAAGTTTGACGCCGCTCAATTCGTGGGGGCGACGGGCGGCAGACTTGTCGGCTGGTCGCTGGCTTCGATGTAGATCGCTTGCTGAAGGCCGCAGTCGTCCGGTTCGACGGCAATCGCGGCCGCCGGGTTGATGAGCTGGATCCCCAGCGGCGTGTGGGCGCTCGCCTGCATGACGCCACGATCCGTCGCCGGTCGCGACAAGGGCTGCATCCGCCGTGGCTGCATGAGCCGCACGGCCGCTCCCGTGTTGACCGCGGGGCGCGGAACGGCGCCGGTCAAGGCGCCCTGCAGACTTGCCGGCAGCGCCGGCGGCGCATCATCGCCGTCAAGATTCGGACCATGCGTGACTGGCGCCGTAGCGACTGCCGCCGGTAAAACGGCGCCGGCCGCGAGCGGGGGACTTGTCGACGCACTGCGAACGGGTTGCTGCATCCAGCCCGGCGGCTTTGGCGCTGCGCCGAACGGGTCGAGCGGATCGGGGACCGTCCCAGGGGCTGGCGTTGCGCCGGGAGCGGGCTCTGTGCCTGGCGCCGGCTCGAACGTGGGGGCGGGAATCGCGTCCAAGGGCGCTTCGCCGGCGCCGGGGGCCGGCACGGCGCCGCCTTCCGGCGTCGCGCCGGGGGCGCCGCCCGCGCCGGGGCGCGGAGCTGGGCCGCTTGTGCCTTCTTGCGCGGGCTGGGGAAGTTGTGGCCCGCCGACTTGATCCTGTTCTTCCTCTTCGTCGGCCTCGACTTCTGTCGGCGGCCCGGCGACGACATCGCCCGGGAAGGGCCGCCACCGCGTTTCGTACCAGCCCCAGGTTTCCACGCGGGGCAGGCAGTAGCCGTCGGGCGAGCAAGGTTCGGCGATGCGCGGCGGCGACCCCGGGTTGGTCCGCACCGCGACGGCGCTGCCGCACAATAGGCCGACGAGCGCCGCAGGCGCCAGGGCTCGAGCGAGTTTCAACTGACCGATCATGGCGGGAATCCCTCTCGGGAAATGGGTCGCAGAAGTACGTCGATTCGCAAGACTCGCCCCTGGCGAGGGCCTGGCGATGGAACGCCGCTGTGAAGCGTCCCTCACGCGGCCCTCTCCCGTGGGGAGAGGGGGTTAGGTCAAACAGTTGTTAGAAGGTGTTCGCCAGGCCAAACCGGACGATCCGGTTGAGCATCGAGGTGCCCAGGGAGATGAAGCCGAAGGACCGCTCGAACGGCTGCAGGAACTTGATGGTCATGTTGTTGAAGAACGTCAGGCGGTCCTGAGCGATGAACAGGCGGTCGCCGGGCATGAGCTGGTAGTTGGTCGCCGTGGAGGCGCCCTGCGCGATGTCGTTCCAGTTGATCGGCAGGATTTGCTCGCAGCCGACGCCGTTGGGCGCGGGGCGGGCGATCCACATCTTCTTGGACGACACCTGCGAAATGCCTTGCACGGCGGCTACCGCGTCGATGACGGTCTCATTGCCGGTAATCGGCACGCGAGTCACGTCGTCGCCCAGGCCGGCGCCTTGCGTGATGATGTAATACACCTTGCTGTTGTACGCGAGGACGTCAACGTACACCTTCGGCTCTTCCAGTTCCGTGGAAAGCTGCTGCTCGATCGCCGCGCGAGCTTGTTCGAGCGTCATGCCGGCGACGAAGACGGACCCGTAGGTGCCGAGGTTGACGCGGCCGTCCATCGCCACGAGGTGCTGTCCCGTGACCGCCTGGGCGCCGAAGGACTGCAGGAGCGACACCGAGACTTCGACGTCGGTGAGGACCTTCGCCAACTCGTTGCGGAGGTGGTCTTCGGCCTCTTCGATCGTTAGTCCGACGATCTTGATGCGGCCATACTGTGGGCCAAGGTTGACGGTGCCATCCGCGTCGACGCTGTAGGAGTTGTCGATCGGCTGGTCAGGGAAGGCGCCCAGGACGCGAATCAGCAACACATCAAACGTCTCGATACGGTGTGGCGACTTGGGCACAAGCTTGACGCCTTCGACCAGCAAGATATCCGGCGGCTCAATGACGTATCGGGGGAGCGTCACCTTTTCGAGCTCGCGGGGGATGCTGCTGACGACCGAGGGCTCGGGCGGCGTGACGGGCACCGGGGAACGCGGCGCCATAAACGCGGTGCAGCCCGCGGACCCCAACACTGCGACGGCCAGCAGCAGGGACAGTCCGCGGAGGGTCGCGTGGCTCGGCTTCATGAGTGAAATCCCGCTCGAAGAGTCGCTGCGCGTCGTCGCGTTGCCGGAGCTCGCCCCTAGGGAGAGACCGGCGGCGCGGCGCCGCTTATGTGACAGTTACAATGCGTATAATCGGAAAAGCTTCACAGCGACTTTGCCCAGACTGAGGATTTCTTGAGGATTCGCTCATGGGGGCGGCGTCGCAAGCGCAGGCAATGCTGGCAAGGAGAGAGGGAATCGGGGTCACCCAGGGCTTGAGCCGACGAGTCAGCCGGGCTTCGAAGAAGCGAGAGGCTCAAGAGCACTCTCGGCCTGAATGTCGCCTCTGACCGCTGACTGCGGATCCCTAGTTCCTGGCTCCTTCCTAACCCCTGGCGTGTCGCAATCGGCACAACCGGGAGAGTCGCGTAAGTGCGTTGTGTCGCAAGGAGATACGACGCGCGGACGGGGGCTCCAATCGTTTGACAGATCATGGGAACGCGCATATTCTCAAGTTTTGAGTCCGCGCCTGTTCAGTCCGCCGCGGCGGGTTAACGGCGCACCGGCTGGCGCCGGCACGCTTGCTCTGAATCACCCCTGAACGACCTGCCATGAGCTCTCGCGGCTTTGCTATTCACGACGACCTCTTCGACGAACAGAGGCCCCTGGACGCCGTCGAATCCCGCAATGCGTGGATCATGTTCGGGGTGCTCGCGGGCGCGGTGACGCTAGCGTACCTGAACATGCTGGGGTTCTTGTCCACGTTCTGGATCAAGGAAGAGTACTCGCACGGCTGGATCGTGCCGCTGATCGCGGCCTATCTGTTTTGGATTCGCAAGCAGCCGCTTCGAGAAGCCGTGGAAATCGACCGTTGGATCGGCGCGGCAATCGTGGTTGCTTGCATGTGCGTGCGCGTCTGGGCTGCGTACTATGACTACAACAACCCCGACCGATTGTCGTACCTCGGCGCCCTGGTCGGCGTGACCATGATCGTCGGCGGCCGGTCGATGGTGAAGTGGGCGGGGCTTCCGATCGCGTTCCTGTGGTTCATGTATCCGCTGCCGTCGATCGTGGAAAACACGCTGCTGATGAAACTGCAGACCTACGCGACGATCTTCAGCACGTGGACGCTGCAATTGCTAGGCGTCAGCGCGGCGCGCGAGGGCAATTCGATCGAGATCGGCATGCTCGAAACGCCGCTGCAGGTCGTCGAGGCGTGCAGCGGATTGCGGATGCTGACGATTTTCGGCGCCATGTCGGTGGCGCTGGTGATGATCATCGATCGACCGTGGTGGGACAAACTCATCATTCTGATCAGCGCGGTGCCCATCGCCGTGGCGAGCAACGTCGTGCGGATTGTATCGACCGGACTGCTGTCGATGCTGTTTGGTCAGGACACCGAGTGGCTGAATCATTTGATTCATGACTGGGCCGGGCTGGCGATGATGCCGATCGGCTTGGGCTTGTTGTGGGTCGAGTTGGCGATTTTGCAGCGGTTGACGATTCCCCTGGAGACGGATGACTTCGGTCATCTCGGGGGCGGCGACCGCGTAGCAGAAAGCGCGTGGGCGCGGGGCCGTGCGCCACAGAGCGCCTCGTAGCCCCTGTTCCCGGAGGGAACGGGAATGTTGCCGAAAGGCAACGCACGGCGTTGCAGGGCTGCAACGCGCGGACCCGTCGGACGCGACGAATTGAGGGAAACTGCCCCGTTTCGCCGCGCCGCCGGCGTCTGGTCCGGAGGTTGCATTCCACGAGGGGTACGCGGCAGAACATTTGCCGCGACCACATACACCGTACACCACGTTCTCGTCGGCGGTCGCGGGTCGTCTTTTAAGAGAGGCTTTTCCGATGGCAAGACCAACTTCCGATTTTCCCGATCCGCAGTTGATGACTCCCGTGGGGCACGACGGCATGGCGTCTCGGGCCCTCGCCTCGGCGGTCCCGGTTGGAGCGCAGGTCGCCGCAAGCGCCGCCTTCCCGCGCGGGCCGGAGATTCTCGCCGGCGGATTCAATCAGACCTGGCTCGTCAACTGCCTGCGGCGCCGCTGGCTGCTGGCATTGCTCATGAGCTTGCTCGCAGGCTCGGCGGTGGCCGGCGTGCTGATGTGGCTGTTCCCCGAGTCGTCGCGGATCACGTCGTATCTCGAGGTGAAGAGCGAGGATTCCACCTCTCCGTTCGATGAGAATACGCGGATGCAAAATCCGCAGGAGATCGCGCGGCAAGCTCAGACGCACTTGGCGCTCATTCGCAGCCCGTTCGTGCTGCAAAGCGCGCTCTTGCCGGACGCCATCGCCAACCTCGACGCGGTGCAGTACCACCGCGGGGAGGAAGTACTCTGGCTGCTTAACGAGCTGAAGGTGTCGTTCGCCAGCGACAGCCCGATTCTCGAGGTGCGCTACGAAGGCGACGAAAGTCCCGACGACATGATCAAGGTCATCGACGCGGTCGTCAAATCGTACAAAGACAACGTCCTGCGCCAGGACAAGGAAACGCAGTTGGCGACGCGCGACGACTTGACCGCCGTGCTCGCAACCGTCAAGGACGACCTCAAGAAGAAGATGGACCAGCTCCAGGACATGGACGAAGTCGACGGGTTCCTATCGTTTCAAGAGATCGAGTTGCCGCGGTTGAACGCGGAAATCGCTCGGCTGGAGAACCAGCTCATCGATCTCGACGGGGAGCTCAATGAGATTGAAGTGAACAAGGAAGTGGCTCTGCAAAACGCCAACAGCCCGACCGCGATGAACGCCGCCATCCAAGAGGCGCTCGATAAGGATCCGACGATTGGGATGTTCCAGGAGCAATTGTTCGTGCTGAACCAACAGATTCAGCAGCTGAAGGCCTCGACGCCGAACCCGCAGAACGCCCAACTTCGGCGGCTCCAGGCGCAGGCGAGCCAGGCTGCGGCCGAGATGGATCAGTACCGAGCGTCGGCTGAAAAGGACATTCGCGACCGGCTTCGCAACCTGCCCAACGAGGCGCTGCGAGCGGCGATTGCCGAGTACACGGTTCGCAAGCAGTTTCTGCTTAAGTCCAAGGAAGACGTCACAGGAAAGATTAAGACCGCCACTGACCGGATTGACCAGATGTCCGTGGGCGATCCCAAGGTGGAGATGCTCCAGGCCGATATTGAAAGCCAAATGGAGTTAGTTCGAAACCTGGAACTCAAGATCGCAGAATGGAAAGTGGAGGCAGCGTCCATCAATCAGCGACCTTCGGCGGGCGAGGACACGGAATACGCCAAAGTGAAGGTGATCCAGCCTGCCGTGGCCACGGAGGAGATCAACAAATACGAGCGCTGGGCCATCGCCGGCATCGGCGGGCTCGGAGCTATGGCGCTTTCCTGCTACACGATCGCCCTGATCGAGTTCCGCCGCCGCCGGTTGAACGGACCGGACGACGTGGACGAGGGCCTGGGGATCCGCGTCCTGGGCGTGCTGCCGTCCACGTCGCTCAAGGCGCTCGCCGGCAACTCACTGGTCTCGGCCCAGGTCGCCGAGGCGATCGACAGCGTGCGTGCCACGATTATGCACGACTCAACGAAGCGCCCACGGCAGGTGGTCATGGTCACCAGCCCGGCCACGATGGAAGGCAGCACCACGGTTGCCGCGAGCCTGGCACTCAGCCTGGCACGGGCCGGCCGACGGACGCTGCTGGTTGACGGCGACTTGCGGGCTCCAACGTTGCACAAGCTGTTCGGCATGGCGCAAGACGACGGCCTCAGCGAAGTGCTGCGATCGGAGATCGACCTGGCCGACGCGATTCGACCGACGGCCAACGAAGGTTTGTATCTGCTGACGGCCGGCGTGTGCGACATGGATGCGATTCATGCGTTGGCGACCGACCAGCCGCAGGCAATCTTCGACAAGCTCCGCGACCAGTTCGATTTCGTAGTAATCGACTCGCCGCCGGTGCTGGGGATTTCCGACGCCTTGGCGCTCGGCCAGTACATCGACGGCGCCGTGTTGACCGTGCTTCGCGACCACAGCGAGCTGCGTCGCATCCACCACGCCGCCGAAGCGCTGCGGTCGATGGGCGTGCGGCTGATCGGTTGCGTCGTGAACGGCATGCCGGTGAAGGCAGATCGTCGCGTCATGCGGCTGCACCAATCGCCGTCACGGAACCCGCGGCTGCCGGCGAAGGCGGCTGACGATCCGATTGACTTGTCCGATCTGACAGGCGATACCACGGAGAATTGACGGCGGAACGTCCGCTCGACCGGTGAAATCCACTCACGGCGTCGAGTCG
>JBIOVA010000153.1:0-3457 GCA_044867485.1 Lacipirellulaceae bacterium | reverse complement strand
CCTTGCCGTTGTAGCTCCGCAGGCCCTCGAATACTCCGTCGCCGTAGAGCAGCCCGTGATCAAAGACGCTGACGACGGCTTCTTCCTTGGGAACCAACTGGCCGTTGATGTAAACCTTGCGCGACATAGTTTGCGAAGTGCGAAGCGGACGAGACAGGATAACAGGATCGGCAGGATTCACAGGATGGTCTCCCGAGAGCGACGTAGGCGGAGAACACTCGGAGCAGGCCGCGGCTCGTCATGGCAGTAGACGCGCCTCACCGTATTGTGGTTCGCTCCGACAATCCTAGCATCCTGTCAATCCTGCAAATCCTGTTATCCCGTCAATTCAGCGCGGAATCTGGATGCGCCCCTCGGCCAGTTTGACGGTACGGTCGGCCTGGGCGGCGATCCAGGGGTCGTGAGTCACCATGACTATAGTGAGCTTCTCGCGGCGGTTCAACTCGGCGAGCGTCGTCATGATTTGCTCGCCTGTCGTGCGGTCGAGATTGCCGGTCGGCTCGTCCGCCAGCAGCACTTTGGGTCGTGCCAACAGGGCCCGGCCGATGGCGGCCCGCTGCATTTCGCCGCCGGAGAGTTCGCGCGGCTTGTGCTTCGCGCGCTGCGAAAGTCCGAGCAATTCCAGGAGCTCCGCCGCGCGCCGCCGATGGGCGCCGCGACGCAGCCAGTAACTGAGCGTGCTCTCGGCGATGAGCGCCGGCGCTAAGATGTTTTCCAGCAGCGAGAGCTCGGGGAGCAGGTGGTAGAACTGGAAGATCATGCCAAAGTGGCGATTGCGCAACAGGTCGCACGCCGCGTTGGGAAGGTTGTCGATGCGATTGCCTTCGAAGTGCACTTCGCCGGCGTCGGGCTTGTCGAGCGTGCCCAGCAAGTGCAACAGCGTGCTTTTGCCGCAGCCGCTGGGGCCGATGATCGCGAGGAATTCGCCCTCGTGGATTTCGAGATCGATGCCCTGAAGGACGGGAATGCCGATGGCGCCCTTGCGGTAGCTTTTGAACAACTCGCGGCACGCCAATTGGACTGCCCCCTGCGGCACAGTCGGCGCCTTAGGCGTTGCGACGGGGGCCGGGGAAGGCGTCGCGCGATGCTCCAATTCCGCCAATGTCCGTGCCGTGGGCGGCAATGGCGCCGTTGGAGAGGACGGCGCCGAGGCGCGCGGATGCAGCAACTCGCCGCTGCGGCGCGGCGCAATCCAGGGAGCGGTTATCGCGGGCGAATCGTCCGTCGCGAATTTGGACATGGCGTGCGGGCCCTTCGCAGGGAAGGTGGACGTGGATTACTCGAATCGCAAGGCGCGAACCGGATGGAGCAGCGCTGCACGGCGCGCGGGCAGGACGCTCGCGAGCACCGCAATGGCGACGGCGCCGAAGACGATCCAGGCGATCGTCCATGGTTCGATCGCGGTGGGAATCTTATCGAAGAAATACACCGAGGGGTCGAACACGGGCGTCCCTTGCACGCGTTCGAGCAGGTCGGCGACTTCGTTGATGTGGGAGGCGAAGGCCACGCCCAACAGCGTGCCGGCGCCGGCGCCGACGATGCCGAGGCTCAGCCCGTAGGCCAGGAAGATGCCCATGACGCCGCGGCCCGACGCCCCCAGGGATTTGAGAATGCCGATGTCGCGAGTCTTCTCGACGACGATCATGTAGAAGATTGCCAGGATGCCGAAGCCCGCCACCGCGACGATGAAGAACAGGAGGATGTTCAGCACGGTGGTTTCGGTCTGGATCGCGTGCAACAGCGTCGCCTGGCTGTCCTGCCAGGTGCTCACGGAGTAAAGCTGCGGATTGAACACCTTGCGGAGTTCGTCGCGCACGGCGTTGACGTCGGCGCCGGAGCGAAGCTTGATCTGGATTGACGTGAATCGCCCGGCCTTCGTCGTGGGGTCGATCATTCCCCGCGCCTGCTGCAAGTAATCCAGGGGCACGAAGGCCATCGACGCGTTCTCGACTTGCATCGGGGCTTGATACACGTCGACGATCGTGTACAAGTGGCTGAGGGCTTCGGGCGGGATCGACGCTTTGGGGTAGCTGATCCGCACGTCGTCGCCGGGCCGGTTGAACAGCCGGGGCGTGCCGTTTTCGTCCCTGTAGCTCACCTCGTTGAGCGCCAAGACGATGCCGGGATGCTGATCCTTCGCGATGTCGAAAAGCTCGCCTTCCGGCTCGTTAGCGGCGCCCGAATCGAAGGGATTCTCGATTTTGGGCGGTGCATTCGCATCCGTCGCCTCTAAGGGTTGCGAACGACGGTTGATCTCGTCCTGCGCCAGCCGATGGGCGGCGACGGCCCGGCGATAGACCCAGCCGGCAAACCCCAACTCGGCGCGTGGCTTGGCGCGCTGGGAATTTGCCGCGAGGTGATCAATCTGGTCGTACCCGTCGTCGCGCAGGTCGAACGACAACTGCCGCCGATTGGCTGGATGTTGCAGATATTTGCCGAGACTGCTCACCGAGGCGTAGGTGGCCACGTCGATGCCCACCAGCGTCACCGGCCGCGTCGATAACCCGCCGCCAACCTGCATGTAGATAAGGGCCGGCACCGCCGCCGTGGGCGACATACCGACAACCTTGTCGCCGACAGCGCCGCGGATCACCGCGATGTGGGCGTCGGCGTCCGCCGCGCCGTCCATGCTGTGGACTTGCAGTACGAGATCGCCCAGCATGGCGTTCATCTCGGCGTTCATCTTGGCCGTGAAGCCCGCCATGACGCTGTTGACGACGATCATCGTCGCTACGCCGAGCGTCACGCTTACGATGCACACCAGTGCGATATACCGGGTGCGAAGATACCGCCAGCAAAGCAGCAGTTTGTACATAGGTCGCCATCCATGGCGGGGTTTGTTGGCTTGCTTATTTTTCCGGTCTGAGCAACGGGAACAGGATTACGTCGCGGATCGATGGCGCGTTGGTGAGCAGCATGACAAGCCGGTCGACGCCGACGCCTAGACCGCCCGCGGGGGGCATGCCGTGACGCAGGGCGCGAAGGAAGTCGTGGTCCATCCGAGCCATTGAGTCCTCGTCGCTCAAGCCCGCGAGTTGGTTCTTGAACAGTTCTTCCTGCAAGTCGGGATCGTTGAGCTCAGTGTACGCATTGGCGATCTCCATCCCCGCGACGAATAGCTCGAACCGCTCGGCGATCGCGCTGTCGTCCGCCTTGCGCTTGGTCAGCGGGCAGATACTCGCCGGGTAGTCCATCACGAAGATGGGGCCTTCGAGCTTGCCCTCGACAAGCTCCTCGAACACGTCGTTTTTGATTACGTCGGGGTGCCGACCGGCGGTCTCGATGCCGAGCGACTGGGCGCGATTCGCGACGCCTGCCGCGTCCGTCGGATCGACGCCGGCGTGTTCGGCGAACAGTTCCGCGTAGGTCCGGCGGGTAAACGGCGGCGAAAAGTCGATGGTCCGCTCGCCCCAGGGGAGTTGGTAGGCGCGAGGCGCGAGGCGCGAGTTATCGGAAC
>JBIOVA010000152.1:0-16275 GCA_044867485.1 Lacipirellulaceae bacterium | reverse complement strand
CCGCGACCTGGTTGGGTCGCGGCCTCTTTCTTTGGAACAAACTTCCGGCCTGATTGCGACTGGGTGGAGTCGCTGGAAGAAAGGCGCTAGTCGGACAGCGCTGCGCGCTGCCATGTGATCGACCGGGGCCAATCCGTAATAATGGTCCTCCCGACGGAATCTTGACCAGAAGTTTGGCTTGTTAAGGCACGCCCCCAAGGGGCGAGCACTTGTTGGTTACGTTTGCAATCCATCATCGGTTCACAATGCCCTGTGACGTTAACTACAGCGGCAAAGCGAGCCGGACATTACAGCGTAATTCTACTTCGCGGAATAGCGGCCGAGGGGGATTTTTGGCCGATGCAAAACGCGTGCCGCGAGGCATTTTTTACCACGACGACACGACGGACACGACGAGAATGCAGGATTTCTTGAGTTCTTCGCCGTGCCCGTCGTGCCGTTGTGGTTAGTTCTTAAGCGAACAGCGCCGAGACCGCTTCGCCCTTGACCAACTCGCGGGGCTGGTTGAGGTGGTTGTAGACGATAGTTTTGGGCTCGATGCCGACGGCGTGGTAGATGGTGGCCAGAAGCTCCGTGGGATGGACGGGGTCCTCGGCTGGGGCGCTGCCCGTCTTGTCGCTGCGGCCGTGGACGTAGCCCCGCTTGATCCCGCCGCCCGCCAGCATGCCGGTGAAGCAGTACGGCCAATGATCGCGGCCGTCGTCGGCGTTCGCGTTGCCGGAGGTGCTGAGACCTCGCTGGGGACTGCGGCCGAACTCGCCCACCGCCACCACGAGCGTTTCGTCGAGCAGGCCGCGGTCGTCGAGGTCGGACACCAGTGCGGACAGCCCCGCGTCGAACATTGGCGCCGCCATGTCCCGCAGCCGTTTGCTCAGGTCAGCGTGCGTATCGAAAGAATGATTTTGCCCATTGGCGACGTTGGGCCACAGCACCTCGACGACGCGCGTGCCGGCCTCGATCAGCCGACGGGCCAGCAGGCAGCTCTGCCCGAAGGCGTTCTTGCCATACTGCTCGCGGAGGGCGTCGGGCTCTTTGCGCAGGTCAAACGCCTCGCGGGCTCGGCCCGAAACGATCAGCTCCAGGGCGCGGCTGTAGTTTTCGTCGAGCTTGTAATCCGCGACGGCCTTTTCGAGCCCCGGCATGCCGTCGCTAATCGCGTCCCTGAGCCGAGCGCGCCGCGTGAGCCGCGACGCCGGGATTTCGGCCCGCATTTGCAAATCGTCGATGCGAACACGCTCCATCTTGTCGAGCGCCATATCGTCGCCGTCGGGGTACAGCGTGTACGGGTCGTACGCCTTGCCCAGAAAGCCCGCCGTTCCCGCCTTGCCGATGACGTTGCTCTCCTGCAGCGGCCGGGGCAGCATGACGAACGGCAGCATGGGTTCGGTCGACGGCTTGAGCCGGACGATCTGCGAGCCAAAGTTGGGGAAGTCCTTCGCGTTGGGCGGTTCGAGCTGACCCGAGGGGCTCACCTTGTCGGTTGTGTAGCCCGTCATCATCTGGTAGATGGCGGCGGTGTGGTTGAAGAGGCCCACGGGCTCGTAGCTCAGCGAGCGGATGAGCGTCGTGCGGTCGATCACGTCGGCCAGCTTGGGCAGCAGCTCGGTGAACTGCACGCCGGGGAGCTTCGTGCCGATGGGCTTGAAGACGCTACGGACGTTGTCGGGCACGTCCTCTTTGGGGTCCCACAGGTCGATTTGGCTGGGACCGCCCTGCAGGTAGACCATGATCACGCTCTTGGCGGCGCCGAACCCGCGCGGCGCCTTGGCGAGGGCCGCTTCAGCGGTCGGCGTGGCGCCGAGCGCGCGCTTGGCCCCGAGCAAGTCCGCGAGCGAGAGGCCCAGCATCGTCGATCCGCCGACGCGCAGCAATTGGCGTCGTGTGATCCCCAGATGCGGATCGCATAAATCCCGACCGGCCGATCCAGGCACGATGAGCATGTTGACGTTCTCGCGATGCAAGCTTCGGGCGGTTGCCGGAATCGGCGTCAGCGTGGATTCTCCGCCGCTTGGCTAGCTACTCCATTATGCCCGACCCGACGCTCTGGGGAAAACCTAGCGGCCAACTCCGCCCGAACGCCCTGGCGTAGCCCTCATTGCCGGCGCCATCGGCCGCCGGATTGCCGTTGCCGACCGGCGCTGGGGGCCGTACAAGTCGCCTGCCAAATTCTCGCCAAAAACGGCCGCCCTGTTGCAGCAAGGGCGGCGGAAGGAATCGTCATGCTTCCGTTCATCAAATTTCGGCGGCTCGTGGCCTTGGCGATCGTCTCCGTGGCGGCGGTCGGCGGCGTTGCGCTTCGCGCCCAGCAGCCCAACGCGCCTGTCCGTCCCAGCGACCCGGCCGACCGATCGGGCCGCCAGATTTCGCTGCGCGACCAGCTTCGCGTCGGACTTAAGGCGGTGACCAAGGCCGACTTTGCGTTCATCGATGTGGTGGTCCAGAAGGTCGAGGACGGCACGCTGCCTCGCAAGGTGGTCGACAGCACGTTCCTGTGGTCGCGCCGCCGCGTGCAAACCCAGGCGACGAACTATCGCAAACGACCGATGGTCTACTTCCAGCCGGCGCTGGTGCTGCGGGCCCGGGCCATCGGCGTTGTGCTGTAGTCGCGCAGCGCCGCGGGCGTAGAACGCCGGGCGGAGCTGGAAATGTCTGGACGTTGCGGGGAGCGTCTAGGCAATGACTTGTCAATCCGTTAAATTAGCGGACGCTCTGCCTTTCCTCGTGGGTCCGCGTCCATGGCGAAGAAGCCCGTCAAAAAAGCCGCCGCCAAGCGCCCCGCCGCGGCGAAGAAGGCTACCAAGCCCGCTCCCAAATCGGCGGCGCCGAAGAAGAAGGTGGCCGTCAAGAACGTCGCCGCCAAATCCGCGGCGGTAAAAAAGCCGCCTGCCGAGAAGAAAAAGGCGCCCAAGCGAGCTCGCAGCGTGAAGGAAGTGCGGCTGAAGGCGTTTTGGGGCGTCTTCAACCAGTCGCTCCGCCGTGTGGCCCTCTTCGAGTTCAACGAGCGAAAAAAGGCCGACCAAAAGGCCGCCGAGTTGACCAAGTCCGGCAAATCGCCGCATTTTGTGCAGCCGGTGAAAGAGCAGATCGTCGACGGGTGACGTTCCGCGATCTCGTCGCACAGCGCCAAGGTCGCCCCCCAGTCACAGTCACAGTCACATTTTCAGAGAACGCGACCGTGGGGGCTCAATGACCGGCAGTTAGGCGCCGAGAATTGGCGCCAGCCGGGCAATCGTCTCCGGCTTCTCGAACTCCAATTTGCCGAAGCCGCGCGTGGCGCCGATCGCCACAGCCTCGTCCTGGTGCTCCGGATAGTTGGTCACCAGCATCACGGGCGTCGCGGCGACTTGCGGATCGGCCTTGATCTGCCGGATGACCTCGACGCCGTCCGAGTAGTCCATGTCGAGCTTGCGGGTGACCAGGACGAGGTCAATTCCGCCGCGGCGCAGGGCCGCCAGTGCATCCACGGCGCCGTCGGCCTGCAGCACCTCGCAGTCGAACTTCCCCATCAGGAATCGTTTGATCGCCGCGTGATCCGGGCCGCAATTGCCGACGTCGAGAATTCGTTTCATGGTTAAGAGTGAGTAAGTGAGTAGGTGAGTACGTAAGAAGGCGAGCACGGCGTTACTTCAAACACCTACTCACTTACTCACCTCCTCACTCCCCTCTCTCACTTCCCGTCCGGGGTGATCGCAAACAAGTGCGTCGGGTTCGGGATGTACAGCACATTGCCCGCCACCGCCGGCGTGCTGTACACGCTGCCGCCCATGTTGCGCGTGCCGAAGTAGGGAACCATCTCGCCGTCCTCTTCGCGCATCGCTTCGCTGGGGTCGGCCGAGTGGCGGAAAATCGCCACCTCGCCGTCCTCGTCGCCGATGTACACCTTGTCCTCGACGATCATTGGCGTGCTCCACGAGGCGGCGAGCATGTCGTACACCCAGTTCACCTTGCCCGTTTTGGCGTCGAGGCAGTGGAATAGGCCGCTGAAGTCGGCGATGTACAGGATGCCGTCGCGGATCGCCACCGTGCCAATCGTGCGATGGAACTCCTCCTCGAAAGCAATGTCGCCATCCTCGTCGCGGTCGACCTCGCTGTAATGCCAGACCACGGCCGAGTCGGGGTTCGCGCGGGCGATGTCCCCTTCCTTCTCGACGACGGCTTGCACGCGCTTGTAGGGAATCGGCGTCTTGAGGTCGGAGGCGTTGAACGCCAGCTCCGGACTCACGTCGCGGCCGTCGTTGAACTTCGTGGGATCGATGCACCACAGGTGGCCGATGCCCTCGCCGTGGTCGGGGTCCTGCCCCGTGCCGATGTACACCAGGCCGTCATGCACCACGGGCGTCGCGATGCAATCATTGCGCGTGCCCTTACCCATCAGCTCCAGCTTGGCGTCCTTGGGGTTGGTGTCGAATTTCCACAACAGCTTCGCCTTGCCGTTGTCGCCCTTGGGGTCGAAGCTGTAGAGCCAGCCGTCGCCGCCGCCGAAAATCACCTGCGGCTGGCCGTCGATTTCGGCGTAGGCCGGGCTCGACCACTGACCGTGGTGGATGTTCTTCCCCGGCGAATTGTCGCTCCACAGCACGTCCCCCGTGTTCTTATCCATCGCTAGGAAGCTGGGGGCGTCCGGCGCGGGGACGAATTTGTGCTCTTCGTCGATGCCGTTTGACGTGCAGACGAACAGGATGTCGCCCGCGGCGGTGATCGAGCAACTGCTCATATTGTGCGGCGACACGCCAAGCTGCTTCATCATGTCGACCACCCAAATCACGTCGGCGTCTTGCGTCGTCGCTCCCTCGCCTTCCTGCGTGTAGGGGCCGTCGTTCTTGCCGTCGAGGAAACCGTCGGCGTCGAGACATCGCACTTCGCACCGATTGGTGACGAACCAGAGCCGGTCCCCTTCGCAGTACGGCACCGAGCAGACGCCCTCATGCGGCCAATCGTGTACGCGACCCGACGGCAGCTTAGGACTGCTGTGCTGCCACAGGAATTTGCCGTCCTTGGCGTCAAAGCACAGCAGGCAGCCCAGGTCGACCTCGGGCGGATAACGTTTGAGATACGCCGCCGTGTTGTTGCTGCCCATGTAGACCTTGCCGTTGTAGACGCACGCACTGCCGTAGGAGCGCGAGCCCAGCTCGGAGACCCACTTAATGTTCTTGGCGCCGCTGGGGTCCCAGTCGCCGGTGCGATAGTCGAATTCGCCGACTTCCCACTCGCTGGGGATGTTAACGCCCACCGGCGTGTTGTTGCGCTTCGCAGAGCCCAACCACTGCGACCAGTTCTCAGTGGGCGGCGATTGGACGGCGTCCGCCGCCGCGGAGTCGCCCGCAGCGCGGTTCCACACGACGCCTGCCCAGCAGGCTGCCGCTGCCGTCATGCCAATGAAGAATCGAACGCGAGTGCGTTTGCCCATGAGAGTGCCTTTGGCGTTGATAGTGAGGAAGGTCCTTGGCGGGATCAGTCGTTCGGCACGACCGCCAGATTATCGACATACACCGACGTTGTCTGCGTATTGCCGAACAAACCGGGGCTGCCGGACTTCTGCGGGGCCGTGTCGGTCATTTGCAGCGACCATTCTTCCGGCTCCGTCTGGTCGCGCAGCCACCACTTGCCTTTGCACACGGCTTTGCCGTCCTGCTGCTCGACGCGGAGCTTGAGTCGATACCACACGTTGGGGCTCGGCTCGAAGTCGATCCGCGCCGAAGTGCGGTAGTCGTGCGACGCCCAACTGTAGATCGACAGTTGCTTATCACCCGGGCGGATCCCTAGCGTGTAGCCGCTGTTGATCAATCCCACCACGTCGGGTAGGCGACCGTCCTTCTCGGTCAGTCGCACATCGGCTTGGATCGTGTAGTTCGCCATGTCGGCGGGGCCCATGTACATGGCGCTGCGTGTGCCGAGCTTGGTTTTTCCGCGCGGCGTGTCGAGTTCGTCGCGCTTGTAGGCCGCACGTTCGCCGTCAATCTCCTCGGGAATAATGTAGCGGACGCGACCGCCGATCCAGCTAAGGGGAATATCGCCTTCGTTGAAGTTGAACTGCCACGGCAGCGGCGGCACGATTCGCACGCGGGCTTTGCCTTCGATCTCACCCACTTTGCAGTACACGAGCGCCCCAATGTGGCCGACATTCTTCGGGGCCGTGTACGTTCCGTCGGGTCCAATCTTGCCTTTCCCATCGACGCGGAATTTCGCTTCCTCCTGCGTGGCCGCCCGCACGAGCTGTCCCCGCGAGTTGTACAACCGCACGGTGAACCGGTGCGTTCCGCCGGGCTTGAGCGTCACGTCGTACGGCGCGATCTGCACCCATGCCGGTTGCGGATCCTGCCCCAGCGAAATCTCCTCCGCTGGCTCCGGCATCGGCGCTGAGGAGGGCTCAGCGCCTTTGCGGGCAATGCAGTACAGGGCGTTGGAAGTAGGCAGATAGATGCGCCCATGCGAAACGATCGGCGAGCCGTTGATTTCCTCGCGGTTCAGCCGCAGCTTGTGGACAGTTTCGACGCCGTCGCCTTTGGGGCGAAGGATGTACCACTGGCCGCTCTCGGTGGCGACGTACACCTTGCCGTCGGCGTACAGCGGCGAACCGGCCATTCGCGAGCCGAGCGCCTTTTTGGCTCCGACCTGCTCGCCTGTCGCAGCGTCGAGAACGAACAGCTTGGCGCCGTCGTCGACGACCCAGATCTTCCCGTCGACCATGATCGGCGAGCTCTTGCTCGCCGGAATGTTGTAGGTGATCCACTTCTCCTTGCCGGTCAGATCGCCGCGCAGCTTGGCGTCGAGCGCCACGACCGACCCCTTAGTCGTGCCGACCATATTCTCCCAGCCGTTGGCCATGTACACCGTGTCGCCGATCACCAGCGGCGACGAGTTGAGCCCGTGCATCGACAGCGGGTAATGCCAAAGCGGCTTGCCTGTGCGCGGCTGAAAACTCCACACCTGGCCGTCCGCTGCGCCAAAGATGAGCTGCGCTTCGCCGCCGATGACCTTCACCGTCGGCGTGCTGTACGTGGTGTCCGGCGGCGAAATGTTCGTCCCGGCCAGCCACCGCAACTCGCCCGTCGCCTTGTCGAACGCCAGGAACCGGTGCGACGGCCGGGCCAAGTTGTCGTACTCGGGCGTATCGCCCCAGCCGACGAGCACCGTGCTGATCAGTAGCAGATCCTCAAACACAACCGGCACGTTCGTCCGCCCGCCGTAGGTGGTGATCATGCCGTACTCTTCGCTCAGGCTGTGATCCCACACGACCTTGCCGCTGTCGCCCTCCAGACAACAAAAGTAGCCGCACACGCCCTGGGCGTAGACGCGACCCGTCGCCGGGTCGCCCACGACGCTCGACCATCCCACGCGGGTGTCCGGCGTATCGGTCAGGTAGACGTTGAAGCGGTATTGCCACAATTGTTCGCCGGTCGCGGCGTCGACGCAGACAACCTTCTCGCCTTCGGTCTCGCTGCCAGGCTTGTCGCGGACCAGTGCATACAGCTTGCCGCGCATGATGATCGGCGTGGATCGCGTTCCCAGGTCCGATCGCTTCCACAACAAATTGCTGTCATCGCCGCCGCGGGGATTCCATGTGTCCGGCAGACCCGTTTCCAGCGAGGCGGAGATTTGCTCCGGGCCGCGCCAGTTGGGCCAATCCATCGGATCGGCCGCCGCCGGCTCTTGCGCCCAAGCGGGCGCCCCCCCAAGCGACGCAACGCACGCCACGAGTGCAAAGACCAGGATGCCATGAACGTAGCGGCCGCCCAGCTGCCGCCGCCGGCTTGTCGAAGTCGAGATCATAACTGTGTGACGTGGTTGGCGTAATTCGGTGAGGGCCTCTGCGGCGTTAAACACCGCAATCGGGCCGATAGGTCGGCTGGCGAAAGATGCGCGGGCAGTCCGGGTCGGGATGAAAACGGGGACCGTACGGTGCGACGCCCGAGAATTGCCTCCGTCAGGCGCCGCGCGGCAGACTTTGCGGATTGCGCGCGACGCTGCGACGTGCGGGATTTCTGCCGCTGGCAAATCCACAAGCCGTGGCCGGACATCCGTCGCAAGCCGTTAAGGATACCAAATTCTCGACCGGACAACCATGCGGTCAAGGGCCGCTCGCGCGCCTCCCAAACGGCGCCCACGGACGACTCGCCGCCGACCGCAAAGTTTGCCCAACAGTCGACCTAAGCCACTTGCTGAAAATTACTTCCGCCTTCTCAAGGGGTCTTCTCCGTGCGACCGATACCACGGATGTCGCAAGCAAAGCACGCGACGTGTCACTGCGACACTTGAAGTTTGCGCGTCGATCGCCGGCCGTTACTGCATCGAGCCATGGATTGGCTCGACCGACGAGACGCCGACCCTTGGGGTCAACCCACCGCGACGCCCCGCCTTGACTCTCCGGCGCACGCGCCGGCCGCTTAGCTCCCGCCCCGCACAACTCACGCGTCGGTGCACCGCGCGCCGCCGTCTCTGTCGCCGCGACAGAACCCCCGGGATGGGCCGCCGCGCCGCCGCCGCCGCGTCAAGCCATCGCGTACGTTCGCCCCAACGCATAGGAGACGTGGTTCGATGAGATGGAACGTATTGAGTGCGCTCTTGGTGAGCGTCTGTCTGGCGAGCCAGGGCTACGGCGCCGGCTTGCTCGATCGGATGCTCAGCAGCGGGTGTGGCTGCGATTGTGCGGAGCCGTCCTGTTGCTGTGAAAAATCGTGCGGATGCTGTGAGGAACCCTGCTGCGACGATGCCTGCTGCGAGGCCTCGTGCGGCTGCCCCGACGACTGCTGCGGCGATGATTGCTGCGAAGCTTCGTGCGGATGCGCCTCGAAGTGCAAGTGCAAGAAGGGTTGCTGCCTGTTGGGCCTGTTCAAGAAGTGCAAGAAGTCTTCGTGCTGCGAAGCTTCGTGCGGTTGCGAAGACGCCTGCTGCGATGACGGCTGCTGCGGCGACGATTGCTGCGGCGACGACTGCTGCGAAGCCTCATGCGGTTGCCCGGATGACTGCTGCGAAGCCTCGTGCGGTTGCGAAGACGGCTGCTGCGAAGCCTCGTGCGGCTGTGCCTCGAAGAGCTGCTGCAAGTGCAAGAAGGGCTGCTTCTTGAGCCGCCTGTTCGGCAAGAAGTGCTGCAAGTCTTCGTGCTGCGAAGCTTCGTGCGGTTGCGAAGACGCCTGCTGCGATGATTGCTGCGGCGACGACCGCTGTGGCGACGATTGCTGCGAAGCCTCGTGCGGTTGCCCGGATGACTGCTGCGAAGCCTCGTGCGGTTGCGCTTCGAAGAAGTGCGGCTGCCAGTGCAAGAAGGGCTGCTTCCTGAGCCGGTTGTTCGGCAACAAGTGCTGCAAGAAGTCTTCGTGCTGCGAAGCTTCGTGCGGCTGCGAGGACGCCTGCTGCGATGATTGCTGCGGCGACGCCTGCTGCGGCGATAACTGCTGCGAGTGCTGCGAGCCGGCCTGCGGTTGCTGCGAGGCGGCTTGCGGTTGCTCGGCGGGTTGCTCGTCGTGCGCCCCGGCGGCAGACGCCCCGGCCGCTGGCGAGGCTGCTCCGATTCCGCCGGCCCCGGTTGCCGACCCGGCTGCTCGGATGGCCATTCCCCGCAAGGTGATCAGCGCCAGCTTCGTCCGCTAACGCGAGCGACGCTTAACGAGATCCCCCTCTGAGGACCTGTCTCGGGCTTACGGGCCCGGGGCAGGTTCTTTTTTTGCGCCCGAGCGTCTCCGGTGAGCCATCCGCCCCGCCACACATCGTCGCCCGCCGCTTGCGGCTTAGCGGTCCTGCTCTTCCTGCCGAAGCTTTCGGTCGCCGCCGAGCCGTCCCTCCCGGCGCCCGACGCCGCCCTCGCGGCCGCGATCAGCCGACTCATCGAACACGCCATCCCGCTGGAATATGACAAGCAGAAAGACTGGGGCGCCGTCGCCGAAATTCCCGTCGGCGTCCGCACGGAAGGCCGCGGTTGGCGCACCCGACTCAAGACCCGCAATCGCACCGTCAATCACGGCGTCTGGAAGCACTATCGCCTGCGGCTTGTCGACCCCGAGGAGCATCTCCGCGTTCAACTCGCCGAGGTGCGTCCGGTCTCACCAGGCCGCGTCGCTTTTGCACTCAGCGTAGAGGCGGAAGTCGACGCCTGGGCCCGCGCCAAGGTCTACGAATACGGCGTTCATCTCATCGCCGTTGAGGTGGAATGCGACCTGCGAATGCACTTGGCCGTCGACGGCGAACTCGCCGTCGAATTCCGGGGCGGCGCTCCAGGTCCCCGGATTGCACTGGTCCCAGTCGTGAAGGACGCCCGGCTCGCCATCGACGAGTTCCATTTGCGCCGCGTCAGCAATGCCAAGGGGCCGCTCGTTCGCGAACTCGGCAAGGGAGTTCGAGGTCTCGTCGAAGACGAACTGAACGGACCCAAGCTCACCGAAAAGCTCAATCGAGCCATCGACAAGAAACGCGACCGCCTCGAATTCCGCCCCGGGGAGTTTATCGAGCAGCGTTGGCGGCCGCTCGCCGTCATTCCAGCCACGGGGCCAACCATGGGCCTTCCAACCACACGCTGACAGCCGCTGGCGGAAGCTAGCGATCGACCGTGGCGAAGCCGGACGCTCAAGCAGCGAGTTGACTTCCATCTCGCGCACGCCTTACCCGGCCTGCGACCTGCGCACCTGCACAAAATGCTCCTGGGGCAGCAACATGGCCGTCACGCGAAACCCGAACTTGTCGCCAACTTTCACGGCCTCGCCCTCGGCGATTGGCTGCCCGCCCACGACCATGTGCAACAACTCGTCGCACCCTTTCTCGAATTTGATGATCGCCCCCGGCACGATCTCGACGACTTCCTGCACCGACTCCTTTTTGCTGGCTAGGTGCACGCTGACCGGCAACGAAATCTTCAGCAGGCTCCGCGAGTAAGTTGGCAACCTCGAGAAGTCGCGCTGCCTGGCGGGCGGGGGTGAACTCGCAGCGGCGTCGGCGGCCGCTGGCTGGGCGGCGTCCTTTGCAGTGGGTGCGGAGTCGGCGTCGGCGGTTGCGAACACCTCTCCGGGCGTCGCCAACGGCCAGACGATGCTCAAGCTGCCCGTCTGATCGCCGCTCGTGACGGCGAGCGTCGCTGCCGCCGCGTCTCCCGCCGTTCCGCCGCGTTCGAGTGCGGCGGCCAGCGAATCGACCCGTCGGGCGTCGAATTTGTCCGCTGCTAGCGTCTCCGGCACAAGCAGCATGCTCAGCTCTTGGGCCAGCGTGCTGAGCTTGCTTTCGCCGGTGGCATCGGGCGCCGCGTACCACGCCGGCAGCATGCCGCTTGACTCGGGGAGCACAATTGCCAGCCCCTCGCCGGCAAAGGTGAGCAGGACGACCAACCCTGGTCCATCGAACCCACTGGGCGGCGCCTCAGCGGCGTACGCGCCGTGTTCGACCGCCCCCAGCGAATACGCCCCGTCGAGCGCCCTGCCCAAAGCGTCGGCGGCCTCAGCGGCGCCCGCCTGGCAAGCGGCGACGACCTCGGCGGCAAGTGACGGGTTCAGCGTGCCCATGTCGCGTTGACGAAGATTGCGATCCAGCGGCGCCAGCATGCCGGCGCGCAGTCCCACAAGGGACCACGCGCCGGCTGCCGTCATTATCGGCCGCCCAATCGTCAAACTTTGCCGCCATTCCCGGGTGGTCGCTAGCGAACCAGGTGGCCGGGCGCGGCGCAGCAGCGGCGACGCAAGGGAGAGCTGCGCAGTCGATTTTCCGCAGAATCCACGTCGTTCGGTTTCGTGCACATTGGCACGACGCGACAGAACACACGAGCACGCAATGACTTCCGCGACGGTCGTCGGCGCATGTCGGCGACTTCGGCACAGGCATTGCGTTTTTATTCTTACGGCGACGCACCGCGATCGCCATTCCCCGCACATTTTCGGATCACGAGATACTGTTTGGAGGGTGAAGCGATGAGAGTCACGATGAAAACACTGGCAATGGTTGGCATGGCGTGGGCAAGCGCCGCCCTGCCCGCTCTTGCTCAATCGAATGTTCAAGCCGGCGTTGGCGCCGAGACTGGCGCGATTGGCGCTGGCGCCGACGTGGGAATTGGCGCCGATCGCGGAATCGCAGCGCAAACTGGGTCTGACATCGGCGCCGGCGTTTCCACCGGCGGGGCGCTGGATCCTAACCCGGCGGTCAACCCCAACGTTGGCGTCAACGCCCAAGCCGGCGCTACCGATCCAGCCGCTTCGGCGACGGCGACGACGAGCACTGATCCCACAATCGCGGCAGCCGCCACGGCCAGCGTCGACCGCAATGCCCGCTGGCGCTTCAGGCAGCACAACGGCGAGTGGTGGTATTGGACGCCGGCAAACCGTTGGATGTACCACCGCGACGGCCAGTGGAACAGCTACGATGAACGTAACTTTGTGGTTCCGCGAAGCTACGGTTACTGGCGCGGCCCGGACCGGTTTGATGACCGCTACTCCCGCAGCGGCGCTCGATACTATGATCGCTACGGTCGACCGTGGGTTGATCGTGGCTACGGGTATCGCGACTACGGTTATGGGTATCGAGACTACTACCGGCCGGGTTCCTACTACCGGCCGGGTTACCGCTACGGCACGGGGTATCGCGGCTACTACGTCGACCCTGACGTGCGGGCCGGAGCCAACGTCGGCGGCGCGATCGGAGGCGCCATCGGCGGCGGCCAAGGAGCCGACGTCGGAGCAGCCATCGGCGGAGCCATTGGCGCGGGCGTCGACTGAGCGCCGGCAAAAATAAGGTTGGGTCGTTAGCGACCCCTTTGCGATAGGGCGGGCCGTCTTCTGGGCGGCTCGCCCATTTTCGTGCGCCCCGTTAAGTCGCCGCCGCGTCCGCCGTATAATTGGGTCATGAGCACCATCGCGCTGACCGCGCCGCAGTTCGAGCTGCAACCGTACAAGTCGCTGGACAACGCCGAGTTGCAGCGGCGTATCCAGGCGGTGCGCGAGGCGCTTGGTTCGCGACTGTTGATTCTGGGGCACCATTATCAGCAGGACGAGGTGATCGCGCTGGCCGATCTCACGGGCGACAGCTATCAGCTCAGCCAAATGGCCGCGGCGAGCGCCGACTGCCGGTCCATCGCGTTCTGCGGCGTGCACTTTATGGCGGAGACGGCGGATATCCTCGCCAACCGGCCGGAGAAGCTCGCCGCCCGAAACTGCAAGCGCGTCGCCGTCGTGTTGCCCGACATGGCCGCCGGGTGCTCGATGGCTGACATGGCGGGGATCCATCAGATCGAGGACGCTTGGGAGCAGCTCGGCGAAGTGATCGACGTGGACGATGTCACTCCGGTGACGTACATCAACTCCGCGGCGAGTCTGAAGGCGTTCGTCGGCCGGCACGGCGGGATCGTCTGCACGTCGAGCAACGCCAAGGCGGCGCTCGATTGGTCGTTCGCGCGCACCAGCCGCGTCATGTTCTTTCCCGACCAACACCTGGGCCGCAACACGGCGTTGGGCATGGGCATTCCGCTCGACGAGATGCCGGTCTGGGATCCCTACGCCGACGAGCTGGGTGGCAGCACGCAGGAGCAGATCGAGCGCAGCCGCGTGATCCTGTGGAAGGGCCACTGCAGCGTCCACCAGATGTTCCGGCCGGAGCACGTCGCGGCGTTTCGCAAGAACCATCCCGGCATCAAGATTCTGGTTCATCCTGAGTGCCCGCGCGAGGTGTTCGAGTTGGCGGACGAGTCGGGCTCGACCGGAAAAATCATCAAGACGGTCGAAGCGGCGCCGCCGGGGACGAAGTGGGCCATCGGCACCGAGCTCCATCTTGTGAACCGTCTGAAGCAGCAGCATCCGGAGCAAGAGGTTCACTTCCTCTCGCCGGTGGTGTGCATGTGCGCGACGATGTACCGGATTGATCTGGCGCATTTGGCGTGGAGTTTGGACAATCTCATGGCGGGCACGCCAGTCAACGTCATCGAAGTCGACGACGAGACGGCGCGGTGGTCGCTTGTCGCCCTCGAGCGTATGCTCGAGGTGCGTTGACGCCGCGGTGCGCTGCCGCTTATTTGGCGTCGTGTTCGCGGCAGTACGCGATGATGTCGGCGATCGACATGTTCGACTTGTCGACGCGCTTGACTTCGCCGGCTGCTGGAGCCGGCGCCGCGGCAGACGCGGGTTTGGCGGGGGCCGGGGTCGGAGCTTCTTCGACGGGCTCCGCGGCGGCGGGTTCCGCTTTCGCTTCGGGGGCGGATGCCTTGCCGGCGCGGGCGGCGGCGAGCATCTCGGCGACGGACATTTTTGACTTGTCCATCGGTTTGGGTTCGCCGCCGGCTGCCGGCGTTGCGGCAGGCTTGGCGGCGGGGGCGGCGGGTGCTTCGGGTTTGGCCGCGGGCGCTGCGGGAGCGGCCGTCGCTTTGCCGGCGCGGGCCGCGGCGAGGATGTCGGCGGTCGACTTCTTCTCGCCGGCCGCGGGCGTCGCCGCGACGGGCTTGGCGGGCGCCGCCGCCTTCGCTGCGCCACCAGCGCCTTGGGCGCGCGCCATCTCCAGCGGCGACAGCTTCTTCTCGCCGGCCGCGGGGGGCGCTTTGGCCGCGGGCTTCTCGGCGGGCTTCTTCGCCTCGGCGTGTTTGGCGTCGGCCGCCTTGGGCACGGGTTTGTCAACGACCTTCAAGCACGACAGGTCGATGTCGTACCACCCGATGTTCAGGTGATAGTCCAGGAACTCGACGAGCGCCCGGCCGCTCATGTTGACGGTCTTCACCTGGCCGACGACGTCGCGAAACCGGGCCAGCTCCGGGCGGCTGGCGTCGACGGTGACGTACTTGTCGGTGAAATCGCGTTTGAGTTGTTCGACCGATTGAGCGACCATCGCAGGCGTGACATTTCCGCAAGGAAGGGATCGGCAAACCGCTGATTTTGGCCCAAAGGGGGCGGCGTGGCAATGACCATCGCGTGGTCGTACACGACGCTGCCAGCGTCGTACGAAAAACCGTGGCGGGACAAGGCTGGCAGCCTTGTGTACGAGTTGATTGCCACGGGCGTCGGCGGCGTCGATAATCGGCGGTTCGCGGTCGGTGGAACGGCCGCGTTCACCCAGTTCACAGTCCCATCCACAACTTCGAGGGGCGAGGCGATGCAAGGCGAGCAGGCGACGGGTCAGCGGTATCGGATCTTGGCGACAATCGGCATAGGCGTCGTGGTGCTTGGCGCCGCGGCGGCGCGGAGCTGCGCCCAGGAGTACCTCACGGGCATCGAGTGGCCCAAGCCGCCGATCATCAAGCCGGGGGCCGAGTGCGGCGCAGCGCCGGCGGACGCGGTCATCTTGTTCGACGGCAAGGACCTGTCGGCGTGGAACGGCGCCGAGACGTGGAAGATCGAGGACGGCGCCATGGTCGTGGGCCGCAACTTTGTCGAGACGAAGGAGCACTTCGGCGACTGCCAACTGCACATCGAGTGGAGCGCACCCACCCCGGCCAAGGGCGAAGGCCAGGGCCGCGGCAACAGCGGCGTGTTCTTCGGCCCCTACGAGCTGCAGGTGCTCGACTCGTACGACAACGAGACCTACTTCGACGGCCAGGCGGGGGCGATCTACAAGCAGATGCCGCCGATGGCCAACGCGATGCGGCCGCCGGGCGAGTGGAACGTGTACGACGTTCTCTGGACGGCGCCGCGGTTCAACGACGACGGCACGCTGGCCTCGCCGGCGTTCATCACCGCGTTTCATAATGGGGTGGTGATCCAGAACCATTTTCAGATCCTCGGCGACACGCCGTTCAACCGCCCGCCGCGGTACGACAAGCACGACGTCAAGCAGCCGATCCGCCTGCAGGACCACGGCAACCCGGTGAAGTTTCGGAACATCTGGGTGCGCGAGTGGGCGCCGATCCTCGGGAAGCAGGTGAAGGAGCCCAACATGAAATAAGGCTGGAGACTGGAGGCTGGAGACTGGAGGTCGGAGGTCGGAGGGGAGGGAGCGAAAGGCGCTCCTGGTGGAACTCGGGGGGCGCCGCGCCGAGCCCCCCGTGCGAGGGAGTTAGGTCGCGAAAACTCATTTTTGGCGACATAATTCCTTTTTGCACGAGTTGCGCTGCGCGGTCGCCGCAGATCGCGTTGGCGTAATTCAACTTGCGCGGGAGCGAATCGGCGCAACATTTCTGTCGTCCAGGGCGAAAACGAGGCGGCATCTGCGTTAGCGAGGAAGTACGCGGATCTGGCGTTGCGGTATTCGGCCGGTGGCTTGTCGAGGAAGACAGCCATCAGCGGGCGTCTTTCCCTAAGTCTGGAGTCTGTCCGGTCCGCGGCAGGCGCTGCGCGGGGATGAGGGGAAATCGCGGGTAAACGGGATGGGAAGCTCGACTTGGGAAGC
>JBIOVA010000151.1:0-29001 GCA_044867485.1 Lacipirellulaceae bacterium | reverse complement strand
ATCACCCGTGGGGCTGACCACGCCCTCGGAAGACCTTAGGGCGTGCCACCCAGATGTGGCGCACGCGGTCAGTCGCTTGGCAGCGCATCGGCGGCGAGCGAAGGGGCGGCGTCGGCGGGCGCCAATTCGGCCTGGGCCGGCGACTCGAGGATTGTGGCCTGCTCCTCCCGGTTGTGGAATTCCGGATGGTGTTGCAGCCGCGGGCGATCCGGCTCGGCGTAGATGGCGTCGTTCAGGTCGCTCTTGACGCTATTGAGATGCCGGCGGAATTCGTTGAACGCCTTGCCCCATTCGCGCGCGACGTTGGGCAGGTCCTTGCCGAAGACCAGCAAGGCGATGACCGAAACCACCAACATTTCCAACGGACCGAAAGGCATGCGCAGGACCCTGGCGCTCGCGAGTGGGGGCGAGCGACGTTACTTGTCGTCGCGGCGCTTGTCTTCGATCGTGGCGTCGGGATCGGTCAGGCCGTCGCCGCGGATGCCCTTCTTGAACTCGGTGATGCCGACGCCGAGCGAGCGCATCACGGACGGCAGCCGATTGCCGAACAGCAGGAGCACGACGAGCGCAACGGCGGTGATCTCCAGCGGTCCGAACGCCAGCAACACGAGTGAACTTGGATCCGACATCGCAGCCTCGCGGGGTAAGACGCACCAGCGGTGCGGTCGCGATGCACGAAACTTCGCATAAATCCCTGCCGTGCATCGGCTTGGGCGCTGTGGCGCCGCTGAAGATCAATTCTACCGGACGCCAGGGCCAAGTCAAACCGCGCAAGTCGCACGGGGACGTTGCAAATTCGCAAGACTGGCCGTGCCGACTTTAGACGATCTATGGAGAAAACCCGCGGAAAAACGCCCTCGACCCCTTACACGACTTTAGACCATCTATGGGCGCTTCACTACCGCGCCGGCACAGTTTGCCAATCGGTCGAGCGGGCAAACGCGGCGGCTTCCTCCGGTGCGTAACGGTAGTACACTTCCAGGCACATCGTGGCGAGCGCCGTCGTGTACACGCGGCCGCCGTAGCCGCCCCACATGCAGGCGGCAGGCCAGGAGCCGTCGTTCGACTGCGAGCCGACGAGCGTCGTCGTCAGCTCGTCGTTCCACTGCTCCCACGCGTCGGCATACGCCGGCGTCAGGTCGCGCACGCGATGCAAGGCAATCGTGGCGTAGTACCAGTAGTAGAAGTTGATCATGTGCCCCCCCGGTGGCTCGTCGAGCAACGAGCGGCGGGCCTCGTCGATGGCCGCGGGGGCGAGTCCCCCGTCGCGGCGGCGTGTGATGAGCTGCCGGCAAAAGAGCGACTCGGCGGTCATGGCGCGAGTCGGCGGGCCTTCCGGGCGATAGGCGGCAAGACCGCCGGCGGCGCCGCGTTCGACCGAGCGCAGGAACCGCTCCACGCGAGTCCAGGTGGCGGCGGGGACCTCGACGCCCGCCAGTTCCGCGCTCTTGAGCGCCATAAGTTGCCAACCGAGCTGGCTCGTGTCGCCGGTGTCGCCGGGGCGGTAACGCCAACCGCCATCGGTGGGGTGCTGCACGGCGAGCGTGTAGGCGATGGCCTTGCGGACCACGGGCAGGAGTTTCTCGTCAGCGGTGAGTGCGGCGGCTTCGCTCACGGCGAACGTCGCCATCGAGTGGCAGTACATGTGGGCGAACAGTTCCGCGTTGCCGCCGAGGTTGCCGTTGGGACCCTGTGAGCGGCGGAGGAAGTCGAGGCCGCGGGCGACGTTGTCGGCGTAGGGGCCGTCGCGGTGCGTGTGGCCGGCGCCGAGGAAGGCGAGCAGCGCCAGCGCGGTGATGCCGGTGTCGGCGCGGGCGCCGGCGCCGCCGCGGTTTTCGCCAAGGACGTACCGCTCCTGTCCGGCGCCGAAGCGTTTGGGGTCCCAGTGGCCGTCAGCCTCTTGCGAGGCGGCGAGCCAGGCGAGTGCGGCGCGGACGGCGCGTTCCGTGGTGGGATTGCCGCCCCCGCCGGCGACCAGGGCGTCGCGGTCGGCGAAGCGGTTGGCGTAGGCCGTGGGGATCTGTTGGCGCCGCGCGCCGGTCGCTGAAGCGACCTCGCCGTCGGGGGCGCCTTGTTTAGGTTCGGGCGTCGGCTGGCGTGCACCGGCTGATGCGACCGCGACTTCCGCTTGCGTCTTCGCGACCTCGCTGAGCGGTGCGGTGGCCACGGTCGCCGTTGGCGGAGCCTCCCGCTCGGGCTCTGGTTGTGGCAGCAGGTCGGGAGCGTCGAGCGGCAGATCGGGCGTGGGCAGTCGGGGCGCGGCGGCGGGTGTTTCGACGGCGACTGATTCGATCGCGGAAATCGCCTCGGTGGGCGACGGTTCCTCCGGCGCGACGCGCTCCGCTGGGTTTATCAATAGACGCGCGTCGCGGCTAACGGGGGCGGGCTCAGGGTCGGGCTCGGGCGGCGCGTCGGGTTCGCCCTTGGGCGGGTCGGCGGCGAAGGACTCCAGCGCCGACATGTCGACGGAGATCACAGCGACGCGCATCGGCCCGCCTTCGTCGGGGCCGATGCCGGGGCCGCCGCTTCCGACGCCGATGCGGACCATCGTCGCCAGACTGGCCAGGAGCACGTGCACCCACAGCGAGAGCAGGGCGCACTTCTTCCACGGTTTCACCTCGCGCCAGCGTGTGCGCATCAACACGACGATGAAAACCGTCGCGGCGGCGAGCACCGACCAGAGGATAATCCACGTCGTCAAACCGGGGATCCATGCGATCGGCGGCAGTTGCGAGGGGCCGAGCATGCGTTACCGCCTTGCGCCGGCGGGCGCTGCGGTGGATGCGGCAACTTGGACGCTGACGGCCAGTTCGGTGACGCCGGCCTGCTTGCAGGCGGCCATTGCGGCGGCGACGTGCTGGAAGGGGCAGCCCGCGTCGCCGAGGATCACGACGCTGGGGTGCGCGCCGGGGGAGATGGCCTCAACGAGCCGCGTCTTGAGCTCCTCCAGCGTGACCGATTCTTTGTCGAGTTCAATTCGTCCGTCGGCGCGCACGGCGACGGAGCGGGCTTTGGGCGCCACGGAGAGCGCGTCGCCTTGGGCGACTTCGGGCAGTTTGAGGTCAATGTCGCGGGCCGGGTCGGTGAACTTGGAGGCGGTCATAAAAAACACGATGAGCAGGAACACGACGTCGATCAGCGACGTCAGGTTCAAGTTGGGCATCTCATCGTGATGGGTTTTCAGCGGCATGGGCCAAGCGGCGGAACGGGTCACTCCGAGGTCCGCCGAGGAGTCTGGAATGCGTTCAGGTGCGTCGCCTTGATGGCGAAGCGGACCCCTTGGGGGACCTTGGGGTGACGGGGTTCTCGCTTACGCCGCCTTTTTGACTTTGGTTGTGCGGGGCGGGCGATTGCGGCGATCTTCAAGACCTTCCGCGGAAATCAAGTTCACCAGCTCCTGACCGTGGCGGTCGATCTCGGTGACCAGCATGTCGACGCGGCCGACGAAGAACAGGTAGAGGATCAGCGCGGGGATGGCGACGCAGAGTCCCGCGGCCGTCGACATGAGCGCCGTGCCGATGCCGGCGGCGAGCATCTCGGGTCGGCCCATCGCGCTGTTGCCGGCGATCTCGTTGAACGCGACGATCATTCCCCACACGGTGCCCAAGAGACCAAACAGCGGCGTGACCGACGCAATGCAGTTGATCACCCGCAGGAAGCGGCGCATCGAGTTGGCGGCGCGCTCCCCCTCGTCGAGCACCGCTTGCTCGACTTCGACAGCGGGCTTGCCCCATTTGCGAACCGCGGCGGCGAACACCACGGCCATCAAGCTCGAGTTGTCGTCGCACAAATCGAAGGCCTGGTTGCGGTCGAGGGCGCCCTCGCTGATTTGCAGCAGGAACCGCTCGATGAACAACTTGGGGACGACCCGGGCGCGGCGGAGGACGAACAGACGCTCGAACGTCACCAGCACCAGCACGAACGAGCAGACGACGATCGGCACGACCAGCGGGCCGCCGGCCCACAGGGCTTCCCACAAGCTGGTCGTGGGGATGGCGTCGGCGGCGAGCAGGCACGTCACGAGCGATCTCCGGAAACACAGTTAGCCCCCGGTCGTTGACCGAGGGCTAAATGGAACATCGGCTTGGCGGATAGGGCGCCAGCACCCTAATCCCGCTCACATACCAACGGCTTCGCCGGGGCTGGGGCCGTAGGGGCTGCCTTGGCCCGTGTCGACGTTGCCCACCATGTGCAGGTGGTTGTGGTCGACGTAGATCACCTCGCGGGCGTCCTCGTCGCGGAGCGTGTGCGGCACGGGCCAGCCAATCCGTCGGACGTCTTCGTAGTAGACCGTGCACTTGTAATGAGCATGGTGCTGCTGCGCCGGGCCCACGAGCGGGTAGAACCGCGGCGGGTCGACGTAGTCGGCGATTTTTTCCTTGACGATGCGGACGTCGTTGCGGCTGCGTTCCCACAGAAACGGCACGCCGCCTTGGACAGGATGGGCCTTTTCCATGGCCCGCATCACTTCATCGTCGCTGGGCGGATCGAGGGCGACGATCTCGGCGCCGCTGGTGAGCGGGCCGAGAATCGGGGCGCGGTCATAGCGCTCGTGATTCCAGAACTCATCCTCCTTCCTCTTTTGGAAGTAGGGGCTCACCGGAATCGGAAACGCCGCAATGCCCAGGCTTGGCCCCAGGTGCGTGCAGCCGGTGCAGGCGAACGAGCCGGCGGCCACAGCCAGAATTAGCACGAGGGGGGTGGTTCGACGTCGCATCCTGCTGGCCCTTCGATGAGTGGTCCGCTCAACCGCCGACGGTCGAGTGGGAGTCGCAGGCGTCCAAGCCCACGACCGCGCCGCGCGGGAGTTCCAGCGTGGCTAGGAACTGTTATCGAGTAACTCTGGGCAAAACTTGCGGGATATTCCGGTTGTGGGGGAGAATTCGTGGCGCGCGACGCTAGCTGCTGGCAGCGCTCCGCTGCGGCGGACCTCCGCGTCGCGGCTAACGCTGGCGCGGGGCAACTTGTTAGCCGCGACGCGGTCGCGGAGCGCGCTGGCGCCAAGATCGCCCGCTGGCCCTCAACAAACAAACCCCCGTCGACGCGCGGTCGACGGGGGTTCGCGAGGCGTTAAGCTGCTATCGCTGCAGGGACTAGTGACAGTCCTTGCAATCCTTGAAGTCGAGGAACCACCAGCCATCGTCCCACTCAAGCGTCACCTTGCGCCAGCCGAGCGGCACTTGGGGATACGGGTAGAACGGACCGATGTACGGCCACGCCGAAGGTGAGTACTGCTGCGGATAGCTGAGGGCTGCGTAGTTGGGGTACGAGGCGTAGCTTGGCCAGGCGTAGCCGGGCATCTGCGGGTTGTCGTAGCTAACGGACTGTCCCTGGGCGCCCATCGGGGCTCCCGGGCCCATGCCGGCGGCACCCATTTGGCCGAAGTTGGCCTGTTGGATGGGGCCGCCCATGGTGCGGGCGTAGGGCAGCGGCATGTTGCCGCTGGCATTGCGAACCGGCATCGGAACCGGCTTGGCGGCGCGGGTCGGCACCGCCGGCTGCACGGCGTAGTCCTCTTCGCTGACGCCGCCGGCTTGCTGGATGCTGTCATCAGCGGCCCCGCCGGCAACCTCCAGCTTACTGATCACACGGTCGACCCCCTTCGATTGGTTGGCAATGCGAAGGGCGATCTGCTTCTGCTCCTGGCTCGTGACCGTGCCCATGAGCCACGCGACGCCGTCCTGGTATTTGACGCCGACGCGGTAGTCCTTCAACAGGCCGCTGTCTTTCAGGTCTTGGGCGATTTGCTGGGCGGCGGCGCGATCGCTGGCCGCTTCGGCGCCGGCGCGACTCGCCGGCGCCACGAGCAGCGCTGCGATCGCAAGGCTAAGACAAGCTCTGGACATGTTCCCCCTCCTGGGCAAAGAGCGACGCTGGCGCGACGGTACGCCGTCGTGCGGGCAGCGTGTGTGCCGTGATTCCTCTGTGGATGCGGACCGCGCGCCTCGAGCGCCGCGCTGCGCCGTTTACGCAACGTCGGCAACGTGTGCGGGTCCGATAAGAGGTTTCGGCAGGGCGCCGCGCCGAAGGGGAGTTTTTTTCCGATTTTGAGGGTAAAAAGGGGGTGCAGAGTGAGTCGGTGAGTAAGTGAGTAGGTGAATGAGGGACGGCGCCAGCACCTACTCACTCTTCCAACTTTCATTCCGACTACGCAGAGGCCGACTCGCGAAGCGCGCTGAAGTCGGCGACCGCGGCGACGATCATCACGCCCATCGTTGCAGCGGAGACGATCCACAGGGGCCACCCAAGATGCTCGCCGGCGAGCGTGGCCGCGGCAACGCCAGTCAGGCCCAGGAGGTAGACGCCCTGCATGGGCGCGTCGGCCCTCGTGCCAGCATAGGCGCGGACGAGGAACGTGGCGGCGAGTCCCACCAGGTGAACGGCGGCCCAGCCACACTGCAGTGTGCTTGCAAAGTCCATGAGCGTCTTGCCGAGTATCCTTACTCGGCCCGTCGGGTCATGAGGTTGTGGAGACGACCGCGGCGACGGAAGCGCATCCTGCGCGGTCGCGGCGGCGTGACGAGTCGCTAGCAGACGCGGGCGTCGGCCAGGCGGCTCAAGGGGAGTGCGAGTGGCGTGCCGAAGTCGGCTCGCCGTTGGAAGTGGGTCGATTTGGCGGAAGACGACGCCAGTGCGGGGGCTTGGCGTGAATCTTTTACAATTGGGGGAGGATTGCAACGCGCGCGTCGCAAGCGAGCGCGACTCAATCGGGCTATTTCGCGGCGACCTCGGAGGGAATCAATTTCTTGAGCGCGGCATTGAGTTCCGCAGCCAACACAGTCGTGCTGACCACTTGCCCTTTGTCGTCGACGAGAATCATCTGCGGCAATTGGATGATGCCCATCTCGGTCGCCAGGCGGCTGTCGATCATCCCGCCCGGTTCGTAGATCTGCTTCCAGGGAAGCTTATGTTCGCTGAGATAGGCGGTCGCGTCGGCGGGCGCGGCGTCGAGATTGACGCCGATCACCTCGAACTTCCGACCGCCGTATTTGGCGTAGAGATCGACGAGCTCCTCGTGGTCGGCGTCCAGGCTGGGCACGGCGGTCGACCAATAGTGGATGAGCACGATCCGGCCGCGGTACTGGCTGAGGTCGACGGCGCCCCCGCCAAGCGCGGGACCCTTCAGCGTGATCGGCTTGCCGACGCTGGAGAGCCGACGGATGGCGCCCTGCGCTTTGGCCGCATTGGTCGTGCCCGGGAATTCCTTCACGAGCCGTTCGTACCACTTTTGGGCGGCGGCGGGGTCGCCCGGCGGCAGCTCGTTCGCCATCGCGAGTTGGTACAACGCTTCGGCCACGTCGTCGCCGCCGCGGTGCTTGGAGACAAACTCTTCGAGCAGCTTGAGCCACTCCGCTTGAATCTTGGCATACTCGGCCTTGGGGTCGGCGAGGCTGAGCCCCCACGCCGCCTGCATGCGGCGGAACTCGAAATGTGCAAGCAGGTCGTCGGGCGCCTGGGCCTGGCGGAGCTTCGCTTCGACCTTGTTGAGCCGCTCGATGCCGTCGGGGTACGTCCCGTCCTGGACGTGGGAGCTGATCATGTCGGCGAGTTGCTCGTACCACAAATTCTGTTCGTTGCCGGCTGCAGAAACCGCGGCCAGTTGTTCCAACAGGTCGGCTCGGCGGGCATTGAGCGTGGCTTTGTTGGCGTCGCTGGCGGCGTCGTATTGGGCGTCGATTTTCTGGATCGCGTCGAGGATTTTCTGCATCTCCTCGGTCGGCTCGTTCATAGCGGCGACGGCGGCCTGCGGCGAGGAGACGCCCTCAACCTGGTAGAAGAAACCCTTGGCGACCTGATCGCCGGCCGCCAGCGCCGGCCCGTCGATGAGCTTCCAGACGCCGTCCAGTTCAACCATGCTGCCGAGTTGGAGTTGCTGGTGTTGGCCGCCAAGGAGCACCATGCACCACACGTTCTCGTAGACGAGCAGGTCCTTGGTCGTGCCACGTGTGCCGGCCGGGACGGCGCCGGGGCGCTGGCCGCCAAAGTCGGTGAACTCGGCCGCGGCGTCGATCTTGCCGGCGGCGGCCAGGGCGTCGAAGGCCTTCAGCGCCGCGTCGACCCGCTCAGCCAGCGTCTCGGACATCTCCTTTGGCAGGCCGAGTTGGACGATCTGGTCCTTGCCGACCACGACGCGGGCGAAGCGCGCCTTGTCCTTGGTGCGCAGCGCGAGGACGACTTCTTCGGCGGCCTCTTCGGGACTGATTGACTTCCAGGCGTCGATCTTGCCGTCCTCGTTGCGGTCGATGGCCCATTTCGAGCCGCCGGTGTGGAACCACCGGTACTGGTCGGCCTTGCGGTCAAAATCGGCGTCGACGTCGCGATAGACTTCCAACCCGCCGCGGAAATAGCTCCAGGTGTCGACGATGTTGTCGGCGTTGGAATCGACGAACTGGCGAAGGATGGCGCCGTCGGCGCCGCGAACCACCCAGCCGGTGGCGTTGCGGACCTTCTCGGCGGAGATTTTGCAGGCTTTCACCTCGTCGGGCGTAGGCGTGTCGTACTCGACGCCCTGCTGGACCGGGGAGTATTTGAGGGCTTCCTCGACAGTTGGTGCGGCGAGGGCTGGGGCGGCTGCCAGCGTGGCGGCGAAGCTCATCGCGGCAAGGCGAATCGATGGGGACGAGTTCATGCCAAGAATCCTTGAAATCGCGCGGCGGATGCGAAGCGAACGCCGCTGCAAGCGGGGACGACGAGTGCGGAGCACTCCGTGCGGCGTCTTCAGTTTGGGGGTCTGGGGTCGTCGCGGACGAGCCAGCGACACTGGGCGCCGCGCTGGGTTCCTCTCGGGTTATAGTCCTTGGGCGGGATTCGGGGCCAGACCGATTGCGGCGGGGCCTTTAATTGGCGGCTCGCCGGGCCTAAAATGCGAGGCTCGCCGGCATTTGCCGCGGGCGCGTAGCTCAGTTGGTTAGAGCGCAGCCCTGATAAGGCTGAGGTCCCAAGTTCGAGTCTTGGCGCGCCCACTTTTTCTTGGTATCAGCTTGGCTTCTTGCTGCGCATTCAGTCTCGCCCAACGCGACGCGTGGCTCTCAACCGTAGGCGCCAGCGGCGCTCAACTTGCCCTGATGCGGCTGCCGCGTCACCGATCCGACCTCGTGTGAGTCGGACGTTTCCTCAGGCCGTGGAAGATGCTGAAACACGGTCCTCTATGGAATTACGGCCGTCCTCGACAGCCTGACGCATCTGATCTTCGTTGGTCGCATGCAACGCAAGTTTGACTCCGAGCGCGCCGCCTTTGTCGTCTTTGCTGACGGACGCGAAGCGGTGCAGATTTCGTGCCAGTGTCACTGTCTTCGTGCAATCAAGTACGACTTCGACGATGTCCGGCTCAAAAGAGCATGAGTGGCACGCAGCTTGCACCGCTTTGTGCGCTGCGGCGTCTGCCGCGTAGGACGCCACGGGGGCTCGTTCATGGATGGCAGCATTGCGACCAAGCGTCGCTTGCGAGGCTCATTTCATGGCACGGCCGATCTGGAAAGGGCATATCTCGTTCGGGCTAGTGAGCGTCCCCGTGGAGTTGTACTCCGCGGAGGTGCGATCGGATATCAGCTTTCACCTCATCGACAGTCGCAATGCGGCGCGCGTGCGCTACGAGCGCATCAACTCGGAAACAGGCGAGGAGGTTCCCTGGGACAAGATCGTCAAGGGGTACGAATACTCCGACGGCAGCTATGTGCTCTTGAGCGACGAGGAGATGGAACGGGCGTCGGTCGAGATGGCGCGGACGATTGAGATCGAGCAGTTCGTCGACGCGACGACAATTGACGTGCGGTACTTTGAGCGACCTTACCTGATCGTTCCTGGAAAGGGCGGCGAAAAGGGATACGTGCTGCTGCGCGAGGCGGCGGCCAAGCAGGAAATGGCTGGCATCGCGACAATTGTCATCCGCGCGCGTCAACATCTTGCGGCCCTGCTGGTACAAGGCGACGCACTGATCCTCGAAATGCTGCGTTATCCGCAGGAGCTGCGGGACGGCGAGGACTACAACATTCCCAGCGGCGGTTATCGCAAGTACAAGGTCAGCGAGAAGGAAATCGACCTCGCCGCGCAGCTCATCGAGGGAATGAGCGACGAGTGGAAGCCTGATGCATTCCACGACGAGTATCGCGACGCGCTCATGAAGCTCATTGAGCGAAAGATCAAGAGCGGCAAGACCGAGGTCATCGAGGACATTGCCGACGAGGAGCCCGAGGAAGAGCCGAAGACGATCAACTTCATGGATGTGCTTAAGCGCAGCGTCGCGGGTGCGAGCAGGCGACCGAAGGCGCCCAAGGCCAAGCGAAAGACCGTGGCGAGGAAACGCCCCGCCGCCCGGCGTCGCACGTCGAAGAAGACCGCCAAAAAGAAACGAGCCGGTTAGCAGGTCGACGGCGTGGGAGTCCTCCGCGCTGCAGGCGCAATCATGAGCTTGCGAGAATACAAACAGAAACGCGATTTCCAGCGAACGCCCGAGCCGTCTGGCAACCGGTCGTCGTCGCACGGCGGGCGGCAGTTCGTCATTCAGAAGCACGACGCGACGCGGCTGCATTACGACTTCCGTTTGGAACTTGACGGCACGCTCAAGAGCTGGGCGGTCCCCAAGGGTCCGTGCCTTGATCCGAAGGTGAAATCGCTCGCCGTGCATGTGGAAGATCACCCGCTGGAGTATGCAAAATTCGAGGGGATCATTCCCGAGGGCCAGTACGGCGGCGGCACGGTCATGGTGTGGGATCGTGGGCGGTGGGAACCGGAGGAAGATCCCCATCAAGGGTACCGCCGCGGCAAGCTGAAATTCCGCCTGGAAGGAGAGAAGCTGCACGGGAGCTGGGCCTTGGTGCGCATGGGCGGCCGCGCGGGCGGCGGCGGCAAGAACTGGCTGCTGATCAAGCACGCCGACGCGGCGGCGAAGCCGGTCAATAAGTACGACGTGCTGAAGCGGGAGCCCGAGAGCGTGGTTTCCGGTCGCGACCTCGATGAGATTGCGGCCGATGCGGATCGGGTCTGGTCGAAGAGCGGGAGGCAATCGAAGAAGAGCGCGCGCGGCAGTCGGCGAACCATTCAACGACCAAAGGCGGGGGCTCGAAAGCGCGGCGGCGAGTCGGTCTCTGAGTTGCCAGGAGCGCGCAAGAGGGCGCAGCCCCGGTCGCTCGCGCCGCAATTGGCGACGCTGGTCGCTACAGCGCCCGAGGGCGAGGGCTGGCTGCACGAGTTGAAGTTTGACGGCTATCGAATCGTCGCCTTCGTGCGGGACGGCCGAGTGCGGCTGGTCACTCGCAATGGCAAGGACTGGACGCGGCGATTTTCCACGGTGGCCGCCGCCGTGGCGAAGCTGCCGGTGAAGCAGGCGATCTTTGACGGCGAGGTCGTGGTGCTCAACGAGGAAGGCGTGTCGGACTTTCAGCGTCTGCAGAACGCGTTGAAGCGCGGAGACGCAGAGTCGCTGATTTACTTTGTTTTCGACTTGCCGCACTGCGAAGGCTACGACCTTACGGCAACGCCGCAGGCGGAACGTAAGCAGGCGCTCAACTCGCTTGTGTTGGGACGCAGGCGGAAAAACGACGGCATCGTTCGCTACAGCGATCACATCGTGGGAAACGGCGCGACGGTGCTGGAGCAGGCGTGCCGAACGGCCAGCGAAGGCATCGTTTGCAAACGTGCGGATGCTCCTTATTCGCAATCGAGATCGTCGTCCTGGCTGAAGGTGAAGTGTCAAGAGCGGCAGGAATTCGTGATTGGCGGTTACACGAAGCCCACGGGTGCGCGCAAGGGGTTCGGCTCGCTTCTGTTGGGCCACTATCGCGGCGGCAAGCTGATTTACAGCGGACGCGTAGGGACGGGGTTCACCGACCAATCGCTCAGAGAGCTGTTTGCCTTGCTGAAGGAGCTGCGAACGGCTGACTCGCCATTTGACGGGGCGCTGACGGCGGCCCAACGCCGCGGCGTCACGTGGGTCCGGCCGCAGCTTGTTGCGGAAGTCGAATTCACCGAATGGACCGACGACGGCTTGCTGCGGCATCCGTCGTTCAAGGGACTGCGCGAGGACAAACCGGCAACGCAGATCAAGCGAGAGGAGGCGGTCGCAATGCCCCGCACGTCGAAACGTTCCACCAGGGGCGCCGCGGAAGTTGCGGGGGTGTCGATCTCGCACCCAGATCGGGCGTTGTTTCCGGAGACGGGGATCACCAAGCTCGATCTTGCTAAGTACTACGAGGCGATTGCCGAGTGGATCTTGCCGCATGTCGTGGATCGGCCGCTAACGCTGGTGCGCTGCCCGGCCGGTCGCACCGGTCAATGCTTCTATCAAAAGCATCTTTCGGACTCGCCGCCGGAACATGTTCGCGGCGTGTTGATCAAGGAGAAAACCGGTGAGGACGAATATGTCGTCATCGACGATCTGGCGGGGCTCGTGGCGCTGGTGCAAATGGGCGTGCTGGAGATTCATCCGTGGCCGGCGCGGGCGGACAAAGTCGAAGCGCCCGATCGGTTGGTGTTCGACCTCGACCCCGGCGGGGGCGTTGCGTGGAAGAGCGTCGTCGACGCGGCGCGCGTCGTGCGCGATCGCCTCGGCGAATTGGGTCTCGACAGCTTCCTGCGTACGTCCGGCGGGAAGGGCTTGCACGTGGTGGCGCCGCTCACGCGGCGCAGCTCTTGGGACGAGCTCAAGGAGTTCGCCAAGGCGCTGGCGGACGACATGGTTCGCCGGGCGCCCGACCAGTTCATTGCGACGATGAGCAAGGCCAAACGCCGCGGCAAAGTTTTCGTTGATTATTTGCGAAACCAGCGCGGGGCTACCGCGATTGCCTCCTATTCGAGTCGCGCGCGAAGCAGTGCGCCGGTGGCGACGCCGCTGGCGTGGAGCGAGCTCACAGCCCGCGTCAAGCCGAATGGATTCACCGTCGCCAACGTGCCCAAGCGGCTGGCCAAACTGAAGTCGGATCCTTGGGAGGGACTCTTCGAGGTGCGACAATCGTTGACGCGCGCGATGCGGGAATCTCTCGATTGAGCGACGCTTGCTCTTGTGCGACGGGCAGGTTGGCCTTCCAATTGGCGCCATGACAGGGCCTCGACGCAAATCGCCCGCTGCGGTCGTGGGATGGCGCGAATGGATCGCGCTGCCGGAGCTCGGCATTGCCGCAATCAAGGCGAAGATCGATACGGGCGCCCGCTCATCGTCGCTGCATGCTTGCAACATCGAGACGTTCGATCGCGGGGGGAAGGCGTGGGTGCGGTTCGACGTCCATCCGCTGCAGCGCGACACGACCCGGTCGGTGCGGGCTGAGGCGGCGGTGCTGGAGTTTCGCCACATCCGTAGTTCCAGCGGGCACCAGTCGCTGCGGCCGGTCATCCGCACGGCGATGGCCCTGGGCGGACGCCAGTGGCTGGTGGAGCTGACGCTCGCGGCTCGCGATGAAATGGGATTCCGCATGCTGCTGGGACGGGAAGCGCTGCGCCGGCGGTTTGTCGTCGACCCCGGGCAGTCGTATCTTGTCAGCACGCCGACGGCAGGCAGAGCAACTGGGAAGAAGACGCCGAAGAGGAACAAACGGAGCGGGGGATGAGAATAGCGATTCTGTCGCGGCGGCCGTCGCTGATCTCGACGCAGCGACTGCGGGAGGCGGGCCGTGCGCGGGGCCACGACATGAGCGTGGTTGATTACCTGCGCTGCTACATGGACATTACCTCGCACCGGCCGCAGGTCGTGTACCAGGGGCATCCGTTGCAGGTCGACGCGATCATTCCGCGGATCGGCGCCTCGAACACGTTCTACGGCACGGCCGTCGTGCGGCAGTTCGAAATGATGGGCGTGTTCGCGGCCAATGAGTCGCAGGCCATCAGCCGCTCCCGGGACAAGCTTCGCAGTTTGCAATTGCTCGCGCGCGACGGCGTGGGATTGCCGGTGACGGGGTGCGCCCATTCGACGAAGGACATTGACGGGCTGATCAAGGTGGCCGGCGGCGCGCCGCTGGTGGTCAAGCTGATCGAAGGCACGCAGGGCGTCGGCGTGATCCTGGCGGAGACGAAGAAGGCGGCCGAGGCGGTGATCGAGGCGTTCCGCGGGCTCGACGCCCACATCCTCGTCCAGGAGTACATCAAGGAAGCCGGCGGCAGCGACATTCGTTGCTTCGTCGTCGGCGGGCGCGTCGTGGCGACGATGAAGCGGCAGGCGGTCACCGGGGAGTTCCGTTCGAATCTGCACCGCGGCGGCACCGCGGAGAATATTAAGATCACGCCTGAAGAGCGCACTACTGCGGTGCGAGCGGCGCGAACGATGGGACTCAACATCGCCGGCGTCGACGTGCTGCGCTCCAACCACGGGCCGGTGGTCATGGAAGTGAACTCGTCGCCGGGGCTCGAGGGCATCGAGAAGGCGACCGGCGTTGACGTGGCGGGCAAGATCATCGAGTTTATCGAAAAGAATGCGAAGGCGGGAAAGCAGCGAGACCGTGGCAAAGGTTGACAACCCTCCCATCGAAGTCGCCGGCGTCTACGTGAAGCCCGGCGAGCGCCGCCGCCTGGAAATTCCTGTCGGCCAATTGCCCACTGGCACGGGCTTGTCGCTGCCGATCGTCGTCGTGAACGGCCGCAAGCCCGGGCCCACCGCCTGGATCAGCGCCGCGGTGCACGGCGACGAGGTGAACGGCGTGGAGATCATCGGCGGCGTGCTCGAGCGGATCACGCCGCCGGACCTGGCCGGGTGCCTGATCACCGTGCCGATCGTCAACGTGTTCGGGTTCAACGCCCAGTCGCGATACCTGCCGGATCGCCGCGACTTGAACCGCTCGTTCCCCGGGTCGGAACGCGGGTCGCTCGCCGCACGGATTGCCTTCTTGTTCATGCAGGAGGTCGTGCGGAAGTGCCAGTTCGGGATCGACCTGCACACGGGGTCGAACCACCGGACGAATCTGCCGCAGATACGCGCGAACCTGCACGACGAGCAGACGCAGCGAATGGCAGAAGCATTCTCGGCGCCGGTGATCCTGCACGCGGGAGCGATCGACGGATCGCTGCGGAAGGCGGCAACCGACGCGGGCGCCCGGACGATCGTGTACGAAGCAGGCGAACCGCTGCGGTTCGACGCGATGGCGATCCAACTGGGCCGCGACGGCGTGCTGCGCGTGCTCGTGGAGCTGGGGATGCTCAAGAGTGCGCCGAAGAAAAAGGGGCCGCACTCGGCGCTGGTGGCGCGCACGACGTGGGTGCGGGCGCTCAATAGCGGAATCTTGCGGCTGGACGCACGGCTGGGCGAGACGGTAACCGCGCGGCAGCAGTTGGGATTGGTGGCCGATGCATTTGGCGAGGACGCGGCGCCACTGTTGGCGCCGGAAGACGGGCTGGTGATCGGGCACACGAACAATCCGCTGGTGCAGCAAGGCGAGGCGGTGCTGCATCTGGCGACGATGGCGCCGGCGGGCAGCGGCCCGGTGCTGCCGGAGATCGAGGTCGAGTCGCGGTGAGGCGCGCCGTCGCGCGGGGCGCCACCGCAGCTGCGGCGGCAAGGCGATCGAGGCCGCCGGGGCCGAGTACCGGCTTCGCACTGCTGGGCGAGCCAGCAGTGGCACACGGCAGGACCCCCTCGGCAGCGGCATCGAGACCGCCGAGGCCGCCATGTGTTCGTGTTGGCGGCCTTGGTTGAAACGCGTTTTTGGCGACAAAATCCTCTTCTTTGGCAGGTTACGGCGAAACGCCGTGGCGCAGGTCGTTGCTGGGCAAGCGGTTCGATTCATGGAAGTCGACGGAAGGTTTTGTCATTGATTCTGGACAAAACTCTGGCAGGATCGACGGAAATGCTTGGAGTGAAATTGCTTACAGCGGACCTTACTGGCGGGGCTTCTCCCGATTTAAGGTGACAAGACTCGGGCAACGGTTGAGGGCTACGAACTCGAAGCCAAGCGCTCAGGGCGAAGCAGACTGCAACGAGCGCGGCTGGGGCTGGACGGTTTGCCTGGCGATACGCTGCTTCGCTCTGGGTTCTCATCCTGGGGCTGATGGCTGGGGCGTTGGAACAGCTGTACAGTATTTCTCTATACACCAATGCGCGGCCAATTCCGAGAGAGAATTTCAGGAGAATCTTTGGCGGCCGAGGGTGGGTAGGGAGTTGGGAGCCAAAAGAGTGCGGGGTCTTGGATCGTGAATTCTTACCTTGTCGGTCGAACCGGAATCGGAATGACGATCAGTGGACCGACCGGGCATTGGCCTACACCGTTAGGCCTCTTGCGTCCGTCTCAGGCACTGCTGGGCAAGCCAGCAGACGAGCCCTACGAGGGCATGACCCCGGCCGTGGGAATTCGGAAACATGAGCCTGGGCGAACGAATGATGACAAATTCACTGGATGCTAGACGCGGGGGGGACGGCTCGCAACTAGAATGAGGACGATGACGGCCGGAAACGGCTCCAGCGCTCAGCCCCTATGGGCAATGTCGGTCTACTCAAGATGGAGGTGCAGGCTAATGAACGCTAAAAACTGTGACGAAGCTGCCTACCTTTTCGGAGCTTCGTCCGAACGAATTTCAACGCTGCCACCTGCCCCATCACGCATCGACGTGATTCCATTTTGGCGTAGCGTCGCCCTGAGCCTGGTCGTCATTGCAGCGACAGCTGTTGTCGAAGCTCAAGGTGCCATAGTGGTGACGCATTATGACGTCAGCACGGTGGCACCGGTCGCCGACGGTACAACGGTTGCACAGTTTGTTGACATCAGTGGCAACAACAATCATGCGACGGGCTCGGGCGGAACCTACTTGCTTAATGGCATCGGTGGTTTACCGTCGGTGCGATTCACGCCCAACAATCTGGACGACGGTTACCACAGCACCTTCTCTATGGGATCGCAGTACGGCATCCAAGGCGACGCAGGATGGACGCAAGTATTCGTGGTTCGTCTTATAACTACCTATGCCGGTTCGCCGACTGCCAGACCAATTTTTGGCGGACTTGGAAATGGATATACTTTTGGAGGTATGGCTGGGTTGGAGATCGAGAACGCAGGGCCAGCTTCGGCACGTTTCGACGTTTCGGGAGGCAACAGCACCGACGTAGTGCTCAATCCTCCGAACTCCTTTTCACCGTTTGTAAATCGTGATGTCATCATCACCGTGACGCATCGCGGCAATACGGGAGAGTCGATGCTGAATTCAACGAACATCTACATAAACGGGGACGCTCCAGGTGAAGGTTCGCTCGCGGGGAACTTTCTCGGTTCAACCGGGGCCGCAGCTACCACCACACTCAACCTTTCGAACGAACCGATAAGCCTCGGAACGACCTTCGTTCAAGGATATGTTGGCTTTGATGGATTGCTCGCTGAGGTGATTGTTTACGACGGTGCATTGACTGATGTCGAGCGTCGCCAAAGGGAACTTATCTTGGCACAGAAGTATGACATTGTCGGTATCCCTGAACCAAGTTCGCTCCTTCTGAGCTGTTTGGGAATGGCCGCCGCATCCTTGTGTTCGCGTCGCCCTAGTTCGTAGGAGGGGTCGGCGGTCTTCCGGCGACGAGTCGCGTGCCGGATCATTGATAGGGCGTTCGTGTGTTCGCGGCGGACCGCGGGGCAAGGGCAAGAGAAGCCAGCTGCACGGCGCGAGGCGCGAGGTGCAAGCAATGAGGGCGGGCGAGCAGCGAGCATGGAGTGGGAAGTGGAGTCGCGGTGATTGATGGGCAGCGGTCATTTCGGCCCCCGGTCATTGACCGGGGGCTAAGTGCTGGCGTTGGCGCTCGCCGTCGATTACCTTGATCGCCGGGAGGCGTGGGGGGCGCCGTGGCCATTGGCACGAAGCGCACCGGTTCCATCTCCGTCTGCCGCCATGCACGACAATCCTCACGCTGCGCTGCGGCGCGAAATTGATCAACTTGGCCGCTGGTTTGGCGAGGCGATCCAGCGGCTGGCCGGGGCGGAGGGGTTTCAACTTGTCGAGCACGTGCGATCACTGGCGCGGCGGCTGCGCGAGGGCGAGGACGCGGCAGGCGATGAGCTTCGGTCGCTCGTTGCTCAGCTGGACGATGCACGGCTGAATGTCGTTATCCGCGCGTTCAGCATTTTTCTGGAACTGGCCAATCTGGCCGAAGACCGGCAGCGGATTCGCGTGCTGCAGCGCCGCGAGCGCGAGTCGTATCCCCGGCCGCGGAGCGAGTCGGTTCGCGACGCCGTCGCGGCGTTTCACAGCCGCGGCCTGTCGACGGGCGAGGTGCAGGCCATCGTCGATCGCGCCGCCATCGAACTGGTGCTGACGGCTCATCCCACGGAAGCCAAGCGGCGGTCGGTGCGGCGTATTTTGCGGCGGATTCAAGCGGCGCTCGCGGCGCTCGACTCGGGCGACGCGCCGCTGGGGTCGCAGCAGCTTGCCGCCACGGTGACGAGCCAACTGGAACTCCTGTGGCAAACGGACCTGTTGCGGCCGTTTCGGCCGACGCCGCTCCAGGAGGTGGAGCGGGGGTTGGCGTTTCAGTCGGTGTTGTGGGACGAGGCGCCGGCCGTGCTCGCGGATCTGCGGCAGGCGCTTGCCGAGTTCTATCCCAAGGTGCGCTCCCCGCAGACGCCTCTGGTGCGCTACGGCTCGTGGATCGGCGGGGACCGCGACGGCAATCCGTTTGTGACGCCCGACATCACGCGGCAGACTCTGTGCATGCTGCGGCGGGCGACGATCGAGAAGCATCTGGCCGCGGCGCGAATGCTGGCCCGGTCGCTGAGCATCTCGGATCGTCAGACGCCCCCGCCGCCGTCGCTCGTCGGGGCCGTGCGGCGCGTCGCCGCGGCCTGGCCGGAGCTGGCGGCCGAGCTGGAGCGAATTGCGCCGCTCGAAACCTACCGGCATTGGCTCTATGCGGTGCAGTGGCGATTGCGGAAGACGGCGGACGTTTCGCTCGACGCGGCGGATGGGACTGCGATTCCAGAAGGCGCCTATGCCACGGCGAGCGAGCTGTCCGTCGATGTGCAACTTGTGGCGGACGCCTTGATCGCGACGGGCAATCGATCGACGGTCGACGTCGAAGTCCAGCCGTGGCTCGACCAGATTCGCGTATTCAGCTTCCACACGGCGCGGCTTGACGTGCGGCAACATTCGAGCGTCTACCGCGATGCATTCACGGAACTGTGGCGAGCCAACGGGATGGCGGGCGATTCGGAATCGCTCGACGAGGCGATCCGGGAACGGACGCTTGCCGAAACGCTTGATCTTGCCGCCACCGTGGCAGTCGACGGACTGTCGCCGGCCTCGGGCGAGATGTTCGAGATGTTTCGCGTACTGCGGCGGGCCGCGCGGCGATTCGGCATGGCGGCGATTGGCGAGCACGTGATCAGCATGACCCAACGGCCCAGCGACGTGCTGGCCGTGTTGTGGTGTTGGCGGTGGAGCGAGGGAGTCGACGGCGGCGACGAGCGCGACCGCGATATGCTGTTGCCGGTCGTCCCGCTGTTCGAGACGATTGGCGACCTGCGGGACGCCGCCCAGACGCTGCGGACGCTGCTGGCGACGCCGATCTATCGCGCACATGTGCGCGCGCTGGGCGATCGACAGACGGTGATGATCGGCTACTCCGACAGCACCAAGGACGGCGGATACATGGCGGCGCAATGGGCGCTGTATGCCGCCCAGCGCGACCTGCAGCAAGTGGCCGAGGACTTTGGCGTCGCCCTCACATTCTTCCACGGCCGTGGCGGATCGCTGGGCCGCGGCGGCGGGCCGGCGGCCCGCGGCATCCTATCGCTGCCGACGCTGGCGGCGTCCGGTTCGTTGCGGCTCACGGAGCAAGGCGAGGTGCTGGCCGAGCGGTACGACAATCCGGAAATCGCCCATCGGCACTTGGAGCAGGTCGCGTGGAGCATGCTCACCGCCGTGTCTCGATCGTCGCAGGTTTGTCCGACGGAGTGGACGGATGCGATGCAGGCGTTTGCTGCGGCGTCGCTGGCGGCGTACCGGCGGCTGGTTGACCACGAGTCGTTCGGTGACTTTTTCCGCTCGGTGACGCCGGTTCATGAGATCGAGCGGCTGCCGATGGGCTCGCGGCCGGCGAAACGCAAGACGAGCAACCGAATCGAGGACTTGCGCGCGATTCCGTGGGTGTTTTCGTGGACGCAGTGCCGGGCGTTGATTCCTGCGTGGTACGGCTTGGGCGCCGGTTACGCGGAGCTTGTCGCGGCTCAGCCGGACGCCGCGGCGCTGTTGCCGGCAATGTATCGCGAGTGGCCGTATTTCGCGGCGGCGATCGACAACGCGGCGCTGGCCCTGGCCAAGTCGAACATGCGCGTGTTCCGTGAGTACGTGCGGCTGGGCGCCGGCGCGCCGGAGTTCGCGGAACTCGGCGAGCGGATCGACCGCGAGTATGCAGGCTCGCGGCGAGCGATCCTGGCGATCGTCGGCCGGCAGGAACTTCTCGACGACGTGCCGTGGCTGCAGCGATCGATCCAGGTGCGGAACGGGTACGTCGACCCGCTCAATTTCATCCAAGCGGAACTGTTGGGACGCCGGGCGTCGCGCAACGCCAACGGCGACGAGGCGTCGCTCGCGGCGCTCGAGCACCTGGCCCACCTCACGATCAAGGGCGTCTCGGCGGGGATGCGCACGACAGGTTAATCGTGGACCATTGGCCATCGCGAAATCTGGGCGTCATGGATGCGCGCGTGACTCGACGGGGCGCCGCAAGGTACAATCGGCGTTGATCCACTCTGGGAGGCCTGATCATGTCGAGAATTAATCGGCGTTCGTTCATTGGGACTTCCGTGAGTGCTGCCGCTGCGGGCGTGGCGACGCAAGTCGCGATTGGAGCCAAGCCCGGCGGCGAGCGCCAAAATCGAACGACGGACGCAGGCGCCGACGACGCGCCTCCGCCTCCCCCGCAGATGACGCTGGGCAAGACTGGCGTCAGGATGACGCGCCTGGGGCAAGGCACCGGCGTGCATGGAGGTAATCGCCAATCGGACCAGACGCGCATGGGGTTCTCCAAGTTAGTCGACCTGTTCCATCACGCCTACGAGCGCGGCCTGCGATTCTTCGACCTGGCCGACCTCTACGGCACGCACTTGTACTTCCGCGAAGCGTTGCGGACGATTCCCCGCGACGAGGTCGCCATCCTCACCAAGGTCTGGTGGCGGTACGACGGACCTGAGAACGACACGGCGGCGGACTTCCGCGGCCAGGCGCTGCGGAGCACGATCGAGCGGTTCTGCCACGAGTTAACGACGGACTACCTCGACATCGTGCTGTTGCACTGTCTGATGGACGCGCAGTGGACGGCCAAGATGGGGCCGTACATGGAGACGCTCGACGAGCTGAAGAGCGACGGCAAGGTCAAGGCCGTGGGCGTCTCGTGTCACGACTTCGGCGCCTTGAAGACGGCGGCCGCGGCGCCGTGGGTCGACGTGATTCTCGCCCGCGTGAACCCCAAGGGCGTGAAGATGGATGCTTCGTCCGAGGAAGTGGTCGCCGTCTTGCGGCAGGCCAAGGCGAACGGCAAAGCAATCATCGGCATGAAGATCTTTGGCGAGGGGCAATTGGCCAATGAGCGCGACGCGTGTATGAAGTTCGCCCAGGGGCTGGGGTTCCTCGACGCGATGACGATCGGGTTCGAGAAACCCGAGCAGATCGACGACGTGCTGCGGCTGATGGCAAAGTACCCGGCTGCGGCGGTCGCCTAGCTTGGCGCGAGGTTACTGCGCTTTCTGCACGAGCGCTTTGACGGCGCCGGTCGTAATGCCGCCGTCAACCAGCAGCGTTTGGCCGGTGACGTAGGCGCTGGCGTCGGACGCGAGGAAGACGACGGCGCCTTCGAGGTCGTCGGGGGCTCCGGGGCGCTTCAGCGGGATGCGATCCGTGAGGTAGTCGACCCATTCTTTGTTCTCGTAGAGCACCTGGTTCTGCGCGGTCTTGAACCAGCCCGGCGCCAGGCAGTTGACGGTCACACCGTGCGGGCCCCAGTCGTCCGCCAGGCTCATCGTCATTTGCTTGACGCCGCCGCGGCTGGCGCCATAGGGGGCGAGGCCCGCGTAGCCGCAAACGCTGGTGACCGAGCCGATATTGATGATCCGGCCGTAGCGGCGCGGAATCATGTGGCGGGCCGCCGCTTGGGCGACGAAGAACGTGCCGCGCAAGTTGGTGTCGAGGATCGTGTTCCAGTCGTCCCAGGTGACTTCGAGCGCCGGTTTGCGGATGTTGCAACCGGCGTTGTTCACGAGAATGTCGAGTCGGCCGAAGGCGTCGTGGGCGGCGTCGACCATTGTTGTGATGCTCGCCTGATCGCGGAGGTCGAGTTCCAGCGGGATCACTTGCCGACCGAGGGCGGCGATCTCATCGCAAAACGGGGCGACGGCGAGGAGGTGACGGCTGGTGACAACCAAGTCGGCGCCGGCGCGGGCCAGCGCGCGGGCGAAGGTTTGACCGAGGCCACGGCTGGCGCCGGTGACAATCGCGATCTTGCCGGTGAGGTCGAAGTTGGCGGACATGGGGCTTTTATTTAGCCCCCGGTCATTGACCGGGAGCTAATTGGGTTGGACGACGACTTTCATGAGGCCCGGCTCGCGGGCGTACAGCCGTTCAAACCATTGGGGGGCGTCGTCGAGCGGGACGCAGGCGCTGATGAGCGGCCGCACGTCGATGGCGCCGCGGGCCAACAGGTCGATGCACTCGGGGTACTCGCCGTTGGAGGCGCAGGAGCCGCGGAGCACGAGTTCGCGGTTGACGACCATCTGCAGTGGAATCTCGGCCTTGGGCGAGAGGTTGCCCACAAGCGTGACGGCGCCGCCTTTGCGAACGCTCCGCGCCGCGGCGTCGATCGTCGCCGACGTGCCGACGACCTCCAGCGCCAGCGCGGCGCCGCGGCCGCCGGTCGCTTCGATGATTTGTGAGACGGGATCGCCCTTGGCGGCGTTAAACGTCTGCGTGGCGCCGAGTTTGCGGGCCAGACCAAGCCGGTCGTCGTCGACGTCGACGGCCATGACGCAGCCACAGCCGGCATTTCGCAGGGCTTGGATCACCAGCAGTCCGATCATGCCGGCGCCGACGACGACCGCGTCGTCTTCAGGCGTGAGCGGCGCGAGGCTCACGGCGTGCACCGCGACGGAGACGGCCTCGATCAGCGCCGCGTGCTCCAGAGGCACGGCATCGGGCAAGGCGTACATGATCCGCTCGGGCACGGCGATGAATTCGGCGAACGCGCCGTAGCGGCGATAGTCGCCGCAGGAGACGCCGAGCACCTCGCGGCGGTCGCACAAGTTATTGCGGCCATCGCGGCAGAAATCGCACTCGCCGCAGTAAATCGTCGAGTCGAACGTGACGCGATCGCCGAGCTTGAATCGCGTCACGTTCGCCCCAATGGCTTCGACAATGCCCGCCGCTTCGTGTCCCATGACGATCGGCGGAATGCGCCGGCCGGTTGAGCCGTCGTAGCCGTGCACGTCGCTGCCGCAGATGCCACACGCGGCGACGCGCACCAGCACGTCGCTGGCGCCAATGTCCGGTCGCGGCAGATCGACGAGTTCCAGGCGACGATATGCGGCGAGCAGCAGGGCTTTCATGGTGAACTAAATGGACAGGATCACAGGATTGCCAGGATTAACAGGATCGGGCCTCATTCTTTCATCCCGTCGATCCTCTTCGTCCGGTAATCCTGTCAGTTCCGCTTCGCGTCTCTTAAAAGCCTTTGGTCTTCAGCCGCACGCGACAGAGCTTGGCGTTGGAGGTCATGTACAATGTGCTTCCGTCGTCGCCGAACGCGCAGTTCGAGACGAGATCGCCGGTGACGATCGTGCCAAGGTGTTTTCCGGCGGGCGAAATCACCAGCACGCCGCCGGGGCCGGTGGTGAAGACGTTGCCGTGGGCGTCGACCTTCATGCCGTCCGGCGACCCGCGTTTGCCGGCGCGAGCGAGGGCCGTGGCGTCGAAGAACACCGTGGGTTCGCCGAGCGAGCCGTCGTCGTTGACCGGAAACGCCCGCAGCAACGGCGCGGCGCCGTCCGACTGGCCGATGTAAAGCGTCTTCTCATCCGGCGAGAAGGCCAGGCCGTTGGGCTTGGTCATGGCCTTGGTCGCGAGCGTCACGGCGCCATCGGGGGCCACGCGATAGACGCCGCTGAAGGAAATCTCGCGGGTCGCAGAGTCGCCGCCTTTTTCAAGGCCATAGGGCGGGTCGGTGAAGTAGAGCGCGCCGCTGGAGTGCCGGACCATGTCGTTGGGGCTGTCGAACCGCTTGTTTTCCCAGCGATCGGCGAGCACGGTGAATTTGGCGTGCGGTGTCTCAGGCCCCGTCAGCGGCGCGTCGAGTCGTGCGACGCAACGGTCGCCATGCTGGCAGAGGAGGAGTCGGCCCTCGGCGTCGAGGATCAAACCGTTGGAGCCGAGTTCGTCGACCCAGTCGGCGCCTTTGCCGCCCTTGCGCTGATCGCCCGTGTAGCCGGAGGGCTTGAGGAACTGCGTGACGCCTTCGCCGTCCTTGTACTTCATCACGGCGTTGTTCGGAATGTCCGAGAACAAGAGGAAGCCGCCCGCGGGGACCCACACGGGGCCCTCGCTCCACAGATAGCCTTCCCCGAGCACTTCGATCGCGGCGCTCGACGCAACGAGCTCATCGAGCTGCGGATCGACACGCTCGATGCCAGAGGTTTGCGCTTTTCCGGGTGCAGTCATGGCGGCGGTGGCGGCGAGGAGGGTCAAGATTCCGATCCCTCTCAAGAAGGGCGTCGGCGGCGTCGAGGGCATGTCGCAGGTCTCGCGGCTGGACAGAGGAGGGCAGACAGTCGCTACAAGCCCACCGAGCTTACCATGCTTGCGCCGCGGGGCGAAAGATGCTCGCTTGCAGCGTCGCGGCGCGAGGCGTAGAATGGACGATCCTGTCGCGGGGTGGAGCAGCCAGGTAGCTCGCGAGGCTCATAACCTCGAGGTCGTCGGTTCGAATCCGGCCCCCGCCATTTTCCGAGCCCTCGTTCACAGAACCCCCCGGGTCGCTCAGCGGTCGCGGGGGTTTTTCGTGCGCCGCGGCGCCGCGTCATCCGCCTCATCCAAGTGGGCGAAATGCCGCTACGGGTTGGCGAATAACTTCTTCAATCGCGTCGTAGCGGAGTCGCTCCACTCGGGCGGCTCAGTCACGACAATCCAAGCGTCGATGTAGCTCGCCGGTGCGTAGTTGTGGCCGTAGCCCGTCGGGACCGTTGTGGCCATGGGCAGGTCAAAACCGGCTTGCAAGAACGTGACGATGGGACACCACCGCAAGTACGGCGACACATCGGGGCCGCGCTGGCCGACCAGCCAATCAGGCTTTCGGTAAAGCAGCTCCGGCGCGAAGAAGATCATGGGGTCGCTGGCGTGTTGGATGTAGACAAATCGCATCGGCCCCCAGCGGCTCCCCGATTTGTCCAAGGAGTTTTCCCGACCGGTGAACCGCACCATGGAGCCATCCCGAAACTTCGGCAGCCACATCGGCGAGTCGGGGTTGCGGCGCGTGGTCGCTTTGGCCCACACCGTGCTCGGGAAAGGTGGACCGCTCCAGACGCCGCCGTGAATGGGATCTTCGAAGACCGTGAACAAGTCGGCGCTAGCTTCCGATCCAAGCGATCCCAGACTCAGTCCATGCACATACAGCTTCGGCCGGTCGTTCTTCGGGAGCGTTTTCCAGTGGTCGTAGACTGCGTCAAACAGAGCTGCGGCGCTTTCTCGCGACCGATGCGGGTCCACCAGAATCGTCATCCAACTGGGGAGATACGAATATTGCATACTGACGATCGCCGTGTCTCCGGCGTGCAGATACTCGATCGTGTCGACGGCGCCCGGATCAAGCCACCCAGTGCCGGTGGGCGTGGCGACGACCAATACGGATCGGTCGAATCCTCCCGCACGTTGAAGTTCTTTGAGGGCCAGTTGAGCCCGCTCCTCCGTCGTTTCTTTGGAGCCAAGTCCCACGTACACCCGCAACGGGCGCAGGGCCTCTTTGCCCCAGAACTTGCTAATTTCCTCTTGAGTGGGGCCGGCAGCGACGAAATTCTTTCCTTGGCGGCCGATGGCGTCCCACGCAACGAGCGACTTAGCGCTCCCGGAGGCCGTCGGATCTGCGGGCTGTTCCACGCCATCGTCGATCGCTTGGTCGAGTTGCAGAAAGACGGCGTCGGCGGCGTTCAATGCGAGCCGTGCGATGACGTCGTTGACGATCAAGATCAGGCCCACGACGACGACGATGGTGCTCACCGCCTGCGAAACGCGTCGCGGAACGATCAGGTTGATCTTGCGATCGACGTACCGCCAGACAATTCGCAAGCCTCGCGCCGCGGCGATCAGCGCCACGCCAAACAGAATCGCAATTACGGCGACGCGAAAGGGATAACTTGTCTCGACAGGATCCATCTCCATCAACCGACGGATCGAATTCTGCCAGATCGACTCGCGCCACAAGAACAGGCCGGCCACGATGACGACGACCACGGTCGTGATCTGCTTGCTCACGCGCTCGATTCGGCTACTTGGCTTACGAAGTTCAAGGAACAGCCAAAGCCAAACAAAGAACACGCCGACGCCATACCCAACGGCGAGGGCCAGACCTGATAGCAACCCTTGAGTGGCGTAGTGACGCGGCAGGAGGGACGGAGTGAGCGATGCGGCAAAGAAGAGCGTCGCGACCACCAAGCCCACGTACGAGAAGGTGGTCCAAGACCGTTCCGACGCGGATTGCGATCCCCACCAGCGGCGAAACATACAAGACTTCCAGGATGCTTGGAGGCATCGGCCCCAATGCTCGTTCAGGGCGCTTCCGCCTGATAAAACGCTTCACCCGTGATGATAACGCCGCCGAACCGCGCCTGCCAATTCAGGGCCCATGAGTCGCCGCGACTCGCGGGTCTGGCTGCTGCGCGGGTTGCTTCGGCGCCTGTTTCGGCAACGCTTCCAGTAGAACGCAAGCCGCTTGAAGGTTCGCGGCGCCGTTGCATTGACCAGCCCAGTGGCGAGTGCGCTCCTGGACGGCGGCAGAGTCGAGCAATTGCTCGAGTGCGTCGGCGACCTGGCGCGGGTGGAAGCTGCGTTGCCGGACGATGGCGCCGACGCCGAGCCGCACCAGCCGCAGGCCGTTATCGAGTTGGTCGTAGGCCATCGGCATGACGACCTGCGGCAGGCCGCTGGCGAGTCCCTGAGCGCAGGTGCCGATGCCGCCGTGGTGCACCAGCGCCGCGGCGCGCGGCAATAACAGACTGAACGGCACGAAGGTGAAGTGCTTCACCGTCGCGGGCAGCTTTTTGGGCAATTGGTCGGGGTACTTCGTGGCGAGGATGCCGCGGCGGCCCAATCGCTGGCACGCTTCGATCGCCGTGCGGAAGAAGCCGTCGGCTTGCACATTGGCCGAGCCAGGGGCGAACACGATCGGCGGATCGCCGGCCTGCAAGAACTCTTCCACCTCGACGGGCAGGCCCGTCGCGGGGCGGGGATCCCACAGCGGAAAGCCCACGAGCCGCGTTTGCGGCGGCCAGTCCGGCTGCGCGGCGCCGAACCACTCGGGGAACATCGCCAGCACCAACTGCGGCGACTGGTTCCATCCTGTGTAGATGCGGCGCACGGGCGGCAACCCTTGGTCGGCGCGCAGCGCGTTGACCGTGGGCGCGATCAGCGGATCGACGATCCACCTGTCGGCCAAATAGAACTGCAGCCATTTGAGCCAACGCGGCGCGATGCTGACCGTCGGCGCCCCGATGTAGTGCGGAGTGTCGTGCAGCGTGTACAACGCAAACGGCGCAAAGTGGACCGACGCCATCGGCGCGCCGTGCCTGTCGTGGAAAATGCGGCTGGCCAGGTCGAGGCCGTGGGCGGCGATCGCCGTTTCGCCGGGGCGATACTGCGACTCGACGATGCGATACACCTCGCGCAAATACGACGCCGAGAAGCTGAGCACCATTTTCAGCCCGCGGCGCGGGTGCCACAGGTCGACATGGTTCGCCAGTTTGAGGTACTCGTCCGCCGTGCCCAACGGCAACAGTTCGAGTCCGGCGTGCTCGACGACGTCGCGGAAGTACGGGTTGACGATCGCCTGGACGCGGTGGCCGCGGGCCCGCATGGCGGCGCCAAGGCCGACCATCGGCAGCACGTCGCCGTAGCTGCCAAAGCCGGAAACAATCAGGTGCATGGATGGGTTCTCAGTTCTCGCTCCCTGGCGGCAGGCGCATCGTCAGCAAAAATGGTCGCACGGCGGGCGCCGCCCGGCAAGGGCGCTGGCGTTGCTGCCGGCGGCGCGGCTGACGACAATGAAGGTCGCTGAAGCCTGATTCCCGAACCCGGCGCCCCTTGCCATGCCCGATCGCCCCCGTGACGAGGATGACGACGACTTCGAGCTGGAACTTGAGCCGGTCGATCCGGAGATTCTCGCCGTCGAGCGGGCGCGGGCGAAGCAAAAGACGGATGAAGCGTCGGCCAAAGTCGACGTCGACGACATTCTCCGCGAGAAGGCGGATGAAGAGGATTACTACGTCGACTGGGGCGTTATCAAGAAGTATCGCTTCTCGACGCGGCACTTGTTGATCCTCACCGCGGTGATGGCGGTCGTGCTGACGATGTTCAAGCTGCTGCACGGCTGCAGCGCACTGTTTATCATCTTGTGCGTGGCGTTGGGAATCGGCTGGTATTTCGTCTTGCGGGCGGAGCGTCGCCGGACGGCGGAGCGGCAGCGAATCCGCGAGGCGCTGGCGCGGGGCGTTGGTCCCGAGGCTGTTCGGGCGGAATCGCAAATCGAGGCGCCGCCGCCGCGCGTCGCCCCGGCGTTCTCCTACTCGCTCAAGGAATTGCTCATCGCGATGGGCGCCGCGGCCGTGATGCTGACGGTGATTCGTATTTTCGGAGTGGACGCGATGGCGATGACGCTGGGAATCATCGCCCTCCTGGGGTTGGTGGTGCAAGCCGCGGGGTTCGATGCGCCACGGATGGTCGTGCTTGGCTGGTGGCTGCTGCTGGTGTTTTACCTCGCCGTGGGTTTCCTAGCGGCGATGCGCGGCGGTCCTTGACGGAGCGAATTCATGGCGACGGCTTCGTCGGCGAGCAGGAACTGCTCGGCCAGCGGACACGGCG
>JBIOVA010000150.1:0-31652 GCA_044867485.1 Lacipirellulaceae bacterium | reverse complement strand
CCTCGTGGCCTTGAGCGGCGTCGCGGCTAACGTCAAACCCGTGCGCGTTCTACCGGAGCTTGCCGGCGATGATCGACGCATTGTGCCCGCCGAAGCCGAAGCTATTGCTCATCACATAGCGGATGGTCCGCTCCTGCGGCGCGTTCGGCGTGTAGTTGAGATCGCAGGCCGGGTCGGGCGTGTCGAGGTTGATCGTTGGCGGGCAGGCCTGCTCGCGGAGCGCGATGAGGCTGACGACGAGCTCCACGCCGCCGCTGGCGCCCAGCAAATGGCCGAGCTGGCTCTTGGTACTTGAGATGTTGACCTTGTGGGCGTGGCTTTCGAAGACGCGCTTGACGGCGATCGTCTCCGCCTTGTCGCCCAGCGGCGTGCTTGTGCCGTGCGCGTTGATGTAGTCGATGGCGTCCGGCGCCAACTTGCCGTCGCGGAGGGCCGCGCTCATGGCGCGGGCGGCTCCGGTGCCTTGCTCGTCGGGCTGCGTGATGTGCCCGGCGTCGGCGCTGGCGCCGTAGCCGAGGATTTCGCCGTAGATCTTGGCGCCGCGCTTCCGCGCGTGTTCCAGCTCCTCGAACACGAGAATCCCGGCGCCTTCGGACAGGACAAATCCGTCGCGGTCAGCGTCGAAGGGTCGGCTGGCGGCGGGTGGATCGTCGTTCCGCTCCGACAGCGCCTTCATATTGGAGAAGCCGCTGAGCCCGATGGGCGTCATCGCCGCCTCGGCGCCGCCCGTGAGCATCACGTCGGCGTCGTTGTACTGGATGGCCTTGTAGGCGTCGCCCATGGCGTTGGTGGCGCTGGCGCAGGCCGTGGCCACGGCGTAATTGGGGCCGCGGAGTCCGAAGCGGATCGACAAGTGCCCGCTGGCCGCGTTCAGCATGAGCTTGGGAATCGTGAACGCGCTCACGCGGTCGGGGCCTTTGAGAATGAGCCGCCGCTCTTGCTCTTCGATCTCGTTGAGCCCGCCAATGCCCGAGCCGACGATGGCGCCGCACAGGTAGGAGTCTTCTTTCGAGAAGTCGATCCCCGAGTCGGTCACGGCGTCGATGCCCGCCACCATCGCGAACTGGGTGAATCGGTCGACCCGTTTCACTTCGCGGCCGTCGATGTACCCCTCGGGGTTCCAGTCGTAGATGTCGCCGCCGAACTTCACCTTGTAGTCGGCGGTATCGAACGTGCGGATGTCGTGAATGCCGCTCTCGCCCGCCATGACGCGCCGCCACAAATCGTCGACCTTGCAGCTAAGCGAGGTGACGGCTCCGATTCCGGTCACGACCACTCGTCGTTTCATGGCGGGTGAATGATACGGAGAGTGTGGCTGGGGTCAACGCCCGGCAAAGACGCCATCGCGTTCCGCGCCGGCGACGGTTACTAGCCGGATCGCCATGCGAACCGGGAGACCCGGAGGCAAGTGTGCCTCCGGCGAGCTCGCCTCCAGGGAATGTGCGCCGTGGGCAAGCTGCCGAGAGAACCGCCGCCGCGTCGGCTGCTTAGCCCTTGCCGGAGTTCTCTTCGATAAACTTGACGGCCTGGCCGACGGTCTGAATCTTCTCCGCGGCGTCGTCGGGGATATTGATGTCGAACTCTTCCTCGAGTTCCATGACCAGCTCGACCGTGTCGAGCGAATCGGCGCCAAGGTCGTTCACGAACGAGGTTTCGGGCGTGATCTTGTCCTTATCGACTCCGAGTTGCTCGGAGACGATGTCGGTCACGCGTTCCATGATCGAGGCCACGCTGGGGTCCTCCTTACGATCCAGGGATGTCTTGTACGGCTGGGACGGTGGGTGATTTCTCGTAGCGCGGGGCCGGCGCGAGATGTTACCGACACCCAACCCCGGCGAGGCGTGCTGTCCCTGCAAGCCCTTCAAAATAGAGCGGTTCTGCGAAGGAGGTCAAGATATACCGGCTGCGGCGCGGGTTGTCCAGGTCGGGTTAGATCGCGGTCACCCCGAGGTCGGCCGAGGGGTCCGGTTGGCGTTCCAATGACCGCGCGGACCCTTCGGCGGACCTCAGGGTAACAGGGTTCGCAGTCCTCACGCCGTCATTCCGCCATCGACCACCAGCGTCTGCCCGGTCATGTACGCCGCCGAGTCGCTCGCCAGGTACAGCACCGCGTCGGCGATTTCGTCCCCCTCGCCAAGCCGGCCGGCGGGGATCCGCTTCTTGGCCTCGTCGAGAATCGCCGGCCCCAGCGCCTCGGCCATCTCGGTGGCGATGAATCCCGGGCAGATCGCGTTGACCGTGACCTTCCGCTTGGCCAGCTCGCGGGCCACGGTCTGCGTGAACCCGATGATGCCCGCCTTCGACGCCGAGTAATTTGATTGCCCCGGGTTGCCCATCAGGCCGCTGACGCTCGAGATGTTGATGATCCGCCCCGAGCGCTGCCGCATCATCACCTTGGCCGCCGCGCGGCTGAACAGGAACACCGACCGCAGATTGGCGGCGATCACCTGGTCCCAGTCCTCGTCGCTCATAATGGGCAGCAGCGTGTCTTTGGTGATGCCGGCGTTGTTGACCACAATGTCGAGCCGCTCGTTGTCGGCGACCACCGCGTCGACCGTGGCCTGAGCGGCGGCCGAGTCGGTGACGTCGCACGTGTACGCCGCGGCGCTCCCGCCCGCGGCGGCAATCTCGGCTGCGACTTCGGCGAGCTTCTGCTCATTGCGCGCGATGCAGGCCACCTTCGCCCCCGCGCGACCCAGCGTCAGCGCGATCGCCTTGCCAATCCCGCGCGACGCGCCGGTCACCAGCGCCACTTGGCCAGAGAGATCCACCTGAATGCGACGGGTCGGCGTATCGGCCATGGCAGAACCTTCAAGGGATTCGATGTTGAATGGACAGGATAACAGGATGTCCAGGATTTACGGGATGAAGATGAAGTCGAAGGATGAGAAATCTGCACATTGAATGCAACGAACCCCAATCCTGGTCATCCTGCCAATCCTGTTATCCTGTCAATTCAGGTTTGCGCGCTAGGCGGCGATGTTGTCGCACGGAAAGCGGCGCTCGATCCGCTTGAGCAACCCGGCCAAGACGCGGCCCGGACCGATTTCGTAGCACTTTTCCACGCCGTAGTCGGCCAGCACGCGGCGCATCGTGTCTTCCCACAGCACGGGGCTGACCACTTGCCGCACGAGCAGTTCGCGGATTTCCGCCGGGTCGTCGTGCGGCCGGGCGTCGACGTTCGACAGCACTGGCACGCGCGGCTTGCGGATTTCGACGCCCGCCAGCGCGGCCTTGAGGCGGTCGACCGCCGGCTGCATCAGCGGCGTGTGAAAGGCGCCCGCGACCGCGAGCGGAATCACTTTCATGGCCGCGGCCGTCTCGGCCAGCGCGGCGACGCGAGCGCACGCCGTCTTGTTGCCCGACACAACGATGTTTCCCGGGCACAACAAATTGGCGATCTGCAGCACCTCACCCTCGCGGGCCTGGTCGCACAGCTCCTCAATCGTGTCTCGTTCCAGGCCGAGCAGGCTCACCATGCCGCTGGGCGTCGCGTTGGCGGCGTCTTGCATCGCCCGGCCGCGCTCGGCGACTACGCGCAAGCCAGCGTCGAAATCGAGCGCGCCCGCAAACGCCAGCGCCGTGTACTCGCCCAAGCTCAGCCCCGCCGTCACGACGCAACCGGCCGCCGCGTCGGGCGACTCCGCCTTGAGCCGCTCCAGCGCGGCCAGGCTGCACACGTACAACGCCGGCTGGCTGTGCACCGTCGAATTGAGCTTCTCTTCGGGCCCCTCGGCGCACAACTTGAGCAAGTCGTAGCCGAGGATGTCGGCGGCCCGATCGAACAGCACTTGTGCCGCCGGAAGATTCGCCGCCAGCGCAGCGCCCATCCCCACCGTCTGAGCGCCTTGGCCGGGAAAGAGAAAAGCGGATTTCATGAGACTGTAGGCTGTAGTCCGTAGGCTGTAGGGTGAACGGTTGAGCCGGCAGCGCAACCCTACGGTCTACAGCCTACAGTCTCCAGCCTTATTCTTCCGTCTCCACCATCGTGCGGCCGGCGTAGTGGCCGCAATTGGAGCACACGACGTGGGTGGGCGTCGGCGTGCCGCACTTTGGGCAGGCGGTGAGCTGCTTCGGCTTGATCGCGTTGTGCGACCGACGCATGCCGGTGCGGGAATTCGATTGTTTGCGCTTGGGGACTGCCATGGCACGCAACAGGGGCTAGGGTCCAGGACGATGTGGCGAACCGCTTAAGATACCGGCCCCGGCAGCGGCCGGTCAATGGGCGACCGGCGCCGGTGGACGGGGCCCTTGTCACGCCGAGGTCCGCCGAAGCGTCCGCACGCAAGGTGTGCCAACCGGACCCCTCGGCGGCCCTCGGGGTGACATTACAGACGTTCTAACCGCCGAACAGTGGCAGCGATTCTTCGCGCTCGGGCGGCAACGCCCCCAGATGCTGATATCCCTTCGACGTTAGCTTCCGCCCGCGCGGCGTGCGAACCACCAGTTCCGCCCGCAGTAGGTACGGCTCCACTTCGTCGGTGAGCGTGTCGATCGCCGTATTGAGCGTATGAGCCACCGCCTCGACGCCCACCGGGCCGCCGTGGAACACGCGCAGGATCGTGTCGAGATACTTGCGGTCTTGACCGTCCAATCCCAGGTCATCCACGCTCAGCATGGCTAGCGCGGCTTGAGCGACCGTGAGAACGATCCGGCCGTCGGCCTTCGTGGTGGCATAGTCGCGGACCCATCGCAGGCGGTTGTTCGCCACGCGCGGCGTGCCGCGGCTGCAACAGGAAATCTTTTCCGCCGCTGGGTCGTCGATGTCCACGCGCAGCTTGCGGGCGTTGCGGCGGATAATCTCCTGCAACTCCGCCTCCGAATAGAAGTCGAGATGCTCGCGCACCTGGAACCGGTCCCGCAGCGGCGCCGAGAGGAGTCCGCTCCGCGTCGTGGCGCCGATGATGGTGAACGGCTTGAGCGACAGGTTGACGGTGCGGGCGTTGACCCCTTCGCCGAGGGTGATGTCGACGCGGAAGTCCTCCATCGCCGGGTACATAAATTCCTCGACCGCTTTGGGCAGCCGGTGGATCTCGTCGATGAACAGGACCGACCCCGCTTCCGCATTTGTGAGATACGGGAGCAGGTCCTTGGGCGCGGCCAGTGCGGCGCCGCTGGCGATCTGCAGCGGCACGTCGAGCGCCCGCGGAATGCACATCGCAAACGTCGTTTTCCCCAGCCCCGGCGGGCCGTCGAGCAGAATGTGCCCCAGCGGCTCGCTGCGGATGCGGGCGGCGTCCACCGCGATCTTCAGCCGCTCGTACACGGCCCGCTGGCCGACCATGTCCTCCATCCGCTGCGGACGCAGGGCGAGGTCGTCTTCCCGCGTCAGCGCCGCATAGCGCGACGGCACGGCGGCGGCAGGAGCGGCGTCGTCGGCGGAAAGGATTGGTTCGCGAGACATCATTCGTACACGACGCTGCCAGCGTCGTAAGGGGGGATTGGCGAAAGGGGGGACTAACGAAGCTGGCAGCTTCGTGTACGGCGAGAATTTCTGAACACTTGTACGCTACAATCCGCCGCACTATACCAATTTTTTAGCGACCGAGGAAAGACGTGCCGCGCGCTGGGTTCGCACGACGAACCGGCTCGCTCCTCTAAGTCTCACGCCTCAAGCCTTCCGCCCATGACCTGGCGCCGCTATCTACAATCGCGCACGCGCAACCCCGCCTTTCTCTGGCGGATGGTCCTTGGCATTCTCCTGTCCGGCGTCGCGGTGGGAGCGATCATCGACTGGGCGGCCCCGGCGCGGCGATTTGCCCAGGTCGAAGCTCCCCAAGAGGCCAATCCCGACCCGCTGCCCGGCCCCGAAATCCTCGACTCCGAGCGGATCAATCAGTTCGCCGACGACGGCCAATGGCTCGCCGTGTGGGGCGCCATCCCGGGCACGATTCTCCGTAGTTGGCGAGACCCTGGCATGACCACGCTCGCCGTGCTCACCGGCGCCTGCTGGCTGGCGTTCATCCTGCAGGCGATCCAAATCCGTAGCCGCAGCGACGGACGGTTGTGGGCGTCGCTGCTTGCCGTCGCGTTCGGCGTCCTCAGCGTGTGGCCCACGCTGTTTCTCGACTACTGGGCCGAACGCCGGTGGGGACTTGTTGAGAGCGACGAGCTCACGGCCGGCGTGCGCTACTTCATTCTCAGCGTCGGGCTGCGGGAGGAACTGTCGAAATTTATCTGTTTTTTGCCGCTACTGCCGTGGTGCGTGAGGCGCCGCGACGAATTGGCGGCCCTGCTCGTGGCCGGCGCCGTCGGCATCGGCTTCGCCATGGAGGAAAACGTCGGCTATATCGGCGGCAGCGGCGGCGTCGACACGCTTGGACGCTTGCTGATGCCGGCGCCGTTCCACATGGCGGCCACGGGACTTGTGGGCTTGTCCGCCTGCCGCGCCTGCATCTGGCCCAAAGAGTGCGGCCCGCAATTTCTCGCGATGTTCGTCGTCGTCGTGCTCGCCCACGGCCTGTACGACGCATTCATCGCTGTGCCGGCGCTGCAGGAATACAGCATTGTCTCGATGCTAATCTTCGTGTTCCTGATCTACCAGTTCTTTCACGAGCTGCGGCCGAAGCAGGCGCTGCGCGTCGAGCCAATCAGCCTCACGGCGAACTTCCTGTTCTGCGTCTCGACCGTCGCGGCGGCGACGTTCGTGTCTCTCTCCGCGATGGTCGGCTTCCGAGCGGCGACCGATATGCTCGTTCTCAGCGTCGCCGGCCAGGCCGTGATGATCTACCTCTTCCTCCGCGAGATGCCGGAGACGATGGTTAGCGTGTGAGAGAGGTGACCCTCTCCCCATAGGAGAGGGGGTGACTAAAGCGAGCCGCCGCCGTTGCCGAAGTCCATGGCGCCGGCGCTGACCTCAGCGTCCGCCGCAGCCGTTCCTGCGGGCGGGAGGGCATCGAAGAACTCGTCCGCCGCGTCCCAGAACTCCTCCGGCTCCGGGCCGTTGTGCCCGCCGCCGTCGACGACGAGGAATCGCTTTTGTGGCGATGGCGCCGCGTCGAACAGACGCTTGCCCATCTCGAATGGCACGACGCGGTCGGTCGTGCCGTGCACTTGGAGCAGCGGCCCGCGATAGTTTTGGATGCCGTCGATCGAGCGGAACTCGTTCCGCATGATCCACCGCACGGGCAGCCAGGGGAAATGGTACGCGGCCGTTTCCACCAGCGCGGCGAAAGTGCGCTCCAGCACGAGGCCCCGCGCCGGATACTTCGACGCCAATCCCACGGCCACGCCGCCGCCCAGCGATCGGCCCCACAGCACCACGTCCTCCGGCTGCACGCCAGCGCGGTTGGCCACCCACAACTGCGCCAGCCGGGCGTCGGCCAGCACGTTGTCTTCGTCGGGCTTGCCTTCGCTGCGGCCATACCCGCGATAGTCCCACGCGAAGACGCTGACGCCCAAACGATTGCGCAGGATCTCAAGCACGGGCTTGAGTCGCGCCACATGTTCCCCATTGCCGTGCGACAGCAGCACGACGGCCCGCGGCGAAGCGTGCGGCACGTACCAGCCGTGCAGCTTCGTGCCGTCGTCGGCGGTGAAGAACACGTCCTCGTGCGGCAAATCGGCCGCCACCCAATCCGCCGAATTATGCGGCGGCGCGGGAAACACGAGCCAGCGTTCAAACCACCGGAGCATAAGAAAGGCGAGCAGAAGCGCAACCAACGCCGGGCGAACCACTCGCCGCGCCCGATGCCGGACGGCTGCAAAACGCGGGGCTCGCTGTTGCATTTTAGTCGCGCGTGAGCGATTCGGTCCAAAGAATGGATTTGCCGCGAATCACGCGACCAATGTCGAATCTCGGAGCCGGCGGAACAACTCTCCCAATCGCGCAAGTCGGGTTCGCCCGCGCGGCGCCGAACTACCGTCACCCCCCATGCCGCTGCTCGTACACAGCCCGCAGCAGCTCGTCGACGTCTTTGTACTTCTTTGTGCGGCCCAGGGCGTCGTCGAGCAGCCGCCGGGCGTCGCCCTCGCTATGGCCCAACGCCCGCAGCGCATCGAATGTCTCGCTCAACACGTCGCGCTCCGTGGCGACGCCTTCAGGGAGTCCGTGGCCCACCAACAGCGCGAACTTCGGCACCTTACGCCGCAGTTTGGCGATGATCCGCTCCGCCGTGGCCGGGCCAACCCCCGGCAGCGCGGCGAGTCCCTTGGCGTCCTGTTCTTCGATCAGCCCCGCGACTTCTTGGACCGGCCGCACCATCGCCCGCAGCGCCTTCTTCACCCCCACGCCGTCGACCTGACAGAACAGCTCAAAAAACTCCCGCTCGATGGGGTTGAGAAACCCGACCAGCCGCGGCGTGAGTCGCGAGGCCATCTGGTTGCCTTCGAGATACTCAATCGTATGCAGGCTCGTCTCGCGGCCGATCTGCGCTTGGAGCTGCCGTCGCGTGAACTCAGGAATGAGCACCTCGTATTCGAACGCCCCGACGGCGAGCGTCAGGATGTCCCCCGTGACGGAAATCGGAATGCCGGTAATCTTCGTGATCATGGCGACAATCGGACCACACGCCCGCCCGTCTGGCAAGGTCGCTGACGCGCATCGCTGTTAGCCGCGACGCGAAGGTCCTCCGCAGCGGAGCGCGGCGTCGGTAACCGCGCGGCGCGCTCCGCTACCGCGTCGCGGCTAACCAACGCGGGCCGCGCTCCACGCGTGGCAGAGCGCAATGGCCAGCGCATCGGCCACGTCCGGCGGCTCGGGCGTTTTCGACAGCCGCAGCTCCCGCCGAATCGCCTCCTGCATTTGCGTCTTGGGCGCCCGCCCGTTGCCGGTGAGGGTCTTCTTCACCTGCGTTGCTGCGTAGTCGAAGACGTCGATTCCCGCCTGCGCCGCCGCCAGCACGATTACCCCGCGGGCGTGCCCCATGAGGATCGCCGTCGTTGGCCGGTCGTAATGCGAATACAGCTTTTCGAGTGCCAGCGCTTCCGGCTCGAGCGAGCGGATCACGTCCGCCACGCCGTCGTGAATCTCCTGCACCCGCGCGGTGAGCGACCCCTTCGTCTTGCCGCGCACGACGCCGGCTTCGACGAGCCGAATCTGCCGGTCCACGATCTCAACGACGCCGTAGCCGGTGGTGTTGAGTCCTGGATCGATGCCAAGGATGCGCATGCTACGCCCGCGTCCAATCCGTGCCGCCGGCGCGGTCTTCGAGCGTGATGCCGATGTCGGCCAGCCGGTTGCGGATCGCGTCACCCGTGGCGAAGTCCTTGGTCTGCCGAGCGGTCTGCCGCAGGTTGATGAGCAGCTTCACGACCGCATCGAGTGCGCCCTCGCCGCCGCCGGACCATTCGGTGCCGCCTGCGCGGTCTTCCAGCTTCACGCCCGTCGGCGCCAGGCCGTCACGGATCGCGTCGGCCACGGCGAAGTTCTTCGCTTTGCGAGCTTCGGCGCGGAGGTCGATCACCAGGTGCATGACCTTGCCGAGGGTTTCGTCGCTGGCGCCACCCCCGGCTGCCGCTGGGGGCTTCAAGAAGATGCCGAGGATGTTGGAGAGTTCCTTGAGCGTGGACATCAACAGCGTCAGCGTGCCGATCGTCTGGTTGTCCGCTCCGCCGCCTTCGAGGTTGTGCTCGTCGCAATAGCGGTTGGCGATCTTCGCCAGCTCGAACAGCTCGGCAATGGCGCCGCCCGTGTTGAAGTCGTCGTCCATCGCCGCGAGGAATTTTCCCTTGCAAGCGCTGGCCGCGGACAACGCCGGGCTGTCCGCCGTCGCCGGCGGCGACGCCGAACGATGCGCCGGCGCCTTCAAGGCGTAGAAGTCGCTCGCCGTGATGCGGTGGTAGCGCTTGAACAGCCGGTAGAACGCCTCGAGCCCCACGCCCGCCTCGGCGATCGCCTCCTCGCTGAACAGTACCGTGCTGCGATAGTGCGTGCGGAGCAGGAAGAAGCGGATCCGTTCGCCCCCTTGCCGCTTAATAAGCTCCGCGAGACCCCCGGCGCCCTTCGACCGGCTCATCTTCCCGCTGACCTGCTCGGCGGCGTCGCCTCCGCTTGCGTCTTCGCGCTCCGAGCGACCGCCAATCTTCCCTGCCGTCGCGTCGCGCCGCAGCAACCCGTTGTGCGCCCAATACGTTGCGAACGGCTTCCCGTGGCAGCACTCGCTCTGGGCGATCTCGTTCTCGTGATGCGGAAACACCAGGTCCAGTCCGCCGCCGTGGATGTCAAACGTTTCGCCGAGCAGCTTCTTGCTCATGGCCGAGCATTCGATGTGCCATCCCGGACGCCCCGCGCCCCACGGGCTCTCCCACGACGGCTCGCCCGCCTTGGCCCGCTTCCACAAGGCGAAGTCGGCCGCATGCCGCTTCCGCTCGGCTCCGCCGCCACCGTCGCCCTGAATCGAATCGAGCGTGCGGTTCGAGAGTTTGCCGTAGTTGGCGTCCTTGGCCACGTCGAAATACACGTCGCCGCCGGATTCGTAGGCAAACCCGCGGTCGATCAGCTCTTCAACGAGCGAAATGATCTCCGGCATGGAGTCGGTCGCCCGCGGGAAGTGGTCGATCTGGTCGACGCCCAGCGCTGCAAGATTGCCGTGATAGTCGGCGATGTTCTCCTCCCCGACTTCGATCATCGAAATGCCGCGCTCGTTCGCCTTGTTGATGAGCTTGTCGTCGACGTCGGTGATGTTGACCACCCACGTCACCTTGTAGCCGCTGTAGACGAGGAACCGCTTGATGCAGTCGAAGATCACCGGCCCGACCATGTGGCCGATGTGAGCCTTGTCGTACACCGTGGGCCCGCACAGGTAGACGCCCACCTTGCCGGGCGCGACCGTACGAAACGGCTCCTTGCGCTTCGCAAGCGTGCTGTAGACGCAAAGCGTGGGATGGGGCTCGGAAAGTTGCATTGCTTCGCGCTGTGCCGCGGTGGCTTGCATGATCGTCGTCCGTGGTCCGTTGTCAATTGTCCGTCGGCCATTGCGGGCGACCCTTTCGATGGAGCCGGCCGGCTTGCTTGGATCTTTGCTTTTCCCGTCGCCCGCGCTCCGCTGCGTCGGAACTTCGCGTCGCGGCTAACCGACGCGTTCGACCAGCGCTACGCACCGGGCCTCGATCGTTTCCTCGCGACCCACCGGCCCCGCGCCCTCGCCGGTCTTCGCTTTCATATTGATCTGCTCCGCGGCGACGCCGAGGATTTCAGCGATCCGCTGCACGATGGCCTCCCGATGCGGCGCCAGCTTGGGCTGCTGGGCCGCCACCACGCAATCGAGGTTGACCAGCCGGTAACCCGACGCGGTCACGCGCTGGTACGCCAGCCTCAGCATGTCGGCGGAGTCGCGGTTGCGGTTCGCCTCATCCGTGTTGGGGAACAATTGGCCGATATCAGGCAGTCCCGTGGCGCCGAGCAAGGCGTCGGTGACTGCGTGAAGCAGCACATCCGCGTCGCTGTGGCCGACGAGATGGCGGTTGTGCGGCACGTCGATTCCACCCAGCCGTAACGGCCCGCCTTCCGTTGTGCGGTGCGAGTCCTCGCCAAGACCGATGCGGAGGTTGGTCACGTGCCGTCGCCGCTTGCCCAGAGTACCCAATCGACGCCGCGCGGATTATACCCAAACGCCCCGTGGTCGGACTATAGGAGTGGGAGCCTCGCGGGGCGCGCCGCGCTCCGCTGCGGCGGACCTTCGTGTCGCGGCTAACCGCGTCGCGCAACCCCGTTAGCTACGCTCACGGTAGCGGAGCGCTGGGCGCCGCGATGAATTCAACCGCCACGCAACAAGCCTCCTCCGCCGGCTCGCTCAGCCGCACCTCGAGCCGCGCCCCGTGAGCGAATGCTTGCACGATTTTCACCGTGGCGTCGAACCCGTCGACCAGCTCGACCTTGATCTCCGGCAGGCGCTCCAGCGGCGGGCAGAAGCCGACATACAGCGTCGCATGCCGCTGCCCGGCGACAAACTCCGCCCGCAGCGTCCCGCGAATTGACTCCACCCCATCCTCGCCCCGCACGCGTTCTAACTGCTGCAGCAGTACTTCCCCTCCCTGGAAGGGAGGGGTTCGAGGAGGGATTCCCGCCGCATCCAACCGAGCGGTGATCGACCCTAGGTCGTGGCGTAAGAACATCCCCCGTGACCAATGATCCAAACCAATCAGCGGCAACCACAACAACCACGCCAGCGACTGCGTATTCGGCCAGGCACAGCCGAGACACACGAGCAGGATCGCCAACGAGCCGCCCCAGCCGAGCAGGGCATTGTGACGAGTCTCGCCAACCCCGCGCCACGCCAAGCGACCGCCGAACACAATCGCGGCCGCCAGAATCAGCGTAGCCAGCAAGGGCAAGGCAGTGAGATCGGCGGAGAACGCCCCCGCCGCGCGGCGAATCAGGAGCAGCGCTCCGACGGCGGCGAGCGCTGCCGCGCTGGAGATGACCAATCCACGCACTGCTTCGACGCGCGAGATCAGCGGATGAGCGGCGGTAGGGGCGACGTCCATGCGCGATACCATACCACGCGAGCCAGCCGGGAACCAACGACGCCATCAACACTTAGCCCCCGGTCACTTCCTCTGAAGACGCGACCGGGGGCTAAATGAAGATCTTCAATCTGTCACGGCGCGGCGCTCAAATCAGGTTGCCACGGCATCGGCTTCCGCCGCCTTGGCGAGCTTCTTCGCCATGTCGGTCTTTTCCCACGTGAACTCCGGCTCGCTGCGGCCAAAGTGGCCGCCCGCGGCCGTCTTGCGGTAGATGGGGCGACGCAGGTCGAGGTGCTTGATGATCCCCGACGGCGTGAGCGGGAACAGATCGCGGACCAGCTCGCAGATGCGGCTGTCCTCGATTTTACCCGTTCCCTCCGTGTCGACGTAAATGCTCACCGGCTCGCTGACGCCGATGGCATAGGCAAGCTGCACTTCGCAACGGTCGGCCAGCCCCGAGGCCACGATATTCTTCGCCACGTAGCGGGCCATATAAGCGGCGCTGCGGTCCACCTTGGTCGGATCCTTGCCGCTGAACGCGCCGCCGCCGTGCCGGCCCCAGCCGCCGTAAGTGTCGACGATGATCTTTCGGCCCGTGAGTCCGCAGTCGCCATGCGGCCCGCCCACCACGAACCGACCCGTGGGGTTGATGTGATAGGTGATCTCGTCGGTCACCAGCTCTTCCGGCAACTCGGGCTTGATGATCTTCTCGATGATGTATTTGCGAATCTGCTCGTGCGACACGTCGTCGCTGTGCTGCGTCGAGACGACGACCGTGTCGATCCGCACTGGGGTGACGCCGTCGTACTCGACGGTCACCTGGCTCTTGCTGTCGGGCCTCAGCCACTTAGCGTCGCCCTTCTTGCGGGCGTCGGTCAGTCGGTTGAGGATCCGGTGCGACAGCGCGATCGGCAGCGGCATCAACTCGGGCGTGTCGTTGCAGGCGTAGCCGAACATCAGCCCCTGATCGCCGGCGCCCACGTCTTTGCCCTTCGAGGCGTCGTCGTTCACGCCCATCGCGATGTCGGGCGACTGCTCGTGGATCGCCACCAGCACCGAGCAGTGGTCGGCGCTGATGCCCATGTCGGCTTCGGTGTAACCTACGTCGCGGACCACGTCGCGCACCACCTGCTGCATATCGACCGTGGCCTTGGTCGTCACCTCGCCCGCGATGACGCACAGGCCGGTGGTCACCATCGTTTCGCATGCCACGCGGCTGTAAGGGTCTTGGGCGAACAGGGCGTCGAGCACGCCGTCGGAAATCTGGTCGGCCAACTTATCGGGATGGCCCATGCTGACGGCTTCGCTGGTGAACAAGTATTTTCCGGATGCCACGGACGGAATCTCCCAAGGGTCGAGGGATGCGTCGCTCTCACAGTGAAGCGTACGGCGTCTCCCTCAAGCATGTTTGCGGACGTCGCGAAACCGCCAGTATAGACGGCCCATTCGACGCCCATCAACTGTCCGGCGGGGGGCGGTTCGCGCTGGTCGAGCGGGTTGTGCCAGCCCCGCGGCGACCCTAGCCAGTCCCCGGGCGTCGGCCGATAATCGGCTCACTTCCCGCAAATGTGACGAGCGACAACCATGGCCCGCTGGCCGCGACATGTCTGGACGACGCTGTTCACCTACCTCGCCGTATTCCTGGGTTTCCCGCTGTTGTGCTGGCTGGCCTACGTCTGGGTGCGAGGCTGGAACTTCTGAACTCTGAGGCGAGCTGGGTCGTCCCCGACCCCGACAAGCACGTCGTCCCCGACCCCGGCGAGCACGCCATATTACACTGATGACCGCTTCGCCCAACAAGTCTGAACTCCTCACCCGCCTCCATCCCCACGGCCAGGAGCACGTCCTCGCCTTCTGGGACGACCTCGACCACACTCAGCGCCGCTGGCTCGCCGCCCAGATCGAAAGCATCGACCTGGAGCTCATCGACTCGCTCTTCCGCGGCCAGGTCGACCAACCCGACTGGGCCGAGCTGTCGCGTCGCGCCGAGCCGCCGCCGGCGCTCCGCCTGGCCGACCGCCAGCACGGCGCCGCAGCCGAGTGGGGCGTCACGCCTGACCGCGCCCGCCAACGCGGCATCGAAGCGCTGCGCGACGGCAAGGTTGGCGTCCTGCTCACGGCGGGAGGGCAGGGCAGCCGCCTGGGCTTCGACAAGCCCAAGAGCATGTTCCCCATCGGTCCTATCTCTGGCGCCACGCTGCTGCAGATCCACTGCGAAAAGGTCCGCGCGACGGCCCGCCGCTATGGCCGGCCCGTGCGGCTGTACCTCATGACCAGCCCGGTGACGCACGACGACACGGTCGAATTCGTCAAAGCCAACCACCGCTTCGGGTTGCTCGAAGACGAGCTGGTCGTCTTCTGCCAGGGCACGATGCCAGCCATCGACGCGGAGAGCGGCAAGCTGCTCATGGAAGCGAAGGATTCGCTCTTCCTCAGCCCCGACGGCCACGGCGGCGCCGTCGCGGCGCTCGACAAGAGCGGCGCGCTGGAGCACATGCGGCAGTACGGCGTCGAGCTGTTGTTCTACCTGCAAGTCGACAACCCGCTCGTGCCGATCTGCGACCCCGAGCTGCTGGGTCATCACCTGTTGGCCGGATCGGAGCTCACCTCGCTGGCCGTCGCAAAGTCTTCGCCGCAGGACAAGCTTGGTAATTTCGTGATGATCGACGGCCGCCTGCACGTCATCGAATACAGCGATTTTCCAGAAGAGGTCGCCGCCCGCCGCGACGCCGACGGCGGGCTGGTCTTCTGGGCCGGCAGCGTCGCAATCCACGTCTTCGATCGCGCGTTCCTGGAGCGATCGCTCGAACTGAAGGACTCGCTTCCGTTCCACGTCGCCCGCAAGAAGGCCGAGTACATCGACGACCGCGGTCAGCCGGTGACGCCCGCGACGCCCAACGCGCTGAAGTTCGAGCGATTCATCTTTGACCTGCTGCCGCACGCCCGCCGACCGATCGTGGTCGAGTACGCAGAGGCGGACAGCTTCGCCCCGCTCAAAAACGCCCCCGGCGAGCCGAAGGATACGCCCGAGTACGTTCAACGGTTCCTGCTCGATCAACACCGTCGCTGGCTCCAAGCCGCGGGGGCCAAGCTGGCCGACGGCGTGCAGGTCGAAATCAGTCCGCTGGTCGCCCTCGACGCCGGGCAAGTCGCCGACATCGTCGTCCCGGGGCGACGCTTTGAGACGTCAGAGTATCTCCGCGGCGAGTAGGCGAATGTTCCGACGTTAGCCGCGACGCGAAGGTCTTCCGTAGCGGAGCGCTCCGCTGCGGCGGACCTTCGCGTCGCGGCTAACTCTCACGTCTTGGTGCGGCGAATTCCATGCCCTACGAAGTCGAGCAAAAATTCCGTGTTGATGACCTCGCTGCCGTGCGCGAGCGGCTCGCGGCGCTCGGCGCCAAGTCCGGCGACGCCGTCGACCAGGCCGACCGCTACTACCGCCACCCCGTGCGCGACTTCTCCCAAACCGACGAGGCGTTTCGCCTCCGGCAAGTCGGCCCGCGGAACGTCTTGACCTACAAGGGGCCGAAGATCGACGCGACCACCAAGTCGCGCTTCGAGGAAGAGGCGCCGTTGGCCGACGGCCCGGCGGCCGCCGCGTCCTGCGACGCGATTCTCCGGCGGCTGGGGTTCGACCCCGTCGCCGTCGTTCGCAAGCGCCGACAGGCGTTCCACGTCACCCGCGACGGGCTCGCCGTCGAAGCGGCCCTCGACGAGGTCGCTGGCGTCGGCTCGTTCGTCGAACTGGAAGTCGCCGTCCCCGTCGACGACCCGGGCGCCGCCGAAATCGACGCCGCCAAGCGCGTGCTAGCCGCACTAGCAGCCGAACTCGGCCTTGCCCAATCCGAGCGGCGCAGCTATTTGGAGCTGCTCCTCTCGAAGGATTACCCCGGTTAAGATGATCAGCCTGAACGACTTGCATCGCCCGTGGCGCGCCAATCGCCGCGGCGGGCTCGATCAACGACAAAACCTGGCGAAAAGCCGGGGGTTCAATACGTCGTGACTGGGCCGCTCGCGTCAGGGCGGCTCTTTTTGTCGGCAACTCTTATGGAGCCACGAACAATCATGGTGCAGAAGAAGTGGTGGATGAGCTTCGGCGTCGCCGCGATCGTCGGTCTGTTGATGACGGGCGCCTCGGCGAGGTTCGACGGCGATTGCGACAAGGAAGATGACGGCCAATCGATGCTGCTCGCCGAGTGCGATTGCGACGGCGAGTGTGACGGAAGCTGCGGCAAAGACGACGAAGGCGAATTGCTCGCCGACTGCGACAAGGACGGCGACTGCGACAAAGAAGGCGAGCTTCTGGCCGACTGCGATAAAGACGGCGACTGCGACAAGGACGAAGATGGCGCCTTGCTCGTCGATTGCGACTGCGAAGGCGACGGCGATGAAGAAGAGGCCGAGTTACTGAGCTAGCGTCGTCCGACGCCGGCCGATCGGCGAGGTCGATCACGAGATTCAGGGGCGCCCCGGCTGGCCGCGGCGCCCCTGCTTTTTTTTGCGCCCGGCTGCTCGGTGCAGTGAACTTTCGCCACTCGCCGCATTTTGCCATACTCCCGCGCCTGCGTTCCAGCCAGTGACAACGCGCGGGTCGGGATCCACGCATGCGACTCTTCTTCTCCGTCGGTGAACCCAGCGGCGACCTCCACGGCGCCAACCTCATCCGCGCGCTCCACGCCGCGCATCCCGATTGGGAGTTCGTCGGCTACGGCGGTCCGCGCATGGCCGCCGCCGGCTGCACGCTGCACGTCGACCTCACGCAACTGGCCGTCATGTGGATCACGCGCGTGCTGGTCAACCTACACAAATTCATCGGCCTCCTCGTGCAGGCCGACCGTTATTTTCGCGACGAGCGCCCCGAAGCGGTGGTGCTCATCGACTACCCGGGGTTCAACTGGTGGATCGCTCGCCGCGCCAAGGCCCGCGGCATTCCGGTGTTCTACTACGGCACGCCGCAGGTTTGGGCGTGGGCCAGCCACCGGGTGCGAAAGATGCGGCGGTACGTCGACCACGTGCTGTGCAAGTTGCCGTTCGAGGAGGCGTGGTTCCGCCAACGCGGCTGCCACGCCACGTACGTCGGCCATCCGTATTTCGACGAGTTGCGGAGTCAAACGCTCGACGCGCCGTTCGTCCGGAAAATGCAGCGCGGCGTCGGGCCGCTGGTGACCATCTTGCCCGGCTCGCGCACGCAAGAGGTCGAGGCCAACGCCGAGGCATTTCTTCAAGCCGCCGCCAAGATTGCCGCCCGCGTCCCCGGCGTGCGATTCGCCGTGGCGGCTTACAAGTCGTCGCAGGCCGAAACGGTGCGGCGCCTCGCGGCCCAGGCCGGCGTCCCCGTCGACGTCCACGTCGACCGCACCCCCGAGCTCATCCACGCCGCTGACTGCTGCCTGGCCTGTTCGGGCTCGGTCTCGCTGGAGCTGCTCTACCACGCCAAGCCAAGCGTGGTTCTCTATCGGATCAGCCGCGTCGGGTTTCTCATCCAAAGCCTGTTCCGCCGCGCTCGGTACATCACCCTCGTGAACCTACTGACGGCCGACGACATCGCCACCCGCCGTCCCGCGTGGATTTATGACCCCGCTGACCCCCGCGACGCCCACGTGCTGCTGCCCGAATACCTCACGTGCACGGATAAGTCGGAGCAAATCGCCGCCCATGTGATCGAGTGGCTCACCAATCCGGCGGTGCGAGCCGACCGCGTCGCCGCCCTCCAACAGCTTAGCGACCGCTACGCCCAAGGCGGCGCCTCGGCCCGCGCCGCCGAGTACATTGCCCGCGAGCTGCAACAGCCGCGCGCCGCCGCGGCCGCGTAACCGGCAAGCCAGCTCGCTATAATCGGAAGCCGTCGCATCTGCTTCCGCTTTTGCCGTCCCACACGCCCCTTCCATGCTCTTGTTCGAACCGCCGCCGAGCCCGGGCGACCTGCATTTTCGCGTCCTGGGGATCCCGGTGCGCATCCACCCCTTCTTTTGGCTAGCCGCCGTCATGTTGGGGTTCAATGCCGGAGGCGGCACGCCGCCGGCGGAACTCCTCATCTGGGTCGCCGTCGTCTTCGCGTCGATCCTCGTTCACGAAATGGGCCACGCACTCGCGCAGCGCCATTTTGGCGGCCACCCTTGGATCACACTGCACGCCATCGGCGGCCTGGCGTCCTGCGACGACTGCGATCGCCGCCCTTCGAGTCAGATCCTGATTAGCCTCGCGGGCCCGGCCGCCGGATTCCTGTTCGCGGCCCTTGTGGCTGTGCTCATGCGGCTCGGGGGGCAATTCATCGGCTGGACCTGGGCCAGCGAGATTCCTTTCGATCTGGCTGGGATTACCGAGGCCCGCGCCTTCTCGCTTTTGGGCGGACGGCTCTACTGGGAACCCTTCGCCTCGCCGCACGCCAACTCGCTGGTCGGCGACCTGCTGCAAGTGAACATCCTGTGGGGACTGATCAACCTGCTGCCTGTCTACCCGCTCGATGGCGGCCGCGTCTCGCGCGAACTGTGCACGCTTCGCCGCCCGCGCACGGGCATCATTCTGTCGCTGCGAATCTCCGTGGCCGTTGGAGCCCTGATGGCGCTCGCCGGGCTGTTGGTCTGGAATTCGTTCTTTACCGCGCTGATGTTCGGTTACCTCGCCTTCGAGAGTTACCGCACGCTGCAGGCCTACCAATCGAGCCGTTGGTGATCTTGCGTCGTCGCACCGGCGAATCACTCAAAACGGCGCAATAGGTTGTGGTCGCACACGATCGCGTTCGATGATCCATGTGTCTGCCAACTCCGCGCATCTTTCTCAGTTTGAGAACTCGAGTGCTCCGCTGCGCGTCGTTCTTCTCGGCGCGAGCAACCTCTCGCTGAGCTTTCCGAGGATCGTTGCGACGGCGCGCGCGCTGTGGCCGCGACCCTTGGAATTCTTCATCGCGATGGGTTTCGGCAGGTCGTATGGCCAAGAATCGAAGTTTTTTCGGAAAAAATTTTCCGGAATTCTGCAGAGTGATTTGTGGACGGCGCTCGATCGCGCGCCGCACGCGCCGACGGTCGCCTTGGTCGCCGACGTTGGCAACGATCTGGCGTATGAAGCGCCCGTCGAGTCGATCCGTGCGTGGGTCACGACGACGCTCGATCGTCTCGCCGCGCATGACGCGCAGGTCGTGCTCAACAACCTGCCGATCGAGTCGCTGCGAACCGTCGGCGCGGTGCGATATGGCGTGCTGCGGTCGATCCTGTTTCCTCGTTGCCGACTGCCGCGGAACGAAATGCTGGCCCGCGCCGAGTCGCTGTCGGCGGCTCTCGCCGAGCTGGCGGAACTTCGCAAAACCCCGGCATTTTCTGGGGAAAATGCGTGGTACGGGCTCGATCCCATCCACCCGCGTCGGGCCGTGGCTGGCGAGATTTGGCGGCGCATGATGGCGGCGCTCAGCGGCGCCGCCGAGCTTCCCGAATGGGCGCGTCCAACGCGCGACGTTGCGCGTCAGTTGCGGCGCGTGCACGCGCACTCCTGGTCGTGCGACGCCTCGCGCCGCGATCTCTCCGCGCCTGTCGCGCGCCTCGCCGACGGGACCACCGTTGCGATCTTCTGAGACGGCGCGCCGCAGCGCGCGAACAACGTCGTCACAACGCCGCGCAACGACGCCGCGTTGCGATGCACAAGGTCGCGCGGAGGCAAATTGACCTTGCGTCGCGAAAAAAATCTGCGAAAAACTGTTGCACAAAAGATGTCGATGCGTACAAATACGTCGAATCAGCACGGACGTTTCATTGTCAATTCTTTTTCGCCGAAAACTCATTCGATTCGTTCGCGACCCGGTCACACGAAGATCCTGTCACACAAAGGCCCGGCCGCACGAATCCGACGCACGACGCTGACCACGCGAATCTGACATACGGGAACCGACGCTTACGGAGATCATCGCCGAGACGGAATCGGCGATACGGTATGTTGCCCTGGACGGGCGACTGGTTTTCTGAAAAGGCGGCTTCTGTAGCTCGCCGGCCCGAGTGGGCCTCTTGAGCGAGCCGCCTGGACCCTGTTTAGGAGGATTGACTGTGGCCAAGAAGAAGAAGAAGGCTGCCAAGAAGAAGACGGCCAAGAAGGCAGCCAAGAAGAAGGGCGCCAAGAAGAAGAAGAAGGCCGCCAAGAAGAAGACCGCCAAGAAGATGTAGTTCCTCGCGGCCAATGCTTGGCCGCGCGAACCACACGTTGGCGAACAACGTTCGAGGGACTGACGCCCCGTGAGGGGCGGCGGTCCCTTTTTCGTTGCGCCTAAGATTTAGCCCCCGGTCAATGACCGGGGGCTAAGTGGCGGATCAAGTTTTCAATCCAGATGCAGTTTCACAGCACCGATAAACTCGGCAGCGGCGGCTGCGTCGCCCGGTTCGCGGCGATGTTACGGACCAGGTTGTAACTGATCCGCTCGAAGTACGGCGCGCTCTCCGCGTCGGTCAGATTGCCGACGGTCGCGCCCGCGTCGCCGCGCTCGCGAATCGGAATCTGAATGGGCACCTCGCCGAGGAACGGCGCCTCGAGCTCCTCGGCCTTGGAGCGCGCGCCGCCGGAGCCAAAGATGTTGTACCGCTTCCCGTTATCGGGGCAGAGAAAGTAGCTCATATTCTCGACGACCCCTAACACGGGAATGCTCACCTTGCGGAACATGGCGATCGCTTTCACCGCGTCGATCAGCGCCACGTCCTGCGGCGTGCACACGACCACCGCCCCGGTGAGCGGCAGCGCCTGCGACAATGTCAGCGCGATGTCGCCCGTGCCCGGCGGCATGTCGATGATCAAGTAGTCGAGATCGCCCCACGCCGTGTCGCGCAGGAACTGCGTAATGGCGCCGTGCAACATCGGCCCGCGCCACACGACCGCCTCGCCTGCCGGCACGAGAAAGCCCATGCTCATCACGGGCATCCCGCCCGCGTCCACCGCCTGCAACTTCTGCTCGACAACCGTCGGCCGGCCCGAGAGCCCAAGCAAATGCGGGATACTGGGACCGTACACGTCGGCGTCCATCAGCCCCACCTTGCAGCCGGAGTTCTTGAGCGCGATCGCCAGCGACGCCGCGATCGTGCTCTTGCCGACGCCCCCTTTGCCGGAGCCCACGGCGATCACGCTTTTGGCCGTCACGGCCATCGCGCCGATCGGTTCCGCGGGCCGGCGATGCTCGACGATCTCCACGCCAACTTGCGCCGAACTTGGCAGCGCCGCGCGCAGCCGGTCGATCAGGTCCTGCCGCGCGTCGGACCAGACCGGCGCCGCCCAAGTCGTGAGCGCCATGGTCACATTCACCCGGTCGCCCCCGATCTCGACGTCGCGGACCTGGCCCATCGTCTTGAGATCCCGACCGGTCTCGGGATCCGGAAAATCCGCCAGAATGGCGTCGACGGCGGCGGGATCGATCAAACCGGCGGGCATGGGGATTCCCCTGTCACAAAACCCGGGATGGCATGCCGGGCCCGTGCGTGCGCCACACAAAAGGGAGGACTGCCCCCACCTTAGCCGGGTGGGCGAGAATGCGCAAGGCGCTGCCAGTCGGGTCGGGGGCGCGGGGCTCAATTCCCCTACGAAATCCCGGCAAAACGTACGCGCAAAAAAATCCCTCCGCGAGTGGGGCAGCAACTCGCGGAGGGCGTTTGTGCGCAGGTCTCCCCACGCAACGGGCAGTTTAACCGCTGTCGCGCAGAGATGCAAATGCCGCGGCAAAATCCTTAATTCGGGTCCAGCGGGACGGCCCCGAGGCGGCCTCCCCCGGCGTCGATCGGGATTCAATTCCCGGAGGTCAACTAGTTGACCTGCCGACCTCGGCGGCGATCGGACGGGCCGACCGACCGGCTCAGAACACGTCCAGTTGAAAGTGATGCCCAGCGTGGTACTTCCGACGATTGGGGTAATAGTTGTGCCACCGGCGGTTGTAGACCGGAATCCGCATCTCGGGCGGATAGCGGTAGTACAGGCTGTCGGCGCTGCGGTAGTACTCGTTGCCCCAGAAGTTCTGGGGGTAGTACACGTAGGGATAGTGATAGAACCGGTTCCAATCCTGGGTCGTGTACGTGCCGCCCCAGGCCTGGCCGTAGGCGTTCTGGGCGTGCGCGCGGCCGCCTGAGCTCAAGCAGCCGAAGGCCGCGCACAGGCACGCGGCGAAAAGAGTGCGGCGAATCATCGGTCATGTCCCCCTCGACGGCCGGCAGGCGCCGCTCGCTCATCGAGCAGCGGGTGTGGCAGCGCGTGCCGCGGCAACGTCATGGGAGAAAATCGGCCTGCGGCGCCGCTCGTGTTGAGGGAATATCCGCTACAACCGGCATAAACGGATCGCCGCTAGCGGCAAGCTGAGTCGCCATTCGGTAGAATACGGATGCCATGAACGCTTCTCCGCCCATCGTTGCCGAGCAAATGGATGCGATCCGGGACATTTGCCGGCGCCATCACGTTGCGCGCTTGGAGCTGTTCGGCTCTGCGGCCCAAGGGCAATTCAACCCCGCGACGAGCGATCTCGATTTTCTCGTCGAGTTCGAGCCAGCGCCAGCGGGCGGACGAGCCAACGCTTATTTCGGGCTGCTCGAATCGTTGCGGGAACTCTTTGATCGCAAGATCGATCTTGTCGAGGACTCGGCAATCAGCAACCCGTTCTTTCGCAAGGGCGTCGACGCGGCGCGGACCGTCCTTTATGCCGCCTGATCCGCTGAAGTATCTATTTGACGTCCAGCGCGCCGCTGCTCTCATCCTGGAATTCGTTCAAGGACGGACCCAAGACGATTACCTGGCGGACGTTATGTTGCGCGCTGCGGTCGAGCGGGAGTTCATCACGATTGGCGAGGCGCTTAATCAGGCTCGGCACGCTCATCCAACCGTGCTCGCTTCGATTTCGGATGCTCAACGCATCATCGACTTTCGCAATGTCATGGTGCACGGCTATGACAGCATCGACGTGGGCACAGTTTGGGACGTGATCCAGAATCACCTGCCTCAGCTCAAATTCGAGGTCGACGCATTGCTTGCAAAAGCAAGTGGCGATCCCTGATGGCGCCGAGAAGATCAGCGCAGCCCCTCGCGTCGATACGCTTCCGCCAGAAGCTCCACCGGATGGCAGACGCGAACTCCCGCGAATCGCGGGTCGGCGTGCATCCCCTGCTCAATTTGTAGCAAGCACCCGGGGTTCCCCGTCGCCAACAGGGTCGCTCCGGTCGACGCGAGGTGGTCGAGCTTTCGCGCCAGCAGCTTCTGCGACTGATCCGGCTGCGTGAGGCTGTAGACTCCCGCGCTGCCGCAGCACCAGTCGGACTCCGGCAGATTGACCATGCGCACGCCGGGGATCGCCTGCAGCACCTCCAGCGGCTGACGGGCAATCTTCTGCCCGTGCAGCAGGTGGCACGAGGCGTCGTACGCCACGATCTGCTCGGCGGCGCCGTCGAGTGTGTGCGGCGGACGGATGCCGATCTCGATCAGCCACTCGTGGATGTCGCGCACCTTGCGATCCCACGCCTCGGCTCGGCTGCGGTACGCGTCGACGTCGTGGAGCAGCTCGGCGTATTTCTTGAGATGCGACCCGCACCCGCCCGAGTTGGTGATCACGGCGTCCACTTCGTCGAGATCGAACATGTCGAGATTCCGCCGGGCCAGGTCGCGCGCCACGTCCAGCTCGCCGTTGTGGGCATGGAGCGACCCGCAGCAAAACTGACGCGGCGGCGTCACCACTTCGCATCCGTTGGCCAGCAGCACGTCCGCCGTCGCTCGGTTCACGTGCGGGTAGACGAGGTCCTGCACGCACCCGGTGAGCAGCGCCACGCAATACTTCGCGTCGTCCGGCCACTCCCGCCGGCGGATGCGGCGATGGGAGAACGGTGGCCGCACCGGCGGCGCCTTCGCCTCCAGATCCCACAGCCGCTGCGGCACAATCGCCCGCATGATCTCCGACCGCCGCAGCATGCTTGCGAGGCCCGAGCGCTGATAAGCCCACAGCATCCGCCCGGCCGCCCGCAGCAGCGTCGGGCGCCGGAACAGCACGCTCAGCGTCAGCCAGCGAATCAACCGCCGCCGCCACCCGCCCACGACGCCGCGCCGCTCGACCTCGCCGCGCGCGTTCTCCAACAGCGTGGCGTAATCAACCCCCGCCGGACACGCCGTCTGGCACGCCAGGCATCCCAGGCAGTACGACATTTCGTCGGCAAACGTCGCCGAGACGTCGAGCCGCCCGTCGGCCACTTCCCGCATCAACCGAATCCGCCCCCGGGGGCTGCTCCGCTCGCGCTTGGTTTCCTCGTACGTGGGACACGTCGGCAAACACATCCCGCAGTGCATGCACTGCTGCAGCACGGAGTAGTCGAGCGATTTGAGCAGGTTTGCGTCAGCCAACGTTGCGACTCGCCGGAAGGGATTGACCACAAAGACACGAAGGCACGAAGAAAGCCAGGGGAATTGTCCGCAGATGGCGCAGATGTTCGCAGATCAATTTAAGTCTGATCAATTCACCGTTGTTCCGATTTATCTGCGTCTCTCTGCGCCATCTGCGGAAGAATTCTTAACTCGTCCTCTTCGTGCCTTCGTGTCTTTGTGGTTAATCAAAAATCTTCCCGGGATTGAGTAAGTTGTCCGGATCGAGTGCCCGCTTCACCAGCCGCAATAGCTCGTAACTGTTGTCGCCCAGTTGCTTTCGCAGGTACGGCTTCTTGGCGAGCCCCACGCCGTGTTCGCCGGTGATTGTGCCGCCAACCGCGAGCGTGCGGTCGACGATTTCCCCGAGTGCCAGCTCGACGCGATGCATTTCGTCGGCGTCGCGCTCGTCGACCAGGAATGTCGGGTGCAGGTTGCCGTCGCCCATGTGGCCGAACGTGCCAATCAGCAACTTGTGCCGCACCGCACACGCGGCGATGAATCCGACCATGCCGGCCAGTTCGCTCCGCGGGACGGTCACGTCCTCAAGGATCGTGGTGGGTCGCACGCGGGCGAGCGCGGAAAACGCACTCCGCCTGGCCGTGAGAAGCCGCGTCGCCTCGGCCTCGTCGGCCGCCGTGCGGACCTCGATGGCGCCCCGCGCCGCCGCGATCGCCGCCATCGCGGCCGCCTCTTCGGCAACCGCCGCCTCGTGCCCGTCGGTCTCTATGAGCAGAACCGCCGCCGCGTCGGTCGGCAGGCCGACGTGGGCGTACTCCTCGACGCACCGCACGGTGGTCTGGTCGAGAAACTCGAGCGTGCAGGGGATCATCTTCGCGGCGATGATATCGGACACCGTCTCGCCCGCCGCCTCGATCGACGTGAACGTCGCCAAAAGCGTCCGTCGAGCCTTGGGCAACGGCAGCAGCTTGAGGAGCACGCGCGTGACGATCCCCAGCGTCCCCTCGCTGCCGATGAACAGGTCGCGCAGGTTGTAGCCCGCCACATCCTTGACGCACTTATTGCCCAGCCACACGACCTCGCCGCTGGCGAGCACGACCTCCAGACCCATCACGTAGTCGCGGGTCACGCCGTACTTGAGCCCCCGCAGGCCGCCGGAATTTTCCGCCACATTGCCGCCGATCGTGGAAATCTTCCGCGACCCCGGGTCGGGCGGGTAGAACAGCCCATGCCGCCCGGCGGCTTCGTCGATCACCTGCGTGATTGCCCCCGCCTCGACTTCGATGGTGAGATTCCGCGCATCGACGTCGCCGATGCGGTTCATCTCCGTGAGGCACAGCACGACGCATCCTTCCATCGGCACGCTGCCGCCGCTCAGCCCCGTGCCCGAGCCGCGGGTGACGATCGGCGCCTTCCGTTCACGGGCCGCCTGAACGCACGCCGTCACTTCGGCGGTCGTCCGTGGAAACACGACGCACGCCGGATTCTCTCGCAGCACCGGCGTTCCGTCGTAGGCGTAGACCGCAAGATCCTCAGGCTGCGTCAAGACGCGCGCGGCGCCAAGCACGCGCGAAAGCTCATCAGCAAGTGGTGAGGCAGCGTGGGGCATGCGTGCAGCTCGAGAGAGTAGCCCCGACCAAGCTTGGTCGGGGCTGCGGCGCCGAACGACTCCATTCTACTTGCCGCGCTCCCCCCGCGTCTTGCCCGACGTCACTCCCCATACAGCAAGAACTTGCTTCGCCGCTCGACAAACTCGTCGCACTCCTCGCGGTACACCGCCTCCAGCGCGTCGCCCTCGACCCCTTCGCGAATCGCCGCCAGCGTGCGGCGATCGACCAGCAGCCGGTCCATGTCGTTCACCTTCCAGGCGTCCGGGTACAGCCGTCGCAGCGTGCAGGCGATCGTCAGCCCGACCCGCACTGGCTCGATCGCGTCGCGGTCGATGATCGTGAGATTGACCCCGCCGCACGTCTCGCCCTCGAACTTGCTCGAGTCCGGCGTGAACTCAATCGGCACGAACCCCACGCCGGCTAGCCCCGTCTCGTTGAGCTCGCGAGCCAGCCGCCGTTCGTCGATCCAAGGGGCGCCCAGCACCTCGAACGGCGTGTCCGTCCCGCGCCCCACGGACACGTTGGTCGTTTCCAAGAGTCCGATGCCGGGGTAGAGCAGGGCCTCCGTGAGGCTCCGCATATTGGGTGAAGGGTTGATCCACGTCCGCCCCGTCGCGTCCCACAGGTCGCCGCGACGCCAGTCTTCGCACTTCACCACGATCAGGTCGACGTCCAGCCGCCGCTCGGCCCGGTACATCGTCGCCAGCTCGCCCACGGTCATGCCATGCCGCACGGCGATCGTATGGAACCCCACGAACGATTCCCGCCCCGCGTCGAGCACCGGCCCCTCGACCGCCACGCCGCCAATGGGATTGGGCCGATCGAGCACAACGAACCGAATCTTCGCCTTCGCCGCCGCCTCCATTGCCCAGGCCATCGTTGACATGTAGGTGTAGAACCGGGCGCCAACGTCCTGGATGTCGAACACCAACACGTCGACGTCGTCGAGCTGCTCGTCCGTCGGCCGTCGGTTCTCGCCGTACAGGCTGAACACCGGCAGCCCCGTCGCTTCGTCGCTGGCATTGGGAATGCCATCCTCGTCGAGCTTGCCGGCGAGCCCATGCTCGGGGCTGAAGATCGCGACCAGCTCCACCGCGTCGGCCTCGTTCAACAGGTCGATCGTCCGCCACCCCTCGGCGTCGACGCCCGTGTGGTTGGTGATCACCGCCACGCGCCGCCCCTTGACCGGCACGAACCCGTCGCGGGCCAGCACATCGATGCCCGCCAGCACGGTCGCTTGCGGCTCCGCGCTCCGCTGCCGCGTCGCGGCTAACCCTTCCGCCTCGTCCGCTGAGTCGCCCAGCGGGTTCTCGTCCACGATTGCCGCTGCGGCGATCGTCCCGATCCGCCCGGCGAGCGGATTCACATTCCCCATCCCGTCGGGATGCAGCCGGTTCGATAGGAAGATTACGAACAAATCGAGATCGGGATCGATCCACATCGCCGTGCCGGTGAACCCCCCGTGCCCGAACGCTCGCGGGCCGTACAGCTCGCCGCGATTGGTGGAAAATGCACTGCGATTGTCCCACCCAAGAGCGCGCAAGTTCCCCCGCACGTCGCGCGGGCGAATCATCTCGGTCAGCGTCGCCCGGCTCATCACGCGCGGCGATTCGCCGCCGTCGCGACTGCCACGCAGCATCGCGTCGCAGAACACGGCCAGGTCGGCGGCGGTCGAAAACAGCCCCGCATGCCCTGCCACGCCGCCCAAGAGCGCGGCCCGCGGGTCATGCACCTCGCCGCGCAGCCACGCGCCCGCGCGCTGCTCGGTGGGCGCCGCCCGCTTGCGCAGCACTTCGCCTGGGCGGTACATCGTCTCACTCATCCCGAGCGGCCGAAACACGTTCGCCGCGGCAAACTCCGCCACGTCGTACCCCGTGACCCGCCGCACGATCTCGCCCAGCACCAGAAAATTCACATCGGAGTACACGAACCGTTCCCCCGGCTCGCTCTGCGGCTCCAGGGCGAAGATCCGCTCCCACGCCGTCTCGACGCCGTCTTCGTAGTCGCCCAACGGATTGTCCGGAATCAGCCCGCTCTGGTGCGTAAGCAACTGCTCGACGGTGACGTCATCCTTGCCGTTCTGGCCGAATTCCGGAATGTACGTCGCCGCGGTCTCGCGCAGCCGTACCTCCCCGCGCTCCACCAGGATCATGATGCTCGTGGCGGTGGCGATTGGCTTGGTGAGCGACGCCATGTCGAACACCGTGTCGGCGGTCATCTCTTCTTCGGTCGGTTCGGTCTGCCGCTGCCCGTACACCTTGAGCAGCCCGATCGCCCCCGTGCGGCCGATCGCCACGACGCACCCCGGCAGGTTGCCCTTTTCGATGCTCTCTTCGACTAGCTCGTCAATCTTTGCCAGTTGTTCCCCGCTCAACCCAATCTTGTCTGGCGCGACCACGGGCGGTCCCGCCGCTGTGAGCGTCTGTAGGTGCAACGCCACGCACCCAGCCAGCATGCTCAAGCGCCATCTCGCAACGACATTCACCATGATGCCAACTCACTCGTGGGGAGAATCATCGAACTTTTCCGACCCGCCGAACACCACGCTCAACCCTACTCCCGCCGCAAACGTCGCCGCCGCGCCGATCGCCGCGTACCACGGCCACCACACCGCCGTCCCCAGCGCCACCCAGGTGATCGTCGCCAGCCCAGTGACGAAACCGCCCAACGCGGCTCGCTCCGCCACGCGCGTCAACACGCCCAGCAAATACAAGCCTAACACCGGCCCGCTGGTGAATCCCGCAATCGCAAGCACCTGATTGACGGTGCTTTCGTTGACGCCCCGCCAATGCGCCGCCAGGGCAATGCCAATCTGCAGCGCCCCGAAACAGCCCGTAGCGATCTTCCCCCAACGGAGCTGCGTCGCCGCGTCCGGCGGCACGCGCCGCAGCGGCACGACGAGGTCGTTGACCAGCGCCGTCGCCGACGAATTGAGCGACCCCGACAGCGTCGACATCGCCGCCGCGAACACGGCCGCCAGCGTCAGCCCCACCAATCCGACGGGCAGATAGTTCACGATAAAATGCGCGAACACGCGGTCGTTCTTGATCCCCTCGGGAAACGCGTCGGCATGCACCGTCCCGAACCACGCCAGCGCGGCGCCGATCGTCAGGAACAGCGCGAACTGCACGAACACCACGACGCCGCTGAGCACCAGCGCTGTCGCCGCGCTCCGCTGGCTGCGGGCCGTCAACAGCCGCTGCACGTTGAGTTGATCGGTCCCGTGCGTGGCGAGCGTCAAGAACATCCCGCCGATCAGCCCCGCCCCAAACGTCATGCTGGTGGCGGTGAGGCTCCCGGTGAAATCCAGCACGTGAAACTTGCCCGTCTCTGCCGCAAACTGCCGGAACTGCGCCGCCCCGTCCGGCGTCGCCTGCAAGAGGCAATAGAGCGCCGCCGCGGCGCCGAAAATGTAAATCGCGAACTGCACGCAGTCGTTCCAAATCACGCTCTTCACGCCGCCCACATAGGTGTACGCCACCGTGACGACGCCCATCACCACGATCGACTGCGGCAGGTCGAGCCCCATCGCCGTCTGCAGCACCAGCGCCCCCAGGTACAGCCGCAGCGCATCGCTCAGGTTCCGCGTCACCAGGAACAACAGCGAAGTGGCCCGCCGCGACGACTTGCCAAACCGCCGCTGCAGCACCTCGTAGGCGGTGAACGGCTCGCCGCGAAAATACAGCGGCAACAGCACCCCCGCCACTACGATGCGTCCGACGATGTAGCCAAAGGTGATCTGCAAAAACCGCATGTCCCCGTCGACGGCATACGCCATCCCGGGGATGCTCAAGAACGTGACGGTGCTCGTCTCCGTGGCCACGATCGACAGCAGCACCGCCCACCACGGCAGCGACCGGTCGCCTAGAAAGTAGTCGGTCGTCGTCCGTTGCCCCCGGCTCACCCACACGCCGATCGCCAGCATCGCCAGCAGGTATGCGGCCACCACCGCCGCGTCGACGGCATGCAGCGGAAATCCGGAGCCGTTAGTCGCAGCCAAGACAGGCATCAATGGGCGTCTGCTCGTGAATTTAGCCCCGCCGCTCGCGGCGGGCGCCATGGCCTCGAAGGTCCGCCGACGTGGCCGTGTTCGGGCGCGTTTCCAACATGCCCACGAAGACGAGGGCATGCCACCCGAAACAAAGACATTCCTGCCTGCCGGGTGCATCCCCTGTCAGTATGATGCCGCGGGGCCCCCTCAGAAGCCAGCCACGCGCAGGTTTATCTCTCTTTCGCGCATCGCCGCTATGGAGCGCCGCACCCCGCTACTAGAATCGATTCCATGCTCGAACACTTGACCACCGAAGCCCGGAACCCCGATTCCGAGCAGCTCGATAGCCTCTCCCCGTTGGGGCTCGTGCGGCTGATCAATGCCGAGGATGCGAAGATCGCCGCCGCGGTGGCCGCTGAAGCCGAGACCATCGCCAAAGCCATTGACGCCATCGCCAACCGCCTACAGCACGGCGGGCGACTCGTCTACATCGGCGCCGGCACCTCCGGTCGCTTGGGCATTCTCGATGCTTCCGAGTGCCCGCCCACGTTCAACGCCGACCCCAAGCAAGTCGTCGGACTCATCGCCGGCGGACCCTCGGCCATCCTCCGCGCCGTGGAAGGCGCCGAGGACTCGCCCAACCTCGCCGCCGAAGACCTCCGCAAGATCGACCTCTGCAGTCACGACGTGCTCGTGGGCATTGCCACCAGCGGCCGCACGCCCTACGTCATCGGCGCCCTCGACTACGCCCGCAGCCAAGGCGCGTTCACCATCGGTCTCACCTGCAATCGCGACGCGCTGATGACCGCGCAGACCGACCTCTGCATCACGCCCGTCGTCGGACCCGAGGTGCTCAGCGGCTCGACCCGCATGAAAGCCGGCACCGCGACCAAGATGGTCCTCAACATGCTGTCGACCGGCGCCATGGTTCGCCTCGGCAAGACCTACGGCAACCTGATGGTCGACCTGCAGGCCACCAACACGAAGCTCACTGCCCGGGCCAAGCGGATCGTGAGCGCCATCACGCAGCTCAAATCAGACGACGCCGCGGCGCTGCTCAAACAGTGCAGCGGCGAGGTGAAGACGGCGATCGTCGCCCACCGCCTCGGCAAAACGCCGGAAGAAGCCCGCGACCTGCTCCGCGCCGCCCACGGCCACCTCCGCCGCGCCCTCGACGGCGCTCCCGCCAACGGCAATGGCAATGGCCGGGCGTAATATTCATTTAGCCCCCGGTCACTGACCGGGGGCTAAATGCCGCCCATCGATCTCGCGCCAGGTGCCACTGCTGGCTTGTCCAGCAGTGCGAAGCGGGTACCCGGCGCCCACTGCTGGAC
>JBIOVA010000149.1:0-17101 GCA_044867485.1 Lacipirellulaceae bacterium | reverse complement strand
AGTCTGGGTGATGAAGAAAGTCGAATGAGCCAACCTGCCTTGGCCAGGAGTGTGTCGAAGCAAGAATGCTACGGACCACGTTCACATGCGCGTCGGTGAGCTGCCTCACCTTCCGCTTCGGCGGCCGCGACATGCGCCTCACCGACGTGTACGGCAACGTCGTCGAGGCGATTCTGGCGTGATTACGTACGCGAGTCTCTCCGAGACTCGCATCTGCGTGGCCCAGGTTGCCGTTCCGACGGCTACCTGGGCCACGCAGCCGCAAGAGGTTGCATTCAGCGAATCGGCCTCTCGTCGCCAGTCACAAGATGAGCCTTGGCTTTTCAGAGACCTCAGGCCCGCAATTATCTCAATGCCAACCCCACCGGCGGCGGACACGCCGAATTCACCCACTGGATGACCGCGGCGCAATTGACGCTCTCCGGATCATCCTGCGTATAACCGCGAATCGCTTTCACCGCCGTCCAGCCGTCCTTCAGATGCACGGTCAGCACGGGATCGATCCGCGCGCCGGCCACGACTTCGGCGACGTACTCCTCGGGCGACACTGTTGCGGCCACGCTCGCATACCCCGGCAGCCGGCTGCCGCCGACCATCCGCCAGAGGCTTTCCGCAACCACCAGGGCCCGCGCCGCATCGGTCAGCGCGTGCGCCAGGCCGTGGCGTTGGTGGTCGGGGCTCACGAACACGTCGGCCCCGTAGAGCGTGTGACCCTGCGGGTTGTGGTCGGCGAAGCTGCCGTGCGCCGTGAAGACGTCCCACGGATCGTCGACGTGGAAATCGGCCATCATCAGCCGCAGCGTAAAGTGGACGCCCGCCAGCTGGGCCGTCGGCAGATGCTCGGCGACGAATTGGCCCTGAGGAAAGACGGCGTTGTGCTCAGCCAGCTCCGCCGCCGTGTAAGGAACGTCGTGCGGATAGACGCGCCGGCAGATCGCCCCGATGGCGTCGAAATCGTCCGCCCGCATCGGACGGATGCCGTATTCGCCCGCGCCGCCGCTCATGGCCGCATTCCCCCCCGAAGGGATCGCCCCCGCCCACCCGGCGAGCCGCCGACGCCCATCCACCGCCTCAACCCTCACGTCCGATGTCTCACGCCTCGCGTCTCAACCCTCACCTCCTCCGGCCCGCGAAAAGAAAAATTCCCGCCCTCTTGTTTTTGGGCCACGACCTGTGCTAGGGGTACAAGTGTTCAGAATAGTGGGCGGCGGGCAGTGGGCAGTTAGTGGTCAAGAAGGCTGCCTTCCACTGCCCCCTGCCGCCCATCGAGCATCCAGCATCCAGCATCGAACATCCGGCCCCCCATTCCCCATTCCGCACTGCCCACCTTCAATTTGCAACCGAACCCCCAAGAATCGTCCTCCCCCTTGCACGGAACAACGACTTCCAACGTGTGGCGACAAAACCTTGCGCCGACTCGCCGCGGCGCAACTTCAGCCGGGACAACGTCCTCCGAGGAGAGCGCCCCGCGCAACTCCCGAGAGAAGGAGTTTTGTCGCCAAAAATGTGTTTTCGCGACAAAACCCAGCATCCAGCATCCCTCAAATTCTCCGCGCAAACAAACTACGTTGGCGCGGCGCCGCGACTGCCAGCCTTCCCCTTACACCCACGACGTATACCACGACATCTCGAACCCGTTCCCCCGCCGCATCCCCACCCACACGCGCGTCTTGCGAACTTTGCGCTTCACCGGCTTCTGGATCCACTGCGCCATCACCCCTTCGTGGGCAATCGTCGCGGCGACGTAATACAGGATCATACTCTTCTGCCACACGCCGAAGCTCACCAGGTTCGTCGCCCACATGAGCACGGTGGGCGTCAGCAGGTGCATGACGAGCCAGAACATCTGGTCGTTGGCGTACAAGAGCACCGCGAAATTGATGAACATCACCGCCATCATCGCGGCCGAGAATTCGATGTGCAGCCAGTCGCCCGACGGCGTGACGGTCACCGCCCCCAGGATGCCGATGGCCAGCATGTAGAGCGCCGCCTGCAGCTCGCACTCCACCCGCAGCGCCGTCCGCACCGTCGCCACGCCGATCCCCAGCAGGGCGCCGAACAGGGCGTACCCCAGCCACTGCGGGTCGTAGTCGCGATACAAACTCAGCGGCCGATGAAACGCGTCGGCCGACGGATCGACCCACAGGCCGAACACGAGCAGCGAGACGAACGCGATGCCGAACGCCCGAGCCATGGTGAGTGCGCTTACGAAAGACAAAGAGTCGATGCGGCGGTCATCCGAGCCCCCCATAGCGCGTAATATAACCACGGCACTCCCGAGCGGCCAAACAACCCGCCCACGGCGGGCCCCCGATGTCACCCCGAGGTTCCCGAGGGGTCTAGTCGGCCCGACTTTCGGCGAAGCTAATCGCGCCATCCTCGGCGTCACGAAGCGAATTGATGGCGAACACCCTCGGCGGTCCGGCGAAGCTTGTTGAGAAACAGTTTCTCAATCCTCAGATGCATGGCTTGAGCCCCAATCGTCCGCCGCCGCACCGCCTTCAGAGCATAAAAACGTCTATAAAAATAGACAAATCGGCGCAGATCGCCGATCCGTCGATTTCGCGCCCCTCCGCCAAGAGAGCGTTGACCCGCCCGCCGTTTGAGAATACGTTAGCAATTGTTTCTGACACTCTTTTCCCCCCGGTCGTTCTACGTCTTACCCCCCCTTTGCTGCGAATTCCGCCGCGCCCAGCGGGCGAGCTCCGGAGTGCGAAATCCATGAACACTCGCAACGCGCGTCGATCTCGCGCCTTCACCCTCGTCGAGCTGCTGGTAGTCATTGCCATCATCGGCGTGCTGGTCGGCCTGCTCCTCCCCGCAGTCCAAGCCGCGCGCGAAGCCTCGCGCCGCTCGCAGTGTCTCAACAACTTGCGGCAGATCGCCATCGGCTGCCACAACTTCCAAACGGCCAAGGGCGCCTTCCCCACGGCCGGCGGCGCCGTCGAGCAGTTCTTCAACCCCGCCGAACTTTCCAAGCCCGCGTACGGCTACGAAGGCGCAAGTTGGATGTACCAAATCCTGCCGTTCATCGAGCAGCAGGTCCTCTACAATCTCCGTCGCGGCGACGGCGCCGCCAACGCGGGCTTCGTCGAAACGGGTCTCGCGGAAAAGCCGGTGCCCGTGTTCAACTGCCCGTCGCGCAGCGGGCGCACGTGCATCGCCGCCACCGACATCTACGCGCTGCCCGACTACGCCGGCGTCATGGCCAATTGGAACGACCCCGGCTGGGCCGGCTTCGCGTGGCAAACATCCCGCCCGCCCAACGCCAACGAGGAGGAGCTCGTCTGGACCGGCATCCTGGTCAAAGGCGGCCAGGTCAACAAAGGCGCCACGCCCCCGGAAATCTGGAAGTTCGCCAAGGTCGATTTCAAATCCATCGAAGACGGCTCGTCGAACACGATCCTTGTCGCCGAGAAGTCCGTCCCCACCCAGTTCTACTCGCTCGCCAGCACCAACCCCTGGCCGTACTGGGAAATGTACGGCTACTACACCGGCGCCGACTGGCCTCACATGCGAATGTTCGCCGCCCTCAAGCCCACCGGTCCCAACCCAAGTCCGGAGGTCCCCCTTCGCGGCGACAACGACTTCCGCACTGCCAGCACGTCGCCCACTCCTGAGTTCGGCTTTGGCTCCGCGCATCCGCAGGTCATCTGTTCGGCCTGGGGCGACGGCTCGACGCGAACCATTTCCATGTCCGCCGATCTCAACGTCCTCGACGCCCTCGGCAAACGCGCCGACGGCTCCTCCGCGTCGCTCAACAATCTCTAGTCCGAGGAGTCTGACTCATTTTGCGCAGTCCGCGGAGCAAAATGTGTCTGACCCCTTCCGCCGGTAGTCACCACGACGGCACGACGAGCACGACGAAAGCAAAGAACACATGTCATTTCTTCGTCGTGTCCGTCGTGTCTTCGTGGTTCTCGGATTGTCGGCTTGTCCAGTGCTGCTGGCCGGCTGCAGCGGCGGACCCGACGCCGAGGACGCCTTGGCGAGCGCCAACTCCAACAACATCCAGCGGCTCGCCAATCTCTACTTCACCTACCAAACCAAGCACGAATTCCGCGGCCCGCCCGACGAAGCGGCCTTCAAGGAGTTCATTCGCACCTACAATCCGCAAAAGCTCGCCCGCATCGGCGTCGACCCGAGCGCCGTCGACGCGCTCTTCACGAGCGAGCGCGACGGCCAGCCCTACAAGATCCGCTACGGCGTCCAGGGCAGCATCATGGGCAGCAGCGAGCCAGTCGTCTTCGAGAGCGTCGGCGTCGACGGCCAGCGAGAAGTCGGCTTCCTCAACATGACCCAACGCGAAGTCGACGATGCCGAGTACGAAACCCTCTGGTCCGGTAAAGCCCGGAGCGCCGCACCCCAGCGCGAACGGTAGGTCCTGCGCATATGTCACCCTGAGGTCCGCCGAAGGGTCTAGCTTGGATTCACTGCAGGCCAGATTCGTCGGCGGGTGGCATGCCCTCGGAGGTCTGCCGACGTGGGCATGTGCGATGGATAACCCTCTCGGGATATGCTCACGCGATCGTAGGGCGGGCGCCGGACCCGCCGCCTGCCTGGAGGGGATCTCACGCAAAGGCGCGAAGGCGCAAGGACGGAACGCAAAGACGGAAAGACTCTGCGTCTTCCTTTGCGCCTCGGCGCCTTTGCGCGAGACCCTCCAACGTCCTTATTTGCGGATCATCTTGACCACGACGGCGATGATGCCGGCGAAGAAAAGGAGAACGAACAGCACGGCCAACATTTCCATGGGACCAGGCATCTTGGGTTCTCCCGTTTCAGGCGTTGGTGATTCGTTACAACAAATCCCGCACGCTTCAAACCTCAGTGGTAGGGCGGGTGCTGCATCCGCCGCCTGCCTTCTGGTGAGATTCTATCCGACGTCCGGCGGCTCAGCCGAAAGCGGCGCTCCCCAGCGGTTTGATCACCCGGTTGCGAGAGTGCCGTTCGTTGGCTGCAGCGGCTCATTGCGCCGCTTGCCCCGATTGGAGCCACGTCGCTCTCGCGTGGGAGCGCGCGGCAAATGCTCCGATCAGCAAGGCCCCGCCCACGAAGAAACCCGTGTCGTGCATCGCCCTCTCACCAAAGAACACCGCGAGGACAAACGGCCCCCCCGCCACCACGACGCCCAGGAACCCGTAGAGTCTCGTACGATAGACCCACTGAAAGGGAAGAAAATGGGCTCCCACCACCGCAGCCAAGGCGACGGGCACGTACTGAGGCGCCGCGTCCCAGACGATCAGAATGGCCGGGAAAGCCACCACTTGAACAAAGAGAATCTGCAACGTGAGTGGCAGCAGCGGATCGGGCTCGGCGGCGCGGATGTAGCCGACCCGCCGCTCAAAGGCGATCGCGATGGGCATCGCCGGAAACCCCAGGAACAGATAGATCCATGGAGCGACGTCCCGCGGGACCACATAACTCAACGAACCAGCCGCAATCCAGACAAAGGAAAACACGAGCAGAAAAGGAGAGCCGGCCAGCGAGGACAGGATCGCCTGCTGCCGCACCGCATCAATCTCAGAAACCGGTTTCATCGGATCAGCCACGGTGCGGGCGTATCCAGCATACGTCACGCCTTCGCATCTCTTGGAATGAACTCACGCAAAGGCGCAAAGACGGATCGCAAAGCAAACGATACTCCGCGAGGTCCTCTGCGTCTCTGCGCCTCTGCGTGAGACGCTTCCGAAGACCGCCGACGCCAGCCCCGCCGTCAATCCCCAATTCTTGAGCTACCGCCGCAAGAAAAAACGCCCAAAGATTCTTGCTGAAAATGGCCGCGCACTTCGCTACAGTCGAAGCATGACTCGCAGCGCTCCGCGCGCCGCCGTTCTTTGGCAACCCGAACCCCTTCGCAGCCGCCGCCGACCACCGGTGGCCAGCGCCCTCGTTGCGCCTGCACGGCCTCGGACACCGCCGCAAACCACCCGCCCGGGGGAAGGCGCTCACGTGAAAAACATGAGCGAGATGAGCGACATGAGCGCCTTGCCGACCCGCTGACCCCCGGTCTTCACTTCCCCTTCAGCTCCACCGGCAACTGATCAATCTTCGCCGCGAGAATAAAATCGTTCTCGCTCAGCCCCCCGATGGCGTGCGTCCACAGCTCGACCGACGCGTTGCGATAACCCTCGATATGCAGGTCCGGATGGTGCCCGTCCTCCTCGGCCACGCGGGCACACTCGTTGAAGAACCGCATCGCGGCCATAAAATTCTTCACCACCCAGTCCTTGCGAATCCGCTGCCCGTCGTGAGTGAGCCGCCACCCCGCGAGCTGCTTGAGCTGCTCCCGGGCCTGCTCCGGCGTGTAGGGCGCGACGCCCCCCTCGCAAGGCAGGCACTTTTTTTGACGAAGCTCCGCAGGCGTTTGAGTAGCCATGGCATGTCTCCTTATCCTTGGGTGGCATGCCCTCGTCCGCGTGGGCATGTCGGGCATCTTAGCGTCGAGCAACATGGCCACGTCGGAAGACCTCCGAGGCCATGCCACACCGAATTATCTGCCAATCCCATAACCCCGTCCAACCACAGCCGCCAAACCCCATGAATGCCGACGAGCGACTGGTCGCCCTCGAAGAACGGCTCACCTTCCAGCAACACCAGCTCGACGAGCTCACTAGCGTGGTCCTTGACCACCGCCGCGAGCTCGACCGGCTAACCCGCGAGCTGGCCCAACACCGAGATGCCGTCGACCGCTTGCGCGACGCCGGCCTCGGCGAGAACCTCCCCCACGAAAAGCCGCCGCACTACTGAGTGACACCTCTATGACACTGTCCACGCGCCGCATTTTGCGACAGCACGATCCCCAAGTCCCCAAGTCTCCGCGGTTTCCCCCGTCGCGGATCGCGAGAGCACGAATTTTGAAGATTCCTTGGCGGTCCGCCCGTCCCCTTGTCGGTTTGATGGTGGACGACAAGATGTGCCGATCCCCCCAGGGTCGACGTCCCGGCATGCCCACGCGGGCGATGGCGCCGAACTTCGCCCGGCTTACTTGGTCCTCGTCGCACCAGGCATGGCGCCACCCGTCCGCCCGCAACCGCCGCTCGACGCCCCGCCGCGGACGATCCTGTGGCTGCTGGCCAATGCGCTCGATTGCGACGCGCTCGCGCTGTGGTGCTCCGCGCGCGTCCCCTGCGACGCCGTCGAGACTTCTGCCGAACTCGACCACGGCCTGGCGCGCTGCGGAGCGTTCCGACCGCGACTGCTCGTGCTCGATCCGTCGTTGGGCGACGTGTCCATTGCCCGAGCGCTGGCGGCGCTGCGCCATCGTTGGACGAGCCACCTGTTAATCCTGGATCGCCGCCCGCGCGAGGGTCGCGTCCTGGATCTGCTCCCGCACTTGGCCGCCAGCTACTTGAGCCGGACCGCAGGCCCGCAAGCGCTGGCCGACGCGATCGACGGCATTCTCGCGAGCGGGCAGCGCGTCATCGATCCCGCCATTTCCTCGCGACTGCGGCGCACCGAGCACGGCTACAAGATCGCGGAGTCCGACGGCAAAGGCTCGATCGCCGGCCTGACGCTTCGCGAGCTGCAAGTCATGCGGCTCCTGGCCCAGGGCAAAAGCGTCGCCGCGTGCGCCGCCACGTTAGGACTGGCGCACAGCACGATCGACAATCACAAGGCGCGGCTCATGAAGAAGCTCGGCATTCACAAGGCCTCCGAGCTCACCTGCCGCGCGATCCGCGACGGCGTGATCGCACTGTAAAAGGCGTCTGGGGCGCCGATTTCTCCGGGAGCCGCGGGCGGTCGATCGAGCTACAATTGGGGAGCGAACCAGCGACGCCCCCGCGGCGTCGTAATCCACGTTGTCGCCCGCTCCCCCAGAGACGCCCTTGATGAATCCCTCCCAGATCCTGCCGCTCCCCCCGCGCCCGTCGAGTTTTGCCCCGGCCTTTGCCCTCTGTCTCGCGGGCCTTGTGGGCCTCGCGGCGCCGGCTGGCGCCGCGGAGCATTGGGAAACCTGCCGCTACTGCCGCGCGGCGCTCGCCGCCCAAGCCGCCGCGGCCGACGCCAAGACGCCGCTCCGCCACTACGCACCCGATCGCCAGGTCGACGTCACGCACATCAAGCTCGACGTGACGCCCGACTTCGAGCGCAGCTCCGTCGCCGGCACAGCCACGCTCCGCTTCACGCCGATTGCCAAGCCGCTGGAGTCGCTGCGGCTCGACGGCGTCAACCTGCGGGTGAAGGCCGTGCGCTCGTCGCACGAGGTCCGCGACTGGTCCGCCGGCCGCGAGGACGTGACCATCGCCTTCGACCCGCCCGTGCCCGCCGACGAGGAGGCGTTCGTCGAGATCGACTACACGGCCGAGCCGCTCGAAGGCCTCTACTTCCGCACGCCCGCCACGGGCCACTCAGACGGCGATGCCCACTGCTGGACGCAGGGCGAAACGCACGAGGCCCGGCACTGGTTCCCGTGCTTCGACTCCCCCAACGAGCGCTCGACGACCGAGCTGATTTGCCACGTCCCCGCCGACATGACGGTGGTCTCCAACGGCCGCCTCGTCGACGAGTCCGCAAGCGACGACGGCAAGTCGAAGACGTTCCACTGGCTCCAGGAGAAGCCGCACGTCAGCTACCTCATCTGTTTCATCGCCGGCCGGCTGGAGAAAGTCGCAGGCCAGCATCGCGACGTGCCGCTGGCGTTCTACACGCAGCCCTCCAAGGCCGAGCACGCCGAGAGCGGCTTCCGCGACACGGCCGACATTATGGCGTTCTTCGAGGAGGAGATCGGCGTCGACTTCCCCTGGGACAAGTACGACCAGGCGACGATCGCCGACTTCATGTGGGGCGGCATGGAGAATACGTCGATCACGACGCTCACCCAGCGTACGCTCTACGAGAACCCCGGCGACGACCAGCGGGCCGCCCGCACGCGCTCGCTCAACGCCCACGAAATGGCCCACCAGTGGTTCGGCGACTACGTCACCTGCAAGGACTGGAGCCACCTATGGCTCAACGAGGGCTTCGCTACATATTACGCTCACTTGTACGAGGGGCATAAGTTCGGCCGCGATGCGCTGTTGTACGGCTTATACCTCGACGCTCGTGACGAAATTTTCCTGCCCGAGAACGCCCGCGACGTGCGCCCCATCGTCTACCGCCAGTACCGCAGCCCCGCCGAGCAGTTCGACTTCCGCAACTACCCAAAGGGAAGCTGGGTGCTCCACATGCTCCGGAGCCAGGCGGGCAACGACCTCTACCGGCAGGCCATCCACACCTATCTCCAACGACACGCACTGAGCGAGGTTGCGAGCGATGACCTCCGCGAAGTGTTTGAGGAGTTGACCGGCAAGCCCCTCGACCGATTCTTCGATCAATGGCTGTACCACGGCGGGCATCCCAAATTGACGGTCAAGTACGACTGGATCGCCAAGGATCAGTTGGCCCACGTCTCCGTCGAGCAAACGCAAACCACGAGCGACGACGTGCTGTTGTTCGAGTTCCCCACGAAACTGCGGTTCGTCGTCGACGGCAAGATGATTGACGAACCGATCAACGTCAACGAGCCGAAGCACGACTTCTACGTCCGCCTGCCCGGTGAGCCGCAGATTGTGCGATTCGATCCCGAATACACGCTGCTCGCGGAGGTGACGTTCGACAAGGCCGACGCGCTGCTTGAAGCGGACCTGAAGAACGAGTCCGACGCGATGGGCCGCGTCCTGGCCTGCGAAGGCCTCGGCAAGCGTCGCACTAGCACTGCGGTCGCCGCGCTCAATGACGCGCTGCAAAACGACCCATTCTTCGGCGTGCGTCAGGCCGCTGCGCGAGCGCTGCGCGAGATCGGCGTCGACGAAGCGGTCGCCGCGCTGGTCGCCGCAGCGAACCAGGACGACGCGCGTGTGCGGTGGGCGGTCGTCGACGAACTAAGCAAGTGCTACCACGACGCGGCCCGCACGAAGCTCCGCGAAGTCGCAGCCGATGAGGACGAGCTCCCGGTCATCGCCGCCGCCGCAATCCTCGGAATTGGTCGCACCGACGGCGAGGCGGCTCCCGAAGCCGTGCGCGAAGCGCTGCAGAGCCGCTCGTTCAACAACGAACGGGCCATCGCCGCATTTTTCGCCATTCAAGAGATGAACGACCCGCGACTGGCGTCGGCGCTCATGGAGATGATCGCCCAGCGCGGCGACGAAATTGGCGCCCGCGAACTGAGCGATGGATTTCTCGCGCTCGCGTCGATCTCGCAACGCGGCCGCCGCCGCGCCGCCGCGTACGAGTTCCTGGCTGACTACCTCGACCATCCGCGCGAGTCGCTGCGGATCCTGGCCGTGGAGGCGTTGGGACAGTTGCATGATCCGCGGGCGCGCACACTCCTGGAGCCCTTTGCCGCGGACGGGCAGAATGAACGCTTGCAGACCGCCGCCAAACAGGCGCTTGCAATCCTCGACGACCGCGCGGAGTTCGTCCCCGACGAAGTCGGCGACCTCCGCCGCGAACTCCGCGAGCTGCGAGACGCCCAGGCCGAACTCAAGCGGACGCTCGACGATCTGAAATCAAAGGGCGCGGCAGGCGGCTCCTCGGCGGCCGCGGACGCCAAGACCGCCGATGACGGCGACGAGGAGTAGTCCCATCGCAGGCGGCTCCGGCACAGCGGATTGCACCGCGTTCTGCCCGGCCGCCGCCGCTTTGGCGGCCGCGATGTCGGCGCTCCACATCGTCAGATCGGCCCAGTCGACCAAGCCGTCGCAATTCCCATCGGCGCCGACGCCAGGGTGTTCTGCGACCGTGCCCAGAGCGCGTTGCCACACGAGCAGATCGCCCCCGTTGACCGCGCCGTCCAGGTTGAAGTCGCCGGCCTGGCTTTGCACGAGCGACACGACGGCTTCATCGTGGTTGTAGTCATACGTGATGCCGTTGAACCGCACGCCGAAGCCGAGGTTGGCGCCGATCGCCGGCAAGGAGCTGAACGCCCCTAGCAGCTCGCCGGCCTCGACAATTGGCAACATCGCGTCGCCATCGATCGCAGCCAACGCTGTCAGCCGTAGCGTGCCTCCGAGCTCAATCGTGCCATTGACTCTTACTTGGTCGAAGCCCGTCCCTGGCGTCGTCCCGCCGACCTCGATCTCAAGCCGGCTGGCGCCGCCGAGATTGACGTCGCCGCCGAAAGTCATCACACCGGGGCTCGTGCCGGGCTGCACGGCGCCCTCCAAGTCGACGGCGCCCGCTCCGGCGATCCCCGCGCCGCTAAACGCGCCGAGGATCGTGACGTGCGATCCCGCCGAGGCGCTCATCACGCCCGTGTTGCGCACGGCGTCGTAGAACGTCACCTGGCTGTTGCCGGTGATCGCCAGCGTCGAGTCGACCGAGTTCGACAGTCGACCAAAGACGCGATTCACTCCCCCCGTGATCGCCACATGCCCTTGATTGGCGAACCCTTCGGGGCCGCGCGTGCGCAACGTGGCGTTCTCAGCAATCACCCGACTCAGCTTCTGGTTGTTGAAATTCCCTCCGACTTCGAGCTCGCCGCCGAACACTTCGATCTGTGCTGGCAACTGAGTGGATTGTCCCACCGTATTGGTCAGCGCGCCGGAGAACTTGAGCTTCTCGCCCGGCCCGACCGCCACTCGACCGCCGGTGTTGCGAAAATTCTGAATGATCACTTCGCCGCTGCCTTCGAGGACCCCGCGACTGTCAAACTGACCTTGGTCAATGCCTGCCCTCCGGAGCGTGCCGCCGTCGAGCACGACCCGGCCCATGGGGTTGATCATCGCTAACGTCGGCGAAGTGGGAAGCGACACGACGGCGCCGTCTTCGATCCGCAGTTCTCCTTGCCCGGGGTTCGACGTGCTTGTGGCGCCGATGATCAGCGTCGCCGGATTCCAGCGCGTTCCCTGACCGCGAACGATGGCCAGGCCATTGCCGCCGGTTTGGCGTCCCAGCATGGCGCCGCCGGTGGCGATCACGCTGTTTTCCAGGATCAACTCGCCGGCGCCTCGATCGCCGACGGTCATGTTTCCGGTCCATTGCGAGCCGGCGCCAGTCACGATCAATCGGCCAAACGAATTGGGATTCAATCCAAGAGTCAACGCTCCCAGCACCGACGACTCGATGCCGCCCACGTCGAGCAAGCCGCCATTCTCGACGCGCATTTCGCCTGTTCCGCCTCCGCCGATTGTCAACGAGGACGTGGTCCAGCGGGAACCGGGGCCGCTGATGATCGCTGTCCCCAAGCCGGGCGTGGGCGATTGAAGCCCCGTGCCGATCGAACCGCCGCCGCTCGTGACGCTCGCGCCGCCGGTGATGCTGAGGCTGCCGTGGCCGGACTCGCCGACGAAGATCGGTCCGTTATTCTGCCAAACTGATCCCGCACCATCGACGCGCACCGTTCCCACGCCGCCGCTGGAGCGACCGATGTAGGCAGGCGCCTGCGAGCTCTGCGTGGAGAGCGGCTGCAGGCGTCCGCCGTTTTCGATGACCAGCTCGCCAAACGAAAAATCGCCGATGGTGAACTGATTGTTGACGCGAATGCGCGAGCCGGGATCGCGGATTTCGACCTTGCCCTCAGAAGCTGCTGGCGAGCGGGACAACGCGCCGACCGTGAGCGATTGCGTGTCGAGCGTTCCGCCGTCGCTGACCGCCAACAGTCCGCGTCCGGCACTTCCGACCGTCGTGGAGGATTGGACGACGATGCTCCCTCCTTCCACGAAAACGCTGCCGCTGACGAATGACGATGAGGAGCCCTGAGTGATCTGCAGCGAACCGGCCGTCAGCGTCGACGGCGGCGTGACGCGAAGCACGCCGTCGCCCTGAGACGTGCCGACGACGACGGTCCCGATGCCCGGGGGCAACTGCACTTGCCCCTCGGTGGTAATGGCGGCGAGGGCGGCGCCGTGGCTGAGCAACCAGCAGGCGGACAAGAACAGGGCTTGACTGAATGCGCGCATAGAATCTCCTCAGTTGGCCCAACATGTGAATCCCAGCGCATGCGCCGCAGCGCCGCCGGGTCTTGCCCCTGAGAATTGAAGACCGACGGGGACGATAAGCAAGCGTGATTGTAGCGAAGCGCCAAGCTTGCGTCCAGCAGATTTTTCCGGCCATCCACGGGATTCTCTAGTCCGAAAGCAGCCATGCGTCGTCCTCCGGCGTGAAGACCACTCGCTGACGCGGCAGGCGTTCGAGCTGAAAGGCGTCGCGGAACTCCGCGGCGCTCAGCTCGCGCCGCGGGCCGAGGCCGCTCCACTCGGCCAGGAGTCCGACGATGCGCTCGGCGGATACGCCTTGGGAGCGATAGTGGCTCACGCGGGTGTCGCCGTGGCGTTTGGCGAGGCGGCGGCCGTCGGGGCCCACGACCAGCGGCAGGTGCATGTACTGTGGGCGTTGCCCCAGGCCGAGTCGCGTCTGCAACAACAACTGCCGGTGGGTCGAGGCCAACAGGTCGTCGCCGCGGACGACGCGGTCGATCCCCTGCCGGGCGTCGTCGATCACGACGGCCAATTGGTAGCTCGGCAGCCCCTCCTTCGTCGCCACGAGAAAATCTCCTGTTGTTGCTTGCACGTCGTGTTCGTGCCGGCCGACGAAGGCGTCGTCGAACGCGGTCGTTCCTGGGGGGAAGCGAAGACGCCAAGCGGAGCCGGCGTCGTCGAGGGACTTCGGCGGTAGGGGCGTTGGGTCCGCGGGACGGCATGTTCCCGGATAGCGCAGCTCGTGTTCGTCGCCGTGGGGCGCTGAGAGCGACGCCGCTTCGATTTCGCGTCGCGTGCAGCGGCAGGGATAAATGTCGCCCTGCACGGCGAGACGCTCCAACGCCGCACGATACGGAGCGAGGTCGCTGCGTTGTTCATAGGGTCCTTCGTCCCAGTCGAGGCCCAGCCAACGGAGCACGTCGATCGCTTCCGCGGCGGCCTCGGTCTTCACGCGCGGCCCATCGAGGTCCTCGATCCGCAGGACGATCTCCCAGCCGCGCTGCCGCGCCAGGGCCCAGTTCACCAGAAACGTGCGGGCGTTTCCCAGGTGCAAGGCCCCCGTGGGGGAGGGCGCCAATCGCGTTCGCGGCATTGGTCGGAGCATTGGCGTGTGGTTGGCGTGTGCATCGTGGCGGACCCGTTCGGCACTTCAGCACTGGCGACACGCCAGTGGCACACATTACTCGCGGCGATCGAGTTCTGCGATCACGGCGTCGCCGCCGGTGATCGCTCCCGCCGGCCGCGGATGCTCCGGCGGGAACACGAGCAACTCGCCGCGGTCTCGCACGGTCACGAAACTCTCATCAATCTCGCCCGCGTCGTTCTGCACTCGGCCCAGGTCGAGATCGAAATGCTTTGCTACGAACCGGTACATGGCCGCACGTTTCGACGGACCGTAGTCATGCCCCTCGTTGGCGAAGTGGGCGTTCTCGACGCTCTCGTCGGCGTCGCACAGGCCGTACACGCGCTGGATGTACGGAAACTCGACGTTGGGCGTGTTGCTCGTCCAGTCGCCGCCGTCGGAGACGATGAGTTGCGGCTTGGGAGCGAACGACGCGGCGATCTCGACGTTGTTCGTCTCGAGGTCGGCCGACTTGTGGATCGGCAACCCGCTTTCGCAGACGCAGCCGCCGTAGAAATGGGCGGACACCTGCACAACGGGGACGGAGACGTCGATCCGCTCGTCGAGGCACGCGAGCAGGAACGACTGGGTTCCGCCGCCGCTTTCGCCGGTGACGGCCAAGCGCGACGGGTCGACGTTTCCCAGCGACAGGAGGAAATCGATCACCCGCATGCTGTTGTAGGTCTGCAGCCGCATCGTCTCGCTGTGCTTGTGCGGCACGGGCAGCGACTCGCCGTAGCCGACCATGTCGTAGGCAAAGGCGACGGCGCCCATGCGGGCCAGGGCCGCGCAGCGGGTTTGCGTCGCGGCGTTCATGCGGGCGTCGAAGCCGTGGCCGTGCGGGCAGAGCACGCCGGGAACCGCGCCTTCAGTGCGCTCGGGCAGATAGAGATTGCCGGTGACCCAGAACCCGGGGAGGCTCTCGAACGCGACGTTCTCGACGGTGTACCCATTGCCGGGCTTAGCGCCGAGGTGAATGGGATTGAGCGGGCAGGGCGGCGGCAGCCGCTCGAGCCGCATGCCGCGCCGGACCTGCTGGCGAACCTCCTCGGCGCGGGCTTCCCACTCGTCGCGGGAGTCGTAGAGCGCGGACATGTCGCCCAGCCGCTTCGCCGCTTCGGGCTCCGTGAAACAGGCGCCGCGGAAGAGCGTTTGGATTTCGGCGCGGGTCGCGGCGGGGGCGAGGAGCAAGCAGCCCAGTCCGATCGCCGCACGGAACAACGCGATTGTCCTTCGCACGCTTCGCCGGTTCTCCGCCATTCCGCCAGCGTAATTAGTTTGCTTGGCGAAGTTGGTGGGGGGAGAACAGGAAAACACGTTTGGGGGGACGGAAGTCACGGCTTGCGTCCGCGCGGATTGTCGTTGGACGCGGCAATCGTCGGGTTCGAGGGGTCGGGGGCGAGGACAGAATGAGGAGGACTTCTGTCCGCTTTTGGCACAGGCGAGAGTGAGGGCGCGGCCCGCGGACGGGTGAATCTCGTCGCGGCGATGGGCGTCGTCGAGCGTCGAGGGGCGACCGAGGGGCATGGGGGCCTCGCACACTAGGGGGCGATTCGCGGACATGGACCGCTGCGCGCCGCACGAGCGCGCGAGTCACGCTCATGCATAACCGAAGTGTCGGCCTATTTTCAAGCAGAAAGTTTCCTGGATCGTGGGTCCGTTTGCCGCGAGACATGACTGTCACGCCAAGATCTACCGAGGCGTCGAACCGCAGGTCTGCAAGCCGGACCCCTCGGCCGACTTCGGGGTGACCAAACGAACCCGCTATCGGAGTTTGGAAAGGGCGGTGAGACTGCAAACTCACGCCGCGCCGCTTCCGCGGGTGATGTCCCAGCCGAGGAATTCGGACAAGGAGCGGACGGTCTCGTCGATTTGGTCGGCACGCCCGCCGCCGACGACTTGCCCTAGCCCCAGCCGGCTATAATGCGGGCATGCGACTCGCCCTCATCATGGCAGGCGTGCTGCTCCTGATTATCGGCAGCGCTCTTATGCAATCTGGGCATCGCCTGCACGGCTTACTGCCGCTGGCGGCCGGCGTCGTTGCCCTCGCGGCTGCGCTGTTCAATTCCGCCCGCCAGACTTAATCACAGATCACCCGAGCGCACTCTTCGATCAGCTTGCGCGAGTTTGATTTGGGCGACGGCTTAAGGATCGCTGGCGGTCGACCCGCGCTTGGGGCTCGTTGGACATCGCCGCATGGCAACCAGCGCGATCGCGACGAGAACTGCCGAGGCGGGTTCGGGGATGGCGACGAACGTGCGGAAGTGGGCGTCTTCGAATGTTGGCTGCGGAGCGCTGGCGCCGTTTTGGAGGGTGGCGGCGCGGCCGCCGGGGTAAACGCTCACGCCTTGATTCGTGAGCCACCATGAGTATCCCAAATGCCGGGTGGCGTCGCATCTCAACACGATCGCCAGCATGCCGCCGACGGTCGTCGCAATGTCGTCCGCCGAGAAATCGACGCTGAGCGTCACGCGCGGCTGGGACACTTCGGCAAAGGACGAGATGACGGGGACGGCGGTGGCGGGCAGGACGCGCGAGGCCAACGTCCCGGCCGGCGAATAATTGGGAAGCCCTCCCTGGACGGCGACGAGCTCCACGGTCAAGGGCGCGACCACGGGTGCCGACGAGCGATAGACGCCGAGCTCGATGCGGGCGAGACGGCCCGCGACGCCGCTGGCGAATGTTTGACCGGGAGAAAACTCCTCGTCGATCACCAAGCCGGCGATCGAGTCAACGCCCGGCGGGACGAGGCTCGATTGGTCGAGGACTTCGACGGGCGATTGGGCGGCGGCCAGCGCCGTCCAGACCGCGAGCAGGACGAGGGCGCAGACAACTCTTGCGATCATGAGCAACCTTTCGAGACCGGAGGCGCGAGACAGGAGATTCCGCGAAGATCCGCGTTAGGGAACACGGTAGTTTGGGGCCAGCGCCTCGTCAAATCGCGCGCGAGGGGTTGTGGATCCGTTTGGCCGTTGGCAGTTTTGCCGCGGAGCGAGATCCGTGGCGCACCCGCCGCGAGCGGCGGAGCTATGGAGCCTCAGAAAACAAACTGAACGGCGAGGGTGCCACTGCTGGCTCG
>JBIOVA010000148.1:0-17056 GCA_044867485.1 Lacipirellulaceae bacterium | reverse complement strand
ACCCACAAAACTTGGTACGCGTACAGCGAGCCGGCTCCGGTGTGCCACAACCTTGTGCATCTGGCGCCGCGGACGACGCCGCGGCAACGCGCGGCCGACTATCGGCTGCGGATCGACCCGGCGCCGGCATTCTTGAGTCGCCGCGAGGACTACTTTGGCAATCTCGTCGAGTACTTCTCAATCGAGGGCCCGCACCGGCGGCTGGAGGTCGTTGCCGAAAGCACCGTCGACGTGGCGCCGCTGAATGCGCGGCGGCTCGAACAAGCGCCCGCGTGGGAAGACGCCGCTGCACAAGCGCGGCGCCCTGGCGACCCGCTGCAGCCGCTGGAAACGCTCGAACCGCTGCCGTGGCAGCTCATCTTCCCGTCGCCGCGAATCGCGCTCTCGGCGGAGCTGGCCGCCTACGCCGCGCCGAGCTTTCCGCCGGGGCGCCCCGTGGTGGACTGCCTGCGGGATCTGACGACGCGCATCCACCGCGACTTCGAGTTCGATTCACGGGCCACGACCGTCCATACGCCGGTGGACGACGTGTTGCGACTGCGCGGCGGCGTGTGCCAGGATTTCGCTCATCTGGCCGTCGGCTCGCTGCGCGCGATGGGCCTGGCCGGCCGGTACGTGAGCGGCTACCTGCGGACGACTCCGCCCCCCGGCAAGCCGCGGCTGGTCGGGGCCGACGCGTCGCATGCGTGGGCAAGTTGCTGGTGCGGCGAATTGGGTTGGGTCGATTTCGACCCCACGAACAACTGCCTGGCGAGCGACGACCACATTACGACGGCGTGGGGTCGCGACTACGGCGACGTGTGCCCGATCCAAGGCGTGTTCGTCGGCGGCGGCGAGCACCGGATGGGCGTGAGCGTGGACGTGACGCCGCTGGAAGCGGCGTGAGCAAGGGCGTTCGGTGTTCCGCCTTGAGACTTCCGCCAGTCCGGCGCCGTTCTGCGCTTTTCCGCGGCGCGCGGGTCCTGCCGTCCGTGCCGAGCGGCGTGCGGACGATTCGCGGGGGCGCGGGCAGCGGCGGGCCGTTTTTCTGGGGATTTTTGGGCAAACGGCTGACGCGGACGGTCGGGAAATGTCCGCGATCTGTCCGCGAAATGGCCGGTATTGTCCGCGATGCGACCGGTTGCGACCGCTTGAGGGTCTCGAGAGGCTCGCGAAAAGGGCGCCAAGGGGACCAAGGGCGCCAAGTTGTTCCGAGGGCGGCCTTGGACAACATTGCCAGAACCGTCTCATTTTGAAATGCGCGCGGCACGATCGGCGCGTACGGCGAGCGCATGGCGCTGCGGGGGCGGCATGCGCGCAGCGGCCTGGGCTGAGGTGGTGAATTATCAAAGAGCGGCGCTGGTTGCTTATCGGCTTTGCACCTTTATTCGGGCTAAACCGCAAGCGATGGGGCAGTCCTTGCCTGATCGCTTGCCTCTTTCGCGGCTTGACTCGAATTTAAGTGCCAAGCCGTTGCTTATCTATACATGCGTATCGTACACGAGGGGCTTTGCACAAAAACTCGTGTCAAGCAGCTAGATAGCCAAGCTGTCGCGCCTTGCTATCGCAACTGCTTGTGCCGAAGTGCTAGTTTTTGTGCAAAGCCGTACACGAGGTCTTGGCCAAAAATCAAGAGGGGGCAGGAGAATTCGCCGCGAATCATGCGGAGGATTGGGGTCGTTGGCCTAACGGCGCGCGGGGGGAGCACTGGCGGGACGCCAGTGGCATGAGGAAGGCGAAGAGAAATGCTTCCTCTTGCCCAGGAAGGGGGCTTCCTCCCCATGATGGATTGACGGCGGGGAAAACTCACCAGATTTTCCTTTGCGCCTTTGCGTGAGATTTTCTTCCTGCGGTTGGGAGAACAAGGGGGAGGAAGTCGCATTTCAGTCCTCCTAGTCAGGATCGACTCCTGTCGACCTGCCCCCCTTTTGCTCTCACGAAATGGACGAGCATTCGCGACAAGGAAATCTGACGACTTCGACGAGCAGTGCAGGCGACGCGGGTGAGTGGATCTGTGCGCTCTCGCGCGGACGTCTCGACGATCCATCCACGGCGCCCAGCGCTCTTGTGATCGCCGCACATCGCCGTCAAATCGAGAGCCGCGTCTCAATGTCTGCGCAGTGTCCGCTACCGTACCGATTGACCTGCGGAAAGTTGCTAAGACTCGCGATAGCCAGGGGGTTCCCAGGAGGTCGCGACATTGCGCACGGAAATCCACAAACGCGATGGCGTGAATTACGAGATTGTGGCGACAGCGCGCGACGGCGGCTTCGTGGCCGCCTGGCAATGCCAAGAGTGCAGCGCCCAGGGGGCGATCTCCCACGAATATCCCAGTGAAGATGAGGCGATTCAGACGGCTCGAGCGGTCCTGTTCTCAGAGCACCATTCACGGGTCCACTTCCCCAGCCGTGGGCGCCATCGTCGCTAGCCCCGACGGGCTTCCACGATGACGCCGCACATCGACGCTCCGATGGTGGATGTTTGTCAGGCGTGTGGCGGATCGGGGCTTTGCCCTTCGTGCCACGGTTATGGCTCGTCGACCTCGTCCGAGGCAGACGCTCAAACTCGCCCGTGTTCGGCCTGCGCGGGGTCCGGATGGTGTCCCACGTGCCGTGGGCGGGGCGAGAGTTCTACGCGGCCTCAGGAGTCCACATCGACGAGCGATCATCGATTGGAACGCTGACCGTGACGCCGACCAACATGGCGTCGGCGCTGAATGGCATGTTCGTTGCAACTTGCACGGCGTCGTCTCACGCCTGCATCCCGAGCCGGAGCGCATCCCCCATGAGGCAATTCATCTTCGACGAGGTTCGGCGGACGCTTCTGCGCGATGCGGGCATTTGCATCCCGCGGCTGAGAGCAGCTCTGGCGGAAAGTACGTCGCCTGCCGCGGAATCGATGATCGACGCCAAGAAACTCGCGGATCTCGTGGTCGTTGTGGAATCTCTGGCCGGGCCGGGCATGCGCGAGGAATCGTTGGGCGATCCCGAGCCGTACTCGCCGCCGATCGGCTAGCCTCTGGCGAGCGTTGCCAACACGGAGGGAGGCAAGCGTCGCGCTTCCCGGGCTCCCGCCCGGGGCAGTCGCCGAACTCATGGTCGATCTTTGACCAGGGCGCCGGCCGGAGAATTGGGCGGCATTTGTCGTGAATTTGAGGCCGCATTGGTCGGCTACCGTACCGTCCTTGAGTTGGCGACCGCTTAGAATCCCCAGACTCGGGCGCGGCAAGGAGGCGTCGGCAAGAATTGGAGTCATTTGCCGTGGACCATGCCGTCAACAATGCCGTGGACAACAGCGACGCAGACGTGTTTCTCGCGTCGCTTCAGGGCAACGTCGTGCAATGCAGCACGGTGGAAGACGCCATTGCGATCAAGACCGCGGACTCGCTGCTCCGCGACGGAGGCGTCGCAACGTCTTCGGAATTGGACCGGCTCGCCGACGTCGTGACTCGATATGGTTGCTTGAAAGCGGGTGAATTATTGTCTCACCGCGCGAGCCGGCAGCGTGCCGCAGAGTTTTTAGTCCATACGGCCATTTCCGGGGGATCGAAGTAGTCGCCGCCGCATATAATGTCAAGGAGGATGCGACGCTTCGCGATCCGCTCTGTTGCCGTCCTGGTCTCTCTGCTCTCAGTGAATCGTCAACCTGCGTCATCAAGGTAACTGGGGGAAATCGAGAACCCTGCCTCTTTGCCGTTGGCCGACCCTTCAGAAAGGTTCGTGCGTCTCAATGGCAAAAGGCCCTGAAGCTCCCCATGCGCACCGAAACGCCATTCTTTCCCAAATGTCGTCAGAGGTGCTGGAGCGGTTGTCGCCCCATCTGCTGGCGTTTGACGTCAATCTGATCCTCTACGAGCCCAACGCGCCGATTGAGTACGTCTACTTTCCCGAGGACGGCGTGGTGTCCGTCGTCGCCGTGATGGAAAACGGCAGCAGCATCGAAGTCGGAACGATTGGCCGGGAAGGGATGGTCGGTTCTATCTTGCTGTTGAAGACCGAGACGGTTCCCTATCGTTACTTCATCCAAGTCGCGGGGCGCGGTTATCGAGTCGGCGCTGAGCGATTTTGCCGGGCCGCGACGTCCAGCGACGAATTGCAAAATGCGGCCCTACGCTACGAGGCGGCGTTTCGCACGCAGACGATGCAGGGCATGGCCTGCAACGGATTGCATTCCGTCGAGCAGCGGTGTTGTCGCTGGCTGTTGATGTCGCGAGATCGCGTCGATTCGGATGACTTGAAACTCACCCATGAGTTTCTCGCGCTGATGCTGGGCGTGCGGCGGTCGAGCGTTTCCGAAGTCTTGGCGCCGTTGAAAGAGATGGGCTTAGTCCGGTCGCACCGAGGGATGATCTCGATCCTGAATCGCAAGGCGCTCGAGGCGCGGGTTTGCGAGTGCTACAGGATCATGGTCGGTCAGGAATACGGCGCATAAACCGGGGCGTCGCCGCTTTGGAGACGGCAACGCCCCTTTCGGACCGAGCCTCGGCGATTTTCGGCTTGCCGCTCGCGCCGCAAGCTCGGCGACGCTTGACGTTTTAGGACAAGCCCGAAGCCGCGTCGGTACGGTCGCCGGCGCACCACTCCCCAACGCGCGAAGACTCCTCCTTGTCTGCCCCAGCGACCTTGCCGCCGAGCACGTCCGATGGCGCGTGAACTGGGGCGGATCCGACTCCGTGGATCGTCGAGCGGCTATTCTTGAAGCATGGCCACGACGCGGCAGGGAGCGCCGGTGCCGGCGGCGATCTTGGTGGGGAGCGCGGCGACGCGGAACCCAGCGGGCGGGAGCCGGTCGAGGGCGGCGAGGTTTTCGATCGCCGGCACGTTGTGGCGGAAGAGGTTGACGTGGGCGCCGAAGTCGCGGGATGGGCCGTGGTCGATGCTGGCCGTGTCGATGCCGACGGCTTTCGTGCGGCGCTGCGTGGCGAGCCATGTGGCGGCGGCTGAGTCGAGGCCGGGGAAGTGGAGCTGGCTCACTGCGGCGCGGCCGACGGCGGTTGTGCCGAGGTACTTGGCGCGGCGGGGCCAATGGCGGGCGTGGCCGGTGCGGAGCAGCACGATCTTCTCCGCGAGCGACGCGGCGTGCGTTTGCTCCCACGCCTGCAAGTCCTCGACGGTGATCTGGTAGTCAGGGTCGGCGGTGCACTGGCGGGTGACGTCGACGCAGACGGCGTCGGCCACGAGGCGGTCGAGCGGAATCTGGTCGACGGTCTGGCCGGTCGCGAAAAAGTGGATGGGGGCGTCGATGTGCGTGCCGCCATGCTCGGGGGCGGCAAAGCGGTTGGCGGCATAGTAGTAGCCCTGGTCGGTGACGCCTGCCGGGCCGCGCTCCAGGACGAAGCCCGGTTCGGTGGGCCAGTAGATGGTCCGCTCGTCGAACGGGTGGGTGAGGTCGACGAGGGTTTGGGCGGCAGAACGGGCGGCGAGGCTGGGGAGGAGGACGAGGGCGACCAAGCGGATGCCCAGGGACGATCGGAGTTGACGGGCGGACATCATCGCGACGGGAATTGCCGGGCAGCGGGATTTGAGCGCGTGATCAATTGCGGCGCTGGGGAACGCTCTTCCGGCGCGCGGCGAGGGCGGCCAACGCGGCGGCGAGCAGGACCACGGCGGCCGGTTCGGGCACGAGCGACAAGCCGTTGGCGAATTCGCCGAGCGTCGGGCCCATCGAGGTGATGAACGACGCATCCTCCGGCAGGGCCAGCGAGTAGTCGATCCGGAGCGTGTGCGTCAACGACGCCGCGAGCAAATCGACGTCGGGCTGGTCGAGGGCGAATTTGTAAATCCACTCGCTGCCGTCGGCGAACGGGTCGGGCAGCGTTTCCAGCAGCGACAGGCTGTGGCCATTGAGTTCGACCGAGAGTCCGGGGACGTCCATGCTGGCGGCGACTTCGAAATACGGCGTTTCGAGCGTGCCGAGCGACGAGAGCGGGTTGCCGCGGTCGAAGAGCGCCACCGCCTGGGCGCCAAATTCGGCGTCGGAGTCGAACGACATCTGCTGGCCGCGCTGAACGGGCATTCCGGCCTGGCGTTGCTGACGGGCGGCGTCGGGGCCGCGATTGCCGTGGCCCCAACTGCTCCAGAAGAAGACTTGCGTACTGGCGTTGACCTGCGGGGCCAGCCAGGTGTCCCAGGCGGCGGTGAGGTCGCGGGCGCGCGTGCCGGCGTCGACCCAGGCGGGAATCGCCGGGCCATTGGGAAAGATGCGACCGGTGGGCTGGCCGGCCATGTTGCGCGCCTCGCCGCCGGGGTACATGATGTACATCTCGTCTTCGGCGTACCCGAGCGCTACCAGCGCATCGTGGATGCGAGTGAGCGTGTTCCAATTGATGGCGAGCCGACCCGCCGTGTACTGCGGCGGAATGAGGGGATTGGGGTTTTGGATGGCGTTGAGGGCCGGGCCGACGTCGAACTGCGTGGATCCTCCAAACAGGATCGCCCGATAGCGGGTGTTGGGCGTGTTGGGATCGGCAGGGTTGTTGCGGTGCAGTGTGATCGAGTCGCCGATCATGTCGGCGGTATATTGGGGCATTTCGTTGATGAACCGCGTGAGGGGGAAGGCGTTCCACGTGGCCTGGACGTTGGGCGGGGAAATGATGTCGCCGTTGTATCCTGCCATGGCGGAGGCGCGCTGCGTGGCGGGCATTTGCAGCCTGGTGGCGTACGGCAAACTGTAGAGGGATTCGACGCGTCGGACGGCGGGCACAAAGGGATCGACGCCGGAGGCGGGATTCTCCGACCGGGCGTACGCGACCTGGTCGTGCCGCGCGGCGGAAGTGTAGGAATCTTTGGCGAAGAGCCCTTCGAGGTTGTCAATCATGCCGCCGCCGAAGCATTCCATGAACGCGAAAGCGGCCTCGTGGACGACCTGGTTCTGGTTGGGGCCGAGGATTCGTCCGACGAGCGTGGCGAAGCGGTCGTCCCAGTAGGTGGCGCGATCGCTGGTGACGATGCCCGAGCGAAACCGCGCGCGTTGGGCCGGCGGGTTTTGGACTTGGTACTGGGGAAACGCGGGCGGCTGTTGGCCAGGCGCGGCCGCGGCGTTGAGAACGACGATCGCCCCGCACAGAGAGGCGAGCCACCGGCGGGCCCTGGGGCGTGCCGGACAGGTCCAGCGAACCTCGGCGTTCATGAGCGTCCTCCGCAGGAGACGTTGGCGGGGGAAGAAAAGCCACAACCCGCATCGCGAATTGGGCAGCCGTCATTCTACGGCGCGCCGCGCGGCCTGCAACAATTTGGCGGGGCGGCGCTTCCGGCGCCAAGGCGCGATCACCCCTAGGTGGGGGAGGGGCTCCGCTTGTTTGCTTGCCCGCAGGGGGCCGGGCGGTCAGAATCGATCATGGAACGGCTCAGAAGCCCCGGCTCGCTCCGCGACCAGCCGCCGTTGGGTGCGGAACTCCGGACGGACGAAGCTGGCAGCTTCGTGTACGGGTGAGAGGCTGCGCGCATGTCTCACGTCATCGATGCAACGCCTTCGCTGGCCCGACCGGCGGATCGGCCGGCTCCGGCGGAAACGACCGACCACGGTGCGGCGTCGCCAGGCGGCGATTGGGTCGCGTGGCTGGCCAGCTTTGTCGTGCACCTGTCGCTGATGGCCGTGCTCGGGATCGCGACGTTTGCCTTGCCATCGAACCGGCGGCTGCTTGATTTGGTGCTCGCCCCGGAAGAGACGGTCGAGCCGGAGTCGCTGCCGCAGGAGTTTGTCTCCAGCGACGAGCTGACGGCGGAGATTGGGGCGCTGTCGGCCGGCGGGACGATGAGCGCACTGGCGGCGGCGCCAGAGTTTAGCGAGGCGGCGCTGGCGGCGCCCAGCGAGATCATTCCGGAAATCGCCGATCGGCCGGCGGTGGAAATCGACGTCGATCTCTCGAGCGCGCCCGACTTGTCGCAGGCGCTGCCGGTGCAAGGGGCCGGGAGCATCGGCGTCACGGGGTCGACGGGGGCGATCGATCGGCTCACGCATGAGATCCTCGCGTCGCTCGAGCAGCGGCCGACGATGGTCGTATGGCTGTTCGACCAGTCGGGCAGCCTGCGCGACGAGCGGGCGAAGATCGTGAAGCGGTTCCGGCGGATTTACGAGGAGCTGGGGGTGATCGAGGCGGCGGACAACCCCGCGTTCCGCAAGCACGAGGACAAACCGCTGCTGACGGCCGTCGTGGGCTTCGGGGCCGAGCCGGTGGCGCTCACGCCAAAGCCGACGGATCGGATCGAGGAGATTGAACGCGCGATCACGTCGATCGAGGACGACGAGACCGGGCAGGAGAACGTGTTCACCGCGGTGACCATGGCGGCGGAGAAGTATCGGGCGTACATGTCGCGGAAGCAGGGGCAACGGCGGGTCATGCTCGTCGTGTTCACGGACGAAGCGGGCGACGATTACGCGCGGGTCGACGATGCGGTGGCGACGTGCCGGAAGTTTGCGATGCCGGTGTATGTCGTGGGACGGCCGGCGCCGTTCGGGCGGGAGACGGCGTATGTCAAGTGGATCGATCCCGATCCGCGGTTCGACCAGCGGCCGCAGTGGGTTCCGGTGACGCTGGGCCCCGAGTCGCTGCTGCCGGAGTCGCTCAAGCTGCGGTTCGCCGGCGGCGGGGAGGAGGAACTGCTCGACTCGGGGTTCGGGCCGTTTGCCCTCACGCGGCTGTGTTACGACACGGGCGGGTTGTACTTTTCGACGCACCCCAACCGCGTGGTGGGGCGGAATGTGTCGGGCGCGGAGACGAGCAATCTGGCGGCGCACTTTTCGGCGTTCTTCGATTCCGATGCGATGCGGCGGTACCAGCCGGACTACGTGACGACGGCCGAGTACCTGCGGGCGGTACAAGCGAGCCGGGCGCGGCGGGCGCTCGTCGAGGCGGCGCGCCTGACGTGGACCTCGCCGCTGGAGGATGTGCGGCTGCGGTTCCCCAAGCGAGACGAGGCGGAGCTGGCGCAACTATTGACCGAAGCGCAACGGGCGGCGGCGGTGCTGCAGCCGAAGCTCGACATGCTGTGCCAGACGCTGTTGGCCGGGGAGGCGGATCGCGAGGCGGAAAACGAGCCGCGGTGGCAGGCGGGGTTCGACCTGGCGCTGGGCCGGGCGCTGGCGGCCAAGGTGCGGGCCGACGGGTACAACGTGATGCTTGCCGAGGCGAAACAGGGGATGGCGTTTCGCGAGGAGCGGAATAACACGTGGCTGTTGCGGCCAGGCGACAAGTTTGCAGCGACGAACCTGGAGAATCTTGCGGAGAAGGCGCGGCTCTCTCTCGAGCGTGTGACGGCGGATCACCCGGGGACGCCGTGGGCGATGCTCGCCAAGCGGGAGCTGACGACGCCGCTGGGCTGGCGGTGGGGCGAGACGTTCACGTTCCTGCCGCCGCGGGTCGAGGTGAACGTCGGGAACATGGCTCCGCCGCAGGAGCCGATGGCGCCGCAGGGTCCGCCGCGGCGGAATCCGCCGCCGTTGTGAAGTAGGGGCTGTCGGCTGTCGGCTCTCAGCTGTCGGCCAGACGGTGGCGTACCGATTCTTTTTCTGGCCGATAGCCGACGGCCGATAGCCGACAGCCTTTTCAGTCATTCGCCACGGCGTCGAGGGCGAAGCTGGCGTTGGGATTGTGCTTGTAGAAGTGCTCGGCGATTTGCGTGGAGACGATGCCGACGAATTGCCGCTCGAACTCCTGGACCGGTTTATCGGCGGAGGGGATGCCGCTGTTGCGTGGGAACAGAACCTGGCCGAGGCGGCGGTTGAACACGTCCTTGCCGCCGTCGTTCATGTCGTACACGGTGAGGGTCACGTCGGCCGTGCCGCGGTAGATCGTTGAGCTCTGGTAGAGATCGAAATCGTCGAGCTCGACGTACACGACGCGCGTGGCTTTGACGGATCGGCCGAGATCCTTGAAATTCTCCCAGTCCTCTTTGTCGATCCAGTTGTCGACTTCCTTGGGATTGACGACGTCGATTTTCTTGACGCGGTCGGCGAGCAGTGCGCTGACGTTGGCGCCGATGGCGCGGGCGGCGCCGGCGTTGCGGTACTCGTAGGAGGCAGGCGGGCGGACGATCACCACGACGCGCTGGCCTTCGAGGGCCTCGCACTCGGCGGGGACGACGTTGCCGCCGTTCCACATGTAGATGCCGGTGGCCAGGATGGTGTGGATGCAGCCGGCGGAGGCGAGGCAAGCGGCGGCGACCAGCGCGCAGGCGGCTGGGGCGGCGAGAGTGCGGATCTTGCGAGCCATAATTGCGTCCTTGTCCGTCGTTGGTCGATTCAGCCGGCCGCCAGCCGTCGCGCCCAGTCGAGGAGCGTGACGAGGAGCCACACGGTTCCGATTCCTACCATCCACCGCAGCCGCGGGGCTGCGATCCACCATCGTCCCGTCGTCGCCGCGGCGAGCGTCCAGGCCGTCGCGGCGATCGCGCCGGCCAACAGGATGACGCCGCCCAGGTTGGTCGCGGCCGCCGCGGCGAACTGGCCGCGAACGGCGTGAGCCCAAGCGGTGGTCATGCCGCAGGTCGGGCACGGCCGGCCGGTCCACTGGCGGACGCGGCAGGGCGCGGCGCCGAGTTGTTCGTGCGTCCCCCATCCCCGCGGATCGGGCGTGAGCCGGGCCGCCGTCGCGACGAGGGCGGCGAGCGACAACCCCGCGGCCGCGGCCAGCAGCCTGGTTCGCGGCGGCAGTCGAGGGCGGTCGGTCACTCGGCGCCTGGCGTCGGCGACTGTGGGATCAGGGCGGCGGAGGGTAGCAAGTGCGGCGGGCGGCGGCAAGACGGGTCGAGGTCGAATGGGGAGGGCGGAATGGGGAATGGGGAATGCCGGGGTTATGGCGGCTCGGGGTGCGTTGGCTGGGCGGGATGAGGTATAATTTGGCACGCCCTGGGCGCCCGATCGAGTGATGGCGCCGGTGGACAAATTCATTTCGCCCCTTCTTGGAGTTTGCGATGAGCTACGCCAGCGACAATCCCTACCGCGACTTTGGCCTGGTGGCCGCGCAGGCCGACACGAATGTGCGCGCCGGGTTCATTCGGCAGACGTACGTGCATCTGCTGGGAGCGGTGCTGGCATTCATCGGCATCGAAGTGGCGCTGTTCAGCACGGGGATGGCCGAGCGGTTTGCTGGAATGATGATGGGCAACGGCAACGTGGGGCTGCTGGTGGTGCTGGCGGGTTTCATGGGCGTCAGCTATGTGGCGAACGCCTGGGCGTTGTCCTCCACGAGCGTGGGGAAGCAGTACGCGGGGCTGTCGCTGTATGTGGTGGCGGAGGCGCTGTTCTTCGCGCCGCTGTTGTTCGTGGCGGCGACGTTTGGCCCGCCGAACGTGATTGCCTCGGCGGCGCTCGTGACGGCGATCATCTTTCTGGGGCTCACCGGCGCCGTGTTCATCACGGGCGCGGATTTCTCGTGGCTGCGCACCGGCTTGATGGCGGTGGGCTTTGCGGCGATCGGCGTGATCCTGTGCGGCATGCTGTTCGGCTTCAGCCTGGGCCTGTGGTTCACCGGGGCGATGATCCTGTTCGCCAGCGCATACATTCTGTACGACACGAGCAACGTGCTGCACCACTACCGGATCGGGCAGCACGTGGCGGCGGCGCTCGCGCTGTTCGCGTCGGTGGCCCTGTTGTTCTGGTACGTGCTGCGGCTGTTGATGGCGCTGAGCAGCCGGGACTGAGCGAACCGCTTAGCTGGCGTTAAGTCCACCTGGGGCGCAACTCACCGGGGCGTCGACCTCGGTGCTCGCCCGCGTCCGCTTGGATTGCGCGTGGGCGCTGCTAGCTGGCGCATCCGGCAGAATCGTTAAACTCTCGCGCGCCGGCGGGTCGAAGGGATGATCATGCGCTCGGCGTACGCATGCCCGGCGTCAGGCGATCCCCCAGCGCGACCAGGTGACACGTGGGACAAGCGAGAGCAGCACATCGGTGGGCGGCGGTCGCGGCGTGGCTGGCGGTGCTGGCGCTGGCGGCGGCGGAACCCGCACGAGCGCAGGACGCTTTGGCCGGCGAGGAGCCGTCGCTGCTGGGGCAGTTCTTTGGCGGATCGCTTCCGGAGGCGCCGGCGGACCAGATGATCGTCGATCCGCTCGTGCGGCCGGCGCAGAGCGTCGACGACCCCGGGATGGACTACGGGGCGGACTTTGGCCCGGGCCCGGCGCCCGTGGGATCGATGCAGCCGGTCAATTGGATTTCGGGGCCGTACCTTAAGGCCGGGCCGACGCTGGTCGTGGGCGACGACTTGCTCGAAGGGCAAGACGTGGGCTGGACGGCGGCCGGCGGGTATCGCGTGCCGTGGGGGCCGGCGTTCGACCAGCGGCTGTTCACGGATCTGGGCGGCTCGTACCTATCGGCCTACGGCGAGACCACGCGACAGACGGTGGGACAACAGACGCTCAGCGGCGTGACGACGAACATCAACATGGCCACCACGCTCAAGGAAGTGAAACGCGGCGGCGTGCAGGCGGCGTTCGGCTGGTACTGGGGCGACGTGATCGACCAGCGCAGCAACGATCCGCAGCTTCGATTCGCCACGCGGCTGGGCGGCCGGTGGGCGCACGTGCGGGGGCGGTTCGAGGATGTGCCGCTGGCGTTTCCGCCTGTTGGCGCCGTGATCACCAATTCCAGCTACGGCAAGACGAGCACGATCGGCGGGCTCTTCGTGGGGACCGAGGCGATTCTGCTCCACCGCGATACGTCGATCGGCAGCATCGCTTGGACTGTCGACGGCGAATTCTCGAACGACTGGATCGAGTTCGATAACTTCGAGTCGGGGAGCTTGGGGACGGCGTCGGTGATGGTCGGGTTTATGTTGTCGCGGTAAGCAGTAGAGCTACTTCCAGTCGACGCGAATGAGACGGAACGGCGAAGACTCTTTGCGATAGTCGTTCGGCGGAACGAAGGCGACGAAGAGGACTTGAACGCCCTGGCGATAGGCCGCCCGTTTTGGTCTGGCAAAGGTGATGCGCCAGCCACGCTCGGTTCGCTCAACAGACTGCCGCATCAGGAACTCAAGGCCGATTTTGGCCCGAATGCTGCCAAGACTTTGTTCGTCAAGTATTTCGCCCTCGGCGGGCTCGACCTCCAGTTGCACGTTCGCCGCGTCGTCGACGAAAAACATCGCCATCGGCTGCGTTTTGCCCGCCGCGTGGTCCCAGCCAAAGCCGTTAAACAGAATTCCGGACTCCCAAGGTCCGTTCTCCTCGCCGATGGCATAGTGGCTAGGAAGCACCGTGGGCGTGCTGCTGTCGCGTCGAAGTTCATTGATGACGTGGACTCGTCCCCAGGCCGGCCTTTGAGGGAACAAGTTTTCGGCCCAATGGAGCTCGGCGGCCCACCATGCGGCCGCGAGCACAAGTGCGCCCGCTCGAAGAACCGCGCGGCGCCGGCACGCTCTGCTGGCCGGGCGAATCTCTAGGAGCACGCCGGCGACGGACGCGCCGAGAGCCGGCGCGAAGTCCAACAAATAGCGCGACGAGATGGAGTAGTAGTACACGTAAAAAACAGCGAGCGGCAGCGCGCTCGACAGCGACCAGACTGCTGCGACAACGCCCGGGGGCATAGTTCGAAGAGCGCCCTTTGTTCGTCGTGAGAGTCGTGCCGCCGCCCACGCCCAACACGCCACGAGAATCAGCAAGTACGAGCCGTCAAAGGTCCGCGAGTAAAAATGCCGCCAACGACTGACAGGAATCTGCCACTTCACCACGTCCTCGGCTGATGTTTCCGAACCGTTGAAATACTGGACGAAGAAGACCGCGCCCAGAAGCTCCAGCCCCCGACGTGACAGGGGCTCTTGGTCGAACGGCGCGCCGAAGCGCGAGGCGTACATAATTTCGGCGCCGGAGGCGTTGAGGTTGTGGCCGAATTCCGTTCCCGCGCCGAAGCGCAATACGTTGCTTGCGTAAAGGGCCATGCCGCCGGCGACGAACAGCGCAAGACCCCAGGCGTTCCGCCGCCAGGACCAATTCCTTCGTCGCGTGAAAAAAGAGACGGCGATAGACGACAGCCCATACACGAACAACGTGGGGCGGATAAACCCAATGAGTCCGGCGAGCAAGCAGATCGCCGCATAGATGGTCAAACCGCCGCCACGAACAAACGCAAGAGTCAGTGCGAAGAGAGCGATGGAAGCATAGTATCCGTAGACGAGCGGTTCTTCGTACCGATTCAACGGTCCATTGCACAGGGCAAGCAGCGGCGGAAAGAGCATCAGGACCAACGCGGCGGTCAGTCCTTCCGGGCGCGTCGTGGCGGCGTCAATCCACTCGCGGGCCGTCCGACAAGAGGCGGGAGGCACAAACGCCCACAGCAACGTATAGCCGGCGAGAAAGATCGCGAGGGCCAATGCAAGCCGGTCGGGAAACGCCGGTTGACTAAAGGCTCTGGCCAACGCCTCAAATGGCAGCCGCCACAGGGGAACGCCGAGCCCCCATACTTGCTGGACGCCCCCCTCGGCCCAGGCCATGTCGAACCACAAGCCAGTCGCTTCATGCGAAAGAGCCATCTCGCCGCGCAGCAGGGCCTCAGTCTGACGCCGGTACGTCAAGTCGTGCGAATACCAGCGGCCCCATCCGCTAACGAGGCCGGTCGCGAGGACGATTTCCGCCGCAAGAACCGCAGCGAGACACGCGATGGGAAGCCGCACGCGCAGCGTGTTGAGCAACGCCCGGGCCATGAGCGCTCCGAAGCTACGACGATGCGGCGACCAGGCCGGTCTCGGAGATCGACGCACTCTCTTGGTACGCGTCGTAGTCGCAGTTGACGCCCCACAGGTCGTGCCGGGCGCCCGCGAGCACATTATCGGCGGCTAAGAGGCCCATGAGAATCGAGTGGTCCTGATTGTTGTACTTGAAAGCCCCGTACCGGCCGATGACTTGGAGGCCGTCGATCGTGCTCAAATACTCCTGGATCGGCGCCAACACGTCCCGGTAGCCCTTGCGGTAGACGGGGTAGCAGCGCGGGATGCGGTAGACGAAGCCTCGCTTGACCAGCGCCGGGTCGTCGATGAGGGTCGTCGCCAGAAGCTCCCTATTGGCCAGCGCGATCAAGGCCTCGTCGTCTTGCCTCCAGAACTCGTCGTCAGGGTTGCACCAGTATTCCATGGCCAGGATCGTGCTCGCGTCGTCTCCGTAGAGCTGCGGCGCCCAGTTGCGGAAGTTCGTGATCCGGCCTGTTCGCAGCTCCGGGTGATGGACGTAAATCCATTGATCCGGGCAAACGCTCGTGCTACTGACTTCCAAATAGACCAGGATCGTATTGCGGAATGTGAGGCGGCGGGCCAGGTCCTTGATCCTCTGCGGGCATTCCGTCAACCGCTCGACAAGGAGCGTCAGCGGCATGGTGGAAATGACGGCGTCGTACCGCTTGACAGTTCCGTCACACAATTCCAGCCCCATGACGCGCCCCTGGTCGGTCAGCACTCGCCGCACGGCCGACTTGAGGAGCAGGCGGCCGCCGCGCTGTTGGATCGCCGCCGCCATCCGCTCGTAAACCATCCCCGTGCCGCCAGTCGGGTAAGCGAATTGATTGACGAGCGTCTTGTGGTCGCAGCGCCGGCTTTGTGAGAAGGCGCTTCTGACCGCTTCGCCTAATGAGAACCGCTTGATCCGTTGGGCGGCGAAGTCGGCGTCGAGCTCGCGGCACGGGATGCCCCACAGCTTCTCGCTGTAGGTCTTGAAGAAGATCTCAAACAGCCGCCGGCCAAAGCGCCGCGAGACCCAGCTTTCGAAATCGCCGAAATCGAGCGCGGGATGGATACGTTGCCTCGCGTAGCTTGCCAGGCACCGGCCGGCTTCGACGGGGCCGAGCCTTGCCAGCACGTTGACCGCACCAAGTGGATAATCGAAGAACCGGCCGCCGTAGAAAATTCGCGTGAGCCGGTCGACCATCACATAGTCGCAGCCCACGACCTCAAGCCACAGGCCGTTGACGCGCCGGTCGCGGCTAAAAAAGCGGTGCGGGCCGAGATCGACCGTTTGTCCCCAAAGATGAATCGATCGAGCCAGCCCTCCGACGGCATCGCCAGCTTCGTAGAGATCGACGGGCAATGCACTCTTGGTTAGAGAGTACGCGCAGGCCAACCCTGCGGGACCACAACCCACGACTGCTATCGACGCTACGGTGCTCATGCATGCGCTCAATAGCTCGACCTAATTCATGTGGCGCCCAAGCTGAACTGCGGCGCGCCGGGGATGAAGTCGAAGCCACGATCTGTGCCGGTCGTGACTGCGCTAACAGAGGTCAGTCAATGGCTGGCTGCGCTCCTCCTCCGCCGCGACATCCAAAGGACGAGCGCACCTACGACGATGCAATTAATTCCGATCAACAACCACGCCCGCATGGACCATCCGGCGCCCGCAATGCAATCAGGCAATCCCAAGCTGCCAAGGTAAAACTCACTTCGAGGCGTCTGCTGAGTCTCAAGGCCGGTGAACTCGATGGTTTCCGTGGCACTGCCCACAATTGCAGTCGGCGCCTTGTGGCGGCGCACGACTCGCGAGATCTTCCACGGTTCTCCCGGCGTCGCATACTCGACGTCGATGGTCATTCCAAGCGGGCCGCCGCTCATTTCCGAATGGACGATGCGCCAAGAGACGTCGGGATCAAGCAACACTACTGCCGTCATTGATTCGGTCTTTAAGGCCCTCGCAGCTGCTTCTGTTGGGGCAAAATCAAACTCGACGCGAACTAATTTTTTCGAGCCATCCTGCACTTCTTCGCACGAGCGAATTCTGAATTTGTCACTCGATACGATTTCGATGAGCGTCTGGAATTCAAGGCCCGGACTAAATGACGCCCACAGGTGTGTCAACAGCAGGGCATTAACCAACCCCTGGGCGCTTCCACGCGTTCGGCTGTCGGCGCCGCATTCCGTGATGTAGTATGCGGTATCTTCCGGAATATCTGAGGACGTGGTCGCAGTGAAGGAATAGTCCTCGTTTATCCCCACGATTCTTTTCGAATTCGGTCGCCCAGTTTCAGAAAGGTCCATGGCGCATTTGACAGCACCATCGAGCATCCAGAACTGGACATTGAATACTTGCTCCTTCGCCGGACCTACAAGCGGCTGCGCTTCCATTGTTCTTGTGACTGTTCCAACTAAGGAGGACATGGAGTCCTT
>JBIOVA010000147.1:0-6515 GCA_044867485.1 Lacipirellulaceae bacterium | reverse complement strand
GGCGCCGTCCTCCGCGTGAAGGAAGACGAACTGGTCGCGGCCGGCGCGGTCGTCTGCGAATGGGACCCGCACAGCATTCCCATTCTCGCCGAGACGGGCGGCAAGATTCGCTTCGAAGATCTGATCGACGGCGAGACAATGCGCGGGGAAAAGGATCCCAGCGGCAAGTTGCGCTTCGTGATTATGGAACACAAGGGCGACCTGCATCCGCAGCTGGTCGTGGAGGATCCCAAGGACGGCAAGATTCTCGACTTCTACTACATGCCCGAGCGGGCCCACCTCGAGGTCGACGAGGGGCAGATCATCACCCCCGGCACGCTCGTGGCCAAGACGCCCCGCGAGGCCTCCGGCACGCAGGACATCACCGGCGGTTTGCCCCGCGTGACGGAAATCTTCGAGGCCCGCAAGCCGAAGGACCCGGCGGTCATCGCCGAGATCGACGGCGTGGTCGAGCTGTTGGGCGAGAAGAAACGCGGCAAGCGGTCGATCATCGTCCGCAGCGAGACGGGCATCGAGCGCGAGCACCTCGTTTCCCACTCGAAGCATTTGCGGGTGCACGCCGGCGACCATGTGCGGGCCGGCGAGAGCCTGGTCGACGGACCGCTCGTGCCGCACGACATCCTGCGGATTTCCGGCGAAGAGGCCGTGCAGCAGTACCTCACCCGCGAAATTCAGAACGTGTATCGCAGCCAGCGCGTCGAGATCAACGACAAGCACATCGAGATCATCGTCGCCCAGATGCTGCGGAAGGTGAAGATCGAGTCGCCGGGCGACACGGACCTGCTGCCCGGCTCGGTGATGGACAAGTTCGACTTCCGCTCGGCGAATGAGGGCCTCACGAAGTGTCTGAAGATCAGCCACCGCGGCGACAGCGAGTTCGCCGAGGGATCGATCGTGCCCAAGGATGTGCTGGAGCAGACCAATGCCCAGATCGAATCGCTAGGCGGCGACGTGGCCAAAGGGACGAGGCCCAAAATGGCCACGGCCAGTACGCAGCTCTTGGGCATCACTAAGGCGTCGGTGCAGTCCAGCAGCTTCATCTCCGCAGCCAGCTTCCAGGAGACGACCAAGGTGCTGACCGAGGCGGCCCTGGCCGGCCGGACCGACTACCTAGTGGGTCTCAAGGAGAACGTGATTCTGGGCCACTTGATCCCGGCAGGCACGGGCTTCAAGACGATTCAGGAGTCGGAAGTTCGGATTCAGCCGTCGGCGCTCGAAGCCCTGGCGGCCGAGAAGGAGCGCGTGCTCGAGCGCTCGTTCCCGCTGCTGGAGTCGGCGCTGCGAGCCCAGACCGGCGGCGGCGACGGCGCCACCCCGCCGGCCGGCAACGGCGAACGCCCGGCCCCGCCGCGACCGGTGCCCACCGGGCTGGACGCCCTGCTGGGCGAGACGGCGAGCGACGTCGACGGCCCCTCGGCGGACGACGCGTGAGCGGCGTCGGCAGAGCCACCAAGAAATCGCAGCGAACGGGGGGCGCGCAGCCCCCCGTTTTGCGTTGGAGCCCCGAAAGGGCGACATCATGTAGCCAGGGGCGCCAGCCCCTGGTTATGTTGGCAAGTGAATTACGAAGCCCCGGAAGGGCGACATCGCTCCGCTGAATCGGTTGATGTCGCCCCTCTGGGGCTTGGAGCAATACTTAGCGACGCCCTTTCCAGGGGCTGGCGCCCCTGGCTACACGCCGCGGCCCCTCCGGGGCCAAGAATTTCGTTGAGGTCGCGCCATGCCGACGACCGAAACTTTGCGATCCGCGAGTCACCCAATCCAACCCTGGGATCGCCGTCTAATCGCCGCCGACCTTGCGGAACTTCCTTCCGATGTTCCTTCCGGCCCGATCGACTACGAGCTTGACGATGGTCGGCTTATAGTCGTCGCTCCGTTCACATGTGAGCAAGGCGCAATTCGTTCCAATATCGCCGCACATCTTGCCTGGCAAGGCGAGCACAAGGCTCACGGAAGAGCGTGGGGTCGAGTTGCGATCGTCTTGTGGCGGAATCCCGATCGGGTTGTCATTCCCGACGCCGTTTTCATCGCGAACAAATCGCTGCCGATTTGTACTACGGCGGAAGATTATCTACTGACGATTCCTGAATTGGTCGTCGAAGTCCGCGGACGCCGCGACGCGCCAGCGTACGCAAACCGCAAGGTCGAACACTATCTGCAAGCCGGGGTCGAAATCGTGTGGGTCGTCGATCCGACGGCGAAGACCGTGACGGTTCACTCCGCGAATGGCGACATCGCTGCTTGCGGCATGGCCGACGCACTCACTCTGCCGGCGATCATCCCGGACTTCTCGCTGGCCGTCTCGAACGTGTTCCGAGAGTAATCGCATTTTTCGCATGGCAAACTGGACAGACTTCTCTGAAGCGGAGTATCTGCCTGCGATCCGCACGGCCTTGATCTGGCAAGCCGTTTTGGGTGTATTGGCTTCGCTCATGCTCGATATGGGAGAGACTCGCAGGGCATGGGGCATCGCATTTTTATGTCATTGGGCCATCATTTGGTTGGTTCTCTTTTGCCGCCCGCTCCACCCGACTTGGCTCGATCTGGCGATTGTCCGCCACGCGACCTTGCCGCTGTTGATTCTGATCATGTTGCTCGAGCCCTGGTTTCTGCAATTGACCGGTATTTCGCCGGATGCGGTCCCGTGAGTAATCAGCCTCGGCTTCCAATGCCTCGGAAGCTGCCGCTGCTCGGCTAATTGTTGATCCCTCCTGCCCTTGACCCCCATCTCAGGTCCGGTACATGGGGGGGTTCCCGGCGGTTTGCCGCCCTCGATCCCTTTGGTCCAGGCCCCGTTGTTATGCCCACGATCATCCCAAGTTTCTCAGTTCCCGTGGCGGACGTGTTTCGGGAGTAACGGAATCTCCTTTCCCTGCCCTTGCCCATGCGTGCTCGCCGATTCCAATTCCGCCTGTCCACGCTGCTCGTGTTCATGAGCCTGTTGGCGTGGGCGCTGGCCACACAGCCGTTCGCCACGCGGCGGCACAGGGTGGTGACTTGGCCTTCAGGACAAGCGAAGTCGTCGGCGACGGTTCTGGCCGACATCGACTTTCCGGACGGCAGACTTAAATATCCTCCAGCGGTCGAGGTGAGGGTCGACGCGGCTCAGGGGAATCGCCGCATGAATGTTTCAAACGCAAACTATTGGCGGCTGAATCCGCGACTGGTCTGGCCGGCCATCGCGCTGGCCGCGTTTCTTGTTTGGAAGGCGCGGCGATCAATCGGCATAGGTCGGACGCCGAAAACAGCGTCTGCGGCAATCTCGGCTCGGGTTTCATAGGCCTCGACGCCCTTGACCCCAGCCCCCCATCGGGTAAATTGACGGGTTCCCAGCGGCTTGCCGCCCTCGATCCCTTCGGTCCAGGCCCCGTTGTTATGCCCACGATCAACCAGCTCGTCCGCAGCCGCCGCCGGGCGAAGCGGAAGTTCTCGAAGTCGCCGATCCTCGACCGCTGCCCGTTCAAGCGCGGCGTCTGTCTGCAGGTGCGGACCATGACGCCCAAGAAGCCGAACTCGGCGCTGCGGAAGATCACCCGCGTGCGGCTGTCCAACGGCAAGGAAGTCACCGTCTACATCCCCGGCGAAGGCCACACGCTCCAGGAGCACTCGATCGTGCTCGTGCGCGGCGGCCGCGTCCGGGACCTCCCCGGCGTGCGGTATCACGTGGTCCGCGGCTCGCTCGACACCCTGGGCGTCAACGGCCGCAAGCAAAGCCGCAGCAAGTATGGAGCGAAGAAGAGCTGAGAGGGCTATCGGCTGTCAGCTATCGGCTGTCGGCCAGACGCTCGCAACACGTTTCATGATTCAACCCTCTGGCCAATAGCCAACAGCCGATAGCCGAGAGCCATCTCCCATGGGCCGCATTACCGCCAGCCGTAAGCAACTGAAGCCGGATCCCGTCTACGGGTCGCTCCTGGCGAGCAAGTTCGTCAACTGCCTGATGTACGACGGCAAGAAGAGCCGGGCGCAGGCCGTGTTCTACGGCGCGATGAACATCATCAAGGAGCGGCTTCCCAATGAGGAGCCGATCGCGGTGTTCCAGCAGGCGCTCGACAACGTGAAGCCGTCGATCGAGGTGCGGTCGAAGCGCGTGGGCGGCGCCGCCTACCAGGTGCCGATGCAGGTGAACCGCACGCGGCAGCAGTCGTTGGCGATCCGCTGGGTGCTGATGGCGATCCGCGAAAAGAAGGGCCGAGCGACCGCCCAGAAGCTGGCGGACGAGCTGGTCGCCGCCTACAACCGCGAAGGCGCCGCGGTGAGCCGCCGCGAGAACGTGCACCGTATGGCCGATGCAAATAAGGCGTTCGCCCACTTCGGTTGGTAATTGGAGATCACGAACCAGGGGCTGGGGACGTCGGCGCCGCGAGCGCCCTCGTCCGCGGCCCCTGGTTTTTTATGCGCCGTAACGGAACTGACAGGATAACAGGATGGGCAGGATTCACGGGATGAAATCCAGACGCGCGTTATCCTGTCGATCCTGAGAATCCTGTTATCCTGTCAGTTCAACTCTCCAGCTACTCGCGGTTCAGTCCCGCAGCTTACATGGCCGCCGATCTCTCCAAAATTCGCAACATCGGTATCATTGCCCACATCGACGCCGGCAAGACGACGGTGACCGAGCGGATGCTGTTTGCCTCCGGCGCCAAGCACCGCGCGGGCGAGGTCGATCGCGGTACGACCACCACCGACGACGACGCCGAGGAGGCCGAGCGGGGGATCACCATCTACAGCGCCTGCGTCGCGTTCCCCTGGAAGGACGTGCGGATCAACCTCATCGACACCCCGGGGCACGTCGACTTCACGGCCGAGGTCGAGCGCAGCCTGCGCGTGCTCGACGGGGCCGTCATCGTGTTCAGCGCCCGCGAGGGGGTCGAGGCGCAGAGCGAAACGGTGTGGCGGCAGGCGGACAAGTACCACGTCCCGCGGCTGGCGTTCATCAACAAGCTTGACCGCGAGGGGGCGGGGTTCGACAACGTGGTGGACGAAATCCGTGATCGGCTGGGAGCGAAGCCGGTGCGGCTACAGATTCCCGTGGGGCTGGGGCCGGCGCACGTCAGCAATCCATTTCGTGGCATCATCGACCTGGTGCGGATGAAACTGCTCACCTTTCCCGAGGGGAAGGAGGGCCGCAAGATCGTGGTCGAGGAGTTGCCCGCGGACCTGGCCGACGAAGCCGGGCTGTGGCGCGAGCAGATGCTGGAGTCGCTCTACAACTTTTCCAACGAGCTGATGGAGCTGGCGCTGTCCGAGGAGCCGATCCCCGAGGCGCTCATCCACAAAGTGGTGCGGGACGCGACGGTCCACCAGCAAATCCAGCCGGTGCTGTGCGGCTCGGCGCTGCATGGCCTGGGCGTGGAGCCGCTGCTCGACGCCGTGGCGGCCTACCTGCCCAACCCGCTGGAGATGCCGCCGGTCGAAGGCGTTGATCCGTCGCACAAATCACACGGGAAGAGCAAGAAGCACGCGAGCGCGGACGCGGCGGAGCTCCCCAAGATCAGGCGGAAGCCCGATCCCAAGGAGCCGTTCTGCGGACTGGTGTTCAAGGTGCTGCCGTTCAAGACGGGCGACCTGGCGTGGGTCCGCATCTACTCGGGCGTCCTAGAGGGCAATACGCGCGTGCTCAACCCGGGCAAGGACAAGAAGGAGAACGTGGCCCAACTGTGGCGCATCCACGCGAGCAAGAAGGAGGAGCAACTCGATGCGGCCCAGGCGGGCGACATCGTCGGCGTCATCGGCCTGCGCGACTCCGTGACCGGCGACACGCTGTGCGACACGCGCTCGCCGATTCTGCTGGAGTCGATCGTGTTCCCCGAGACGGTCATCTCGATGGCCATCGAACCGGAGAGCACGGCCGACAAGAAAAAGCTGGCCGACGTGCTGGAGATGCTGCGAAAGCAGGACCCCACGTTCGCCGCGGCCGAGAACGAAGAGACCGGCCAAACGCTCATCAGCGGCATGGGCGAGCTGCACCTGGAGGTGATTCAGCACCGGCTGCAGCGGGACTTCAAGCTTAACGTGAAGGTCCACCAACCGCGGGTGAGCTACCGCGAGTCGATCGCCCGCGCCGCGGACGTGGACGGCGAGTGCCATCGGATGATCAACGGCGTGCAGCACACGGCCAAGATCCGGCTGCGCGTCGAGCCGATGGCCTCCGCGGCAGGCGTCGTGGTGAGTACGCTGCCCAACACGGGCTTGTCGAGCGATATGCTTTCGGTGGTGCTCGAAGAGCTGGAAAACGCTGGCCAAGGCGGCGGCGTGCTGGGCTTCCCGCTGATGCGGATCAAGACCACCCTGCTCTCCGGCGTGACGCACGAGACGGAAAGCACGGAGATCGCGTTCCGCATGGCTGCGGCCACGGCGTTCGACGCGGCGCTGCGCGAAGCCGGCGCGGTGCTGCTGGAGCCGATCATGCGGCTGGAGATCAGCACGCCGGAAGACCACGTGGGCGACCTGGTGGGCGACCTGCAAAAGCGGCGGGCGATCATCACCCAAACGCAGAACCGCGGGCATCTTAC
>JBIOVA010000146.1:0-20292 GCA_044867485.1 Lacipirellulaceae bacterium | reverse complement strand
CCTGGCCGGCGGGGGCGGCCTGCGGGGCGGCCGCTGCGACGCCGCTGCATTGGGCGAGTAGCTCCTGTTTGGCTTGGGTTTCCTCGTCCACGGCCTGGTTTCGCCGAGCCAGAACCCAGCCGACGGCGACGCCGTTGGCGATCGTGCCGAGCGTCGAGAGGGCGGCGGGGATCCAAGACGCTCGGACAAACAAGAAGACGGCGCCGATCAGAAAAATCGTGAAGGCGGCGCCGAGGAGGAAGATGAGGATCGTCCAGAGGTTGCGCCAGAGCGCGAGGTTCTTCCAGCGAGCGAAGAGGAAGTCGCAGGGGTTGAAGGGGACGGCCATGGTCGACTCCGCGAAGGGGTGGCGTGGGAGCGGGTCGACTGGCATTGGAGCGGAAAGGAAAGATTCTTTCTAGATCGCGGGGGTAGGTTTTTGGGGCGGCGGGAGGATTCGCGTTTCGGAGAAACGCGGCCACGTGGGCCGGTCACTCCGCGGCCGGCATGCGCGAGTTTCGGCGAATCTCGGCCACGGGGATCCTCCGTCGCGGTCTTGGCTTATGCCCGCTTCGCACTGGCGGCACGCCAGCGGCACACAAGAGCCAGGGACAGCAGCGTCCATGCGGCGGGTTCGGGGACGGCGCCCGCGGCGGGGGCGGCGGCCGCGCCGAAACTGGACTTCCACACGGCGAGGTCCGCGGCGTTCACGCTGCCGTTGCCGTCGGCGTCGCCCTGGGCGTGGGTGGCGCCCGAAGTGATTCCCAGCCCGCGTTGCCAGGCGAGGAAATCTGCGCCGTCGACGTCGCCATCGCCGTCGAAGTCAGCGTTGTCCGACGGCGCTACGGCGATTCCCGCCGCGGTGGCTCCGCCGAGGGCGGCGATCGCGTCGGCGGTGAGAACCTCGTCGTAGAAGGCGAGACTGTTGATCATGCCCGCGGCGGTTTCGAAGTCGTTGTCCGCGAACAGGTGGAGGACGTCGGTGATGGCTTCGCGGCCATTGGGGGCCGTGCTCACCGTCGAGGACCCGGCGAGGACGCCGTCGATGTAACCGGTCACCGTGTACTCTCCGCCGTTGGCCGACCCGTCGACCGTGACGGCGACCCGCGTCCACGTGTCCGCGTTGAACGTCCCGTTGTACTGCCCGTTGATGCCGATGCCGCCGAAGAGCCCGGCGCCGGAGTCGTCGCGGATGAAGTATTCGCCGTCGTCGTCGCCCTCGTCGTCCGTATCCCACAGGGCCGTGAAGCCGCTCAGCGCGGGAAACTTGACGTCCATGACGATCGACCAGACGTTTGTCGAGGTCAACACGCCGAAGTCGTCCGGGGCGGCCTCATTGGGCATCTCGAGGGCCTGCGTGCTGTCGAACGCCGGGAACGACAAGGCGGTGGCAGGCGAACCGCTGATCGTGTCGTTGACGTAGGCGGGCGTCCAAGTCCCAGCGGCGGACATCGGGGCGCGGCCCGCGATGGCGTTATTCAGCGTGTTGTTGAAATTCCACAGACCCGCCTGGTTGGCGGCTGCGGGAACGCCCGCCGCGCTGGGCCCGCCCAGTGTGCCAATGGCGGTCTCGCTGAGCACTTCACCGTAGTAGGCGACGCTGTTGACCAGCCCGGCGGACGTTTCGAGATCGTCGTCGGTGAACAAGTGGAGGACGGACTTGACGGCTTCGCGGCCGCCCGGGGCCGAGCCGGTGGTCGCCGATCCGGCGAGCACGCCGTCGATATAGCCGTTGAGCGTGTAGGATCCGGGCGTGGTCGTGGAGTCGACGGTGACGGCGATGCGCGTCCAGGCGTCGGCGGCCACGAAGCCGCCGTATTGGCTGGCGATGCCAATGCCGCCGGCAGGGTTGATGAAGTAGTCGCCGTCGCCGGAGCCGATGGCGTCCGTCTCCCACAGACCGGTGAAGGGGGTCAACACGGGAAACTTAACGTCCATGACGATGGACCAGTTGTTTTTCGTCTGCAAACCGCCGCTGCCGTTGGGGCTGGCGTCGTTGGGCATCTCGAGGGCCTGCGTGTCGTCGAACGCTGGGAACGAGAGGACGGTGGCCGGCGATCCGCCGATCGTCTCGCTGGCGTACGACGGGGTCCAGGCGCCGAGCGCGGACGCCGCCGTCCCGCCGCCGACGCCGTTGGCGAGGGTATTGTTGAACTGCCAGACGCCAATCTGGTCGGCGCGGACGAGGCTCGGCGCGGCTGCGAGAATCGTTGTCGCCGCGGTGAGGAATGCCAACCCGGATATCATGGAGCCGTACATCGTGTGCTCGCTTTCCCTGAGAAGGTGAATCGTGAAGTCAACGCCGTGCGCTGTTCGAGGAGGTTCAGTCGCCGTCAATCCGTTGAGCGGCGTCGGAGGACGAGGCTGTCGGCGGGATGAGCAGAGCCTCGACGGTTTCGGGCGTCGGTCGCTTGAGTCCTTGGTCGCAACGGGTGGTGAAAAAGTGCGCCGTGAAAGCGCTTTCAGCACTTGGATTATGCCGAAAGCGTACCCGGGCTGCAACTGGCGGGGGGCAGACGCGCCGACGATCTTTCATCGAGCTTGCCCCGGGCTGGGACGCTCAGAGCAACGGTCGGGCGTGGAGCCGGCGATTGAACTTGCGAGTTACGCTTGTTCGATGGCTTAGCCGCCGCCTGCGCGTCGACGGGCGGAGAGAGCGGCGAGAACCAGCAGCGTCCAGGACGCCGGCTCGGGAACGGCGGCGGCGCCAACCGCTAGCGGCGTGGTTTCGCTTATGCCGAGTTGCTGCTGCCAGACTAGGAGGTCGGCGCCGTCGGTTTCGCCGTCGCCGTTGGCGTCGGCGCCCGCCGTGCCGCCGCTGAAGATTTGGGCCTGCCAGAACGCCAGGTCGTCGCCGTCGACCGTGCCGTCGTCGTTGAAGTCGGCGGCGAGATCGACGACGAGTTGGTAGTCGGTCACCTCCTTGCCGAGCGAGACGAGGTACGTCTCGCCGTTCACTGTCACTTCGTAATCGCCGTAGAAACCGGTGAAGTCGATGGCGCCGTCCTCGCCGACCTGGAGCATGAGGTCGGTGTCCCACTGGCTCATGAGGTCCTGGTAGATCTGGCCGACGCTGGTGAGATTCCAGTTGGCGTCCATGAGTGCGGCCAAGGGCGCTTGGTTCCAGATGTCGTTCGCCCAGAAGCCCCAGATGTTGAAGGTGGTGGCGCCGGGCGTGCCGAAGACCATCCGCATGGTTTCGTTGAGGTAGGCGCCCGCCTGGGCGACGGTCGTGCCGCCGCTGGTCTGCACGCCGAATTCGCTGAGCGTGATCGGGAGTCCCGTGACCGAGAGATTTTGGAAGATCTGCTGGATGCGGGCGGCGCTATGGGCGTTGGAACCGCTGGCGTTGAGCGCGTAGTACTGGACGCCGATGCCGCTGACGGCGCCGCTGGCGTTGGTGATTTCCTCGACGTCTTCGCGGTACCAGTTGCCGTAACTGTCGGCGCCGAACTGCAAGACGTTGTACTCGTTGAGGTAGAGCCGAGCGTCGGAGCCAGCGGCGGTCACCGCGGCGGCGGCTTCGTTAAACATGTCGGCGATGCCGGCGGCCCCGTAGACGTTCCAGTATTTGGGCTGGTGGACGTGCTCGTTGAGGAGGTCCATCTCGACGTAGCGGCGGGCGCGGTCGCCGTCATTGGGGTTGGCGTCGCCGTCGCCGACGTAGTAGTCGATGCGCTCGCTGATCTCGGTGCGGAGGTCGCTTTTGGCGGTCGCGTTGCCGGAGTTGGCGTTGTTGAGGAGCGTGGTCGCCCAATTGGGCTGCTGGCTGTCGCCCCACAGCATGTTGTGCAACCGCACGTCGAGGTTGTGCTGCTCGGCGTAGTCGAAGAAGCGGTCGACGGCGGCCATGGTCACGACGTCGCGCGTCCCTTCGTTGTAGGCCCACTTGCCAGCGTTGCCCTGCGTGATCGCGTTGAAGTTTTCCAGCAGGAAGTTCGAGTAGTTCGTATTGTTGAGGAAGCTGTTGACGCCGTTGAGGGTGGTGCCGCCGACGGCGGTTCCAAAGCGAAAGTCGTGGCGGGCGAGTTTGACGTGGACGTCGGCGCCGGGGTCGACGCCGACGAGACTCAACCGCGCGGGGCCACGGCGGAAGTTGGCGATGTAGTTGTCCGCGGCGGCGAGGGCGTTTGTGCTGGAGTTTGTGTTGGCGAGCGCGACGGCGGTTGTAGCGTCGCTCGTCACATCGAGGCTGGAGACGGTGAGGGCGCGGGCCGTTTTTTGCGGGTCGTTGTTGAATTCGGTGCGGATGAAGTGCGTGCCGGCGGGGAGGGCGAAGGTGTGCTGGTAGGCGGCGACGCCGGGGGCAACGTCGAACGGGGCAACGCTGTCGGCGACGACGATGTTCATCCGCGGCGCGACGCCGCCGAACTCCGTACCCGCGGCTTGGACGGCGACGGTCACGTCGCCCGGGGCGGCGAGGGTGACGTACGTGCCGAGGTAGCCGTTGTCGTTGAGCAGCCAGGAACCGCCTTGGCTGGAGCCGCTGGAGCGGAGGGCGAGCGTGGCGCCGGTGACGGCGTGGGCGCGCGGCGCTAAGCCGCAAGCGGCGACGAGGGTCGCGGCGGCGAGGGCGGCGCGGCGGAGGCTGTTCCGGAAGGGGGGCACGAAGGGGGAAGCGAAGAGGCAAGCGGACGCCGGGTGTTGCGTTTGACCCGCTCTGTATTGTCGCAGCGCGGGCGATTTGCGACCAGAAGATCGTTAGTCGGGATTGCGCAGAAATTCGACGTAATCGAGCGCGGCGCGCTCGCCGCGGTCCGGCGTGGCCTCGATGCGGACGGAGTCCCCCGGGCGGAGGGCGACGCCGCGGACGGTGCGGCGGCTGGAGGTGTGGGCGTCGGGCCGGTCGCTGGGCGTGGGGACGTGGTCGTCGGCTTGCCACTGGTCGACGAGCTGGTCGCCGAGGTAGGCGCGGAACTGCGAGACGCCGCCCTCCTCGTCGAAATACTGGACGTGGAAATCGTACCAGCCGGCCTCCCCGGCGAAGGGAAACGTGACCGAGCCGGCGTCGACGCCCTCGGGAAGTTGGACGAACTTGCTGGCGGAAGCGGATTCCCAAGGTACAGCCTCGGCGGGCGCGTAGCCGTCGAGTTGCTGGGCTTCGGCTTCGAGGCGGCCAGGATAATTGCCGACGCGATCCTGTTCGTCGGCGACGCCCGATATTTCAAGGAACCAGCGGCAGGTGGCGTCGCGCCAGACGACGGCGTGTCCGGCCTGAAACTCGAGCCGGTCGAGCACTTCGCGGTAGCGCTGTTCGTCGATTTGGCCGGCGAGGGATCGCCACTGGTCGACGAACGCAGCGGCCTCGTCGGCGCCGGCGTAGTGCTCGTCGTAGAAGTGTTGGATCACCGTCTTGCCGTTTCGCAGGCGGTGCGCGTAGGGAACGTGCTGCATGAAGAGGAGCAGCTCGTCGGGGCACGTTTCGAGCGACTCGAAGAGCGCCGCGACCGCGGGACGGTACTGGGCCGTGAAACCCGTGCCGGTGGCCACGGTGCGGTTCATACCGACGCCGGTTTCGTTGGCCCGGTGCCACTGGCCCCAGCCGTTGTGCTCGCTCGACTCCGGGGCCGGGCCGAAGTGGATGTGGATGATGTCGGTGAGCGTGCCGATGCCCAGATTGCCGGTGTAGCGTTCGTAGGTAGGCCACGATCGCAGGAGCAGATCGACGATCACGTCGACGATGGTCGCGTCGTTGCCGAAGGTTTGCCGCGTCCATTCGTCGGCGATCTGGCGGCTCGTGAGATCAGGGTTCCACGCCAGGCGGCCGAAACCGTAGAGGTTCGCTGCGGCAAGATGGTGGCCGAGCCAGTTGGCGTCGCGGCCGACGTTCGACACGCCGACAAATCCGCCCAGCGGCCGCTTGAACGTGCGGCCGGCGACGAGCTGCTTGACCGGCGTGCCCGCGGGATTGTCGGCGGGGCCGGCGTGCATGTCGAAGTCGAGGACCTCTTTCCACATCGGCACGACGTAGCACAGGTGCTTCTGTTGGCCGAGGTACTCCTGCGTGATCTGCAGCTCGATCGCCTGATTGGTCCTTTCCAGGCCACTGAAGAGCGGGGAGGGCGGCTCGCGGACTTGGAAGTCGATCGGACCGTGCTTGATTTGGATGATGACATTGTCCTCGAACAGGCCGTCGAGCTTGTGAAAGTTGTCGTACGCGGCGCGGGCGCGGTCGAGCTTGAGGTCGCGCCAGTCCATGCGGTGGTTGTAGACGAACCCGCGGTAGAACAGGACGCCGCCGTGCGGTTTGGCGGCGCGGGCGATGGCGTTGGCGGCGTCGGCGTGCGTGCGGTTGTACTCGCTGGGGCCGAGGCGACCTTCGGAGTCGGCTTTCAGGACAAAGCCGCCGAGATCGGGCACGGCTTCGTAGATGCGGTCAACGGTCTCCTTCCAGAAGGCGACGGCGCGGTCGTCGAGCGGGTCAAAGGTGTCGACGCCGCCGACGTCGCGTGGGGCGGCGAAGTTGAGCGACAGGTAAATCTTCACGCCCCAGGGGCGCATGGCGTCCGCGATGCGGGCGACCTCCGGCAGGTACTCCGGCGTGATCACGCGGACATCGGCGTTCACGTTGTTGATCGAGCAGCCGTTGATGCCGACCGACGCAAGCAGCCGGGCGTAATCGCGGACGCGGCTGAGGTCTTCGCGGACGTGGCCGGCTTCCCAGAAGATGGACCGGCCGGCGTAGCCGCGCTCGATCGTGCCGTCGAGGTTGTCCCAATGGTTGACGATGCGAATGGGGGCGGAGGCGAAGGATTTTAGATCGAGCTGCTCCAGCGTTTGCCCGACGGCGAGGTGACGGAGGAGTGCGAAGACGCCGTAGAGGATGCTGCGCTCGTTCGTGCCCACGACGAAGAGCCGGCGTTGGCCGTCGCGGTCGGCGAAAAACACATGGTAACCGTCCCGCGCTGTTGCTTCGTCCTGCGGGCCGCGGACGAAACCGGCGGCCACAACCGTTCCGAGGACGATTGCCGGCTCGTCCGGCAGCTGATTGGCAAGTCTAAGCGTGCGGCCGGTCAAGCCGCGGAGGCCGCGGGCGAGTTCTTCGGCGGCGCACTTGGTGATCGGCGAGTCGCCGAGGGGAACGATCACGACGGGGAGGGCGGCGCGCACTTTGTCGGCGTACGGGGCTTCGAGCGGGGTGTAGCGGAGCCAGGCGTCGGCGCCGGTTTCGGCGCGGAGGGGGTGGGGCATCGCGAAGAGGCAAGCCAGGGCCAGCGTTAGTTGGCAGGGCAGGGGGATGCGGGGCATCGTTAGTCGCTTTCGATGGCTTGCAGCGCGGCGCGGAGGTAGCCCAGGGCGTGGGCCATGCCGGCGTGCCAGGGGGCGGCGCAGGTCATTTGCGGCGTGTGATCGGGAATCAACACGCCGTTGTAGCCGTTGGTCTTGAGAATCTTGAGGACGCGGAGCATGTCGATGTCGCCGTCGTCGACAAAGGTTTCGCGATAGTGGGGCGCCTTGCCATTGACGTTGCGGAAGTGCACGTAGGCGAGTTTGCCTTGGCGGCTGTACTGGTCGACTGCTTCGTACAGATCGCCCTCGGTCATTTCGGCGAGCGTGCCCAGGCAGAACTCCAAGGCGTTGGCGGGGCTGGGGCGGCGGTCGAGGAGCCGTTGGTACAGGTGCGGCTGGTACACGAGTCGGGCGTGGCCGCGGAGCGTTGGCGTCGGCGGGTCGTCGGGGTGGGCGGCGAGCGTGACGCCCGCAGCTTCGGCTACGGGGACGAGCTCATCGAGAAATTCGCCGTGGCGTCGCCACAGCTCTTCGTGCGTTACGGGTGGAACGAAGCCGCGCTCGGCGTTCTCGTCGTAGACCATGTTCCACACCATGCCGCGGGGCAGAGGGGCGTCCAACGGGCCGTCCATGCCGACGCTTATGGCGCCGCCGCGGGCGAACGGACCGGTGACGCGGCCGGCGACGCCGGCGATCGAGAAATTGTAGCCGAGGATGGGGATGCCGGCTTCGCCGACGCGGCGGACGATCGTCTTGAGATTCTCGAACTGCGCCCGTTTCTTCGGTCCATCGAGCAGCACGTCGTGCCAATGAGCAGGGTCAAAGTTCTCGATCGCTTCGAGCTCCAGCCCGGCGTCGTTGACGTCGCGACGCAGAGCGACCAGTTCCTCGAGCGTCCACAGTTTGTGGGGATCGCCGGCGAGACCCCAGCCGCGCTCGGCGCCGGTCGGCTGATTGTCGTGGGCGCCGTGCGCGCCGCCCTTGAAGTAGTCGACGAGGTGAACGACCAGGTGCGTAGCGCCGCCTTGGCGCGCGAACTGGAAGTTCTCGCGCGTGAGCATGTGGCGGTAGAGGCCGAGGCCGAGTTTCATGGGCGACGTACACGAAGCTGCCAGCTTCGTTAATGCCTTTTGGAATTGTGCTGCGTGCGTAGGAGTTTGACGGACGAAGCTGGCAGCTTCGTGTACGGAATTATGATCGCCGGGCTAGGCAGGGGCGGCAATTTGAGTGTCGCAAACGCGTCATTTTTATACGCGATAGAGTATCGGCTGCGCACACTGCGTCGATATACTCAGGATTCCGCAAGCGCTTGTGCGGAGTGGGGTCATGCTCTGCGCATTCGTGCAGGGTCTCGTCCGGTCGTCTCGCGACGTGCGATTTCGTCGCTCCCGAGCACCGCACTGGCAGTCCAGGATCGCTCGCCATGCAGGCACATCACCAGCGGCTGTCGGTCGTCGAGAAGGTCGGCTACAGCCTGGGCGACGCCGCGGCGAACTTCGTCTTCATGACGATGATCCTGTTTCAGGCGAATTTCTACACGGATGTGATGGGGATCGCCGTCACGACGGCCGGTTGGCTGCTGCTGGTCCCGCGCGTGTGGGACGCATTTTTCGATCCGATCATGGGGATCGCCGCCGACCGGACGCGGACTCGCTGGGGGCGTTACCGTCCGTGGATTCTGTTCACGGCCGTGCCCTGGGGCGTGGTGATGTACCTGGCGTACCGAGCGCCCGAGGAGTGGAGCCCTGGCGCTGTGATCGCCTATGCGCTCGTCACGAACCTCGTCTTGATGACGCTCTATTCGGCGAACAACATGCCCTACGCGGCCCTCGGCGGGGTGATGACCGGCGATCCGGACGAACGGACGAGCCTCAACGCGTACCGCTTTGTGGCGGTGAACCTGGCGCAACTCATCGTGACGGGATTCACGCTGCCGCTGGTCGCGAGGTTTGCCACACGGTATGGGGAGGGCGCCACGGCGCGGGCCACAGGGTGGGAAATCACGATGGGCCTGTGGGCGGTGGTGTGCGTGGTGTGCTTCCTCATCACGTTTGCGACGACGCGGGAGCGGATCGTGCCCGACGTGAAGCAACGGTCAACTCCCGGGCAGGCGTTTGCCGACTTGCTGCGTAACCATCCGTGGATCGTGATGTTTTTCATGACGCTGGTCCATTTCGCGATCCTCTCGTTCCGCGGACGGGCGTTTTACGACTACTACCACAACTATGCCGACCCCCGAGCCATGTACGACTGGCTCGCGACCTTTGGACTCACGGGGCCGCCAGTCGCCGCCGGTCAGCCGGCGCCGGGCGGGCTCTTGGAATTCCTAGGCTGGGTCGCCCACGGCGATCCGGCCAACCTCGCCGGTACGAACACGGCAGATGTGGCGCAGAGCATCATCGGCGTCATCGAGAAGGTGGTGTTCATCGTGATGATCTTGCTGTCGCCGATGCTGACGGCGCGATTCGGCAAGAAGGCGGTCGCGCTGGTGGGCTTTGCGTTGATGACCGTCGTCTCGGGCCTCTGGTACTTTGCGGCGCCGCAGCAGGTGTGGGCCATGGTGGGGCTGACGGCGCTTGGGGCCGTCTTCTACGGGCCGACGATTCCGGTGTTGTGGTCGATGTTTGCGGACGTGGCGGACTTCTCGGAATGGAAGACGGGGCGAAGTGCGACGAGCGTTGTGTTCGCGACGATCTGCTTCGCACTGAAGACGGGGTTGGGGTTGGGGTCGTTTCTCGTGCTCCAGCTCCTGGCGTGGCATGGGTACGCCACCGGCCAGGTGCAAACGGCGGAAGCCCTTCGCGGCATCCATTTGACGGCGAGCGTCTATCCGACGGTGATGTTCCTGATTTGCACCGTGCTATTGGCGGTCTATGGAATCAACAAACGGTTGACGCTGGAGATTGCCGGGGAGCTTGAGGCGCGGCGGCGCAATGTCATGTAAGTTCCAGTCCCCTCCCACCGAGGGGAGGGAGCCGGAGGATGCATTTTTCAGACGGATTTCAAATTCCGTAGGATCACTATCATGAAATCGATCGCTGCATTGGCTTGCACCCTTTTGATTGCCGTGTCCGAAGCAACGGCGGCGGAAACGGCGACGCTCAAGGACTCGTTCAAAGACGACTTTCTCGTCGGTGCCGCGGTGGGCACGGCCCACGTCCTGGGCGACCAGCCCGCGGCTCTTGAACTCGTAGCCCGCGAGTACAACTCGATTACGCCCGAGAATCTGCTCAAGTGGGCCGAGGTTCATCCTGAGCTGGATCGGTACAATTTCGAGCCGGCCGATAAGTATGTGACCTGGGGCGAGAAGCACGGCATGTTCATCGTCGGCCACACGTTGGTGTGGCACAACCAGACGCCGTTGTGGGCGTTTCAGACCGAGGACGGCAAGCCGCTCGATCGCGAGACGGCGCTCGCCCAGATGAAGTCGCACATCGACGCGGTGGTCGGCCGGTACAAGGGCCGCATTAAGGGCTGGGACGTGGTCAACGAGGCGATCGACGACAACGGCCGGCTGCGCAGCGGCCCGGTGGGCCCGCCGGGGCGCCGGGGCTCGCCGTGGCATGCGGCCATTGGCGACGACTACATCGAGCAGGCGTTTCGCTTCGCCCACGCCGCCGACCCCGACGCCGAGCTGTACTACAACGACTACAACGAGTGGGCGCCGGCGAAGATCAAGGCCATCTCGCAGCTCGTGAAATCGCTGCAGGAGAAGGACGTCCGCATCGACGGCATCGGCCTGCAGGGGCACTGGGGGATGGATTACCCGCGGCTGGATGAGATCGACCACATGCTCACCGAGTACGGCAAGCTCGGCGTGAAGCTGATGATCACGGAGCTCGATATCAACGTGGTCGCCCGCGAGAACACGGGGGCCGAGATCGGCCAGCGCACCGCCGTGGGCGGCGGCGCCGAGACGCTGCCCGACGACCAACAGCAAGCCCTCGCCGAGCGTTATGCCGCCATTTTTGACGTGTTCCGCAAACACGCGGATAAGATCGGCCGCGTCACATTCTGGGGGGTGCATGACGGGCACTCTTGGCTCAACGACCGCGGGCCGAAGAACCATCCACTGTTATTCGACCGGCAGCTCAAGCCGAAGCCGGCGTTTGAGGCGGTGATGGATGTGGCCCGCGAACCACGCGAATAGGCAAATTGTTTTCCCGTTAGCCGCGACGCGGAGTCCGCGAAGCGGAGCGCTCCGCTTTGGCGGACCTCCGCGTCGCGGCTAACCATTGACGAATCCCAAGTTATGAGTGCGACTGCTGTGACGTCTCCGTATCAGGACGCCGCGTTGAGCGTGGCCGAGCGCGTGGCGGATTTGCTCGGGCGGATGACGCTCGAGGAAAAGGCTGCGCAGATGACCTGCATCTGGCAGAAGAAGATGGAGCTGTTGCTTGACGCCGACGGGGCGTTTGATTTGGAGAAGGCCCGCGCGAGTTTTGGGCACGGGCACGGGTTGGGGCAGGTGGGCCGGCCCAGCGATGCGGCGGGCGGGCGGTCGCCGCGCGAGACGGCGGAGCTGACCAACGCGATCCAGAGGTTCTTCGTCAACGAGAGCCGGCTCGGCATCCCCGTGTTCTTTCACGAGGAGTGCCTCCACGGACAGGCGGCGCCGGAGTCCACGAGCTTTCCGCAGCCCATCGGATTGGGCGCCACGTTCGACCCCGAACTGATCGAGCGGCTCTTTACGATGACCGCGCTGGAAGCCCGCGCTCGCGGCACGCACCAGGCACTCACGCCAGTCGTCGACGTGGCGCGCGACCCCCGTTGGGGCCGCGTCGAGGAAACCTACGGCGAGGATCCGTATCTGGTCGCGGAGCTTGGCGTCGCGGCGGTGCGGGGTTTCCAGGGCGATCGCTCCTTCCGCGACAAGTCGCGCGTGGTGGCCACGCTCAAGCACTTCGCGGCTCACGGTCAGCCGGAGTCCGGCAACAACTGCGCGCCGGTGAACGTGTCCGAACGCGTGCTGCGGGAAACATTCCTCAGCACGTTTCGCGAAGCGATCGACCGCGGCGGCGTGATGAGCGTCATGGCGTCGTACAACGAGATCGACGGCGTCCCGTCGCACGCCAATCGGTGGCTGCTGCGCGACGTGTTGCGCGGCGAGTGGGGTTTCACCGGGACGGTTGTTTCTGACTACTATGCAATCCGCGAGCTCGCTGAGCGGCCGGAGTTGTACGGGCATCACGTGGCCCGCGACGGCAAGGAAGCAGCGCTGCTCGCCGTGCGCGCCGGGGTGAATATCGAGTTGCCGGAGCCCGACTGCTACAAGCACCTCGTTGAGTTGGTCGAGGAGGGAACGCTCGCCGAGTCGGAGCTCGATGAGCTGGTGGCGCCGCTCTTGGCGCAAAAATTCCAGCTCGGCTTGTTCGACGATCCGTTTGTCGATCCCGCGGCGGCAGAGCGGGTGGTGGGTTGCGACGCCCATCGCGAGTTGGCGCTCGAAGCGGCCCGCAAGACGATCACGCTGCTGAAGAACGACGGCGGCCTGGCGCCGCTCGACGCGACGAAGCTCAAGACGATCGCTGTGATTGGCCCCAACGCCGATCGCGAACTGCTCGGCGGCTACAGTGGCAAGCCGAAGCACCGCTCGACCGTCCTGGACGGCATCCGCCAGCGCGCGGGCGCCGCCGTCGAGGTGCTCTACCACGAGGGCTGCAAGATCACGATCGGCGGCTCGTGGTGGCAGGACGCCGTGACGCCCAACAACCCCGACGACGACCGCCGCACGATTGCCGAGGCCGTCAAACTCGCCCGCCGGGCCGACGTCGTCGTGCTCGCTCTCGGCGGCAACGAACAAACCTCACGCGAGGCGTGGATGGGCAACCATTTGGGCGACCGCACGAATCTCGACATGGTCGGCCTGCAGGACGAATTGGTCGACGCCATCGCCGCCACAGGTAAGCCGATCGTCGCCTTGGTGTTCGGCGGCCGACCGCTATCGATTCGCAATCTCTCGCAGAAGGCCGCAACGATCTTCCAGTGCTGGTACCTCGGTCAGGAGTCCGGCCGGGCGGTCGCCGAAACGCTGTTTGGCGACAACAATCCTGGCGGCAAGCTGCCGATGACGATCCCGCGCTCGGTGGGCCATCTGCCCGCGTTCTACAATCACAAGCCGTCGGCGCGGCGGGGGTATTTGTTCGACGACGTGTCGCCGCTGTACCCCTTCGGCTTCGGGCTGAGCTATTCGCAATTCCGATTCGGCCCGCCGCGGCTGGAACGGTCGACGATTGGCCGCGATGAATCGACGCAGGTGCTGGTCGACGTGACCAACGCTGGCGCCCGCGCAGGCGACGAGGTCGTGCAACTCTATATCCGCGACTTGGTCAGCTCGGTGACGCGACCGGTCAAGGAGCTCAAAGGATTTCGTCGCGTCACGCTGAAGCCCGGCGAAACGCAGACTGTCGCACTCGAGATCACGCCCGACCGCCTCGCGCTGTGGAACATCGACATGCAGCACGTCGTCGAGCCCGGAGAATTCGCCGTGATGGTCGGCCCCAACTCCGTGGATTTGCAAGCGATGACTTTGACGGTGACGTGACGGTCGGATTGCGGAACTATTCAATCCGCGCCCGCGTCGCCTCCGTCTCGACCACCGCCGCGGCGAGCGCCGCCGTCTTCTCCGCGATCAGCCGCCACTCAATTTCCAGCCGCCCTAGCAACCGATCCCATGGGACAAGCGTGGCGTCGCCGCGCGTCCCCGATTCGGCGATCAGCCGCTGGTAGAGCTCGACCAGGCGATCCGCGCAGTTTTCCAGGCTGAATTCTTGAATCGATTTGGGGGCCTGCTCGCCCAAGCGCCGCAATCGCTTCGGATCGGCGGTGAGCTGATCGATCGCACTCGCAAACTGCTCTTCCGTCGCGTCGGCCGGCAGCAACCGGCCATTGTCGCGGTTCACCACGTCGCGCACCCCGGGCCCGTCGAGGGCCACCACCGGCGCTCCCGCCGCCATTGCCTCGGCCAGCACCATCCCCTGCGTCTCGGACTGCGAGCTGAAGACAAACACGTCCATGGCCGCGTAGGCGTCGGCCAATTCGCGGCCCGTTTTCCTGCCCACCATTCGGAGTTGATGGGGCGGAACGAGCGATTCGATCGTCTCGCGGAAAGTCTCGGCGGCATCGCCGGCGCCGACGACGAGAAATACCGCCTCCGGGTGTTCAGCCAAGTACTGCCCCACGGCCTTCGCCAGGAAGGCGAGGTTCTTCTCTCCCGCGAGTCGGCCGACGTGCCCGATCACCAGCGCATCCTTCGACACATGATCCCGTCGGAGAAATGCGGCTCGATTGCCGCTGCTGTAGAAATCAAGATCGATGCCCGTGGGGATGACCGTCACCGGCACGATGACGCCGCGCTCGCGGAGCAGCGCTTCGACGCTCTCGCTGGGGGCGATCACCTGCGTGCAGAGGTTGCAGTACTCGACCGCCATCTGGATCGCCACGCGCTTGAGCGCCTCCGAATCCAGCGGCACGTAATGCGTGTACTGCTCGTAAAGCGTGTGGTGCGTGAACACCAACGGCAACCGCCGCGCCCACGCGTACCGCAGCGCCGCGTCGCCCAACAGGAACGGGTGGTGGCTGTGCACGACCTGCGGACGGAACTCGTCGAGCCAGTCGGCGATCAGCCCGGGCTGCGGGATACGCACCGAAAAATCGCTGCCGTTGAACCGCTGGATCGCCGGCACGCGAAGGACGTCGGCCGTCGACTCCTCGGCGCCCTCGAACTCAGGAGCGACGATCCGCACCTCGTGCCCGCGGCGGCGAAGTTCGTCCTCGTAGGTGCTCACGGAGCGCGCCACCCCGCCCACGTGCGGCAAGTACGTGTTGGTGACCATGGCGATGCGCATGAGACAACTCGGCAGGAGAGAAGCGACGGGCACTTGCCATAGCGGTGCAACCCGCGTGCCGACTACAGCGCCTTCAGCGCCGCCAGCACCTGCTGGTCATGCCCGTCGACCTGCACACGCTTCCAGACCTGGGCCACCTTGCCCTCGGCGTCGATGAGATACGTGCTCCGCTGCACGCCCATCGACTTCTTGCCGTACATGGTCTTCTCGCGCCACGCGCCGTATTTCTCCGCGAGCTTGTGGTCGTCGTCGGCCAGCAGGAGAAAATTGAGTCGGTACTTGTCGCGAAACGCTGCGTGACTGGCAACGTCGTCGGGGCTCACGCCGAACACCTTGGCGCCCAGCTTCTTCATCTCGGCTTGCAGGTCGCGGAACGCGCACGCCTCCTTGGTGCATCCCGGCGTGTCATCCTTGGGGTAGAAGTACAGCACCACCGGCCCGCCGGCCTGGTCGGCCAAGCGAACCTTGGCGCCGTCGTCCGCCGTCAACGTGAACGCGGGGGCTTTCTGCCCCGGCTCGATCCAATCGCCCATCGCGGAAGTTCCTCATATCGTGTTGATGCGCTTGATTGCGGCCCCATTCTAGGGTGCCACTGGCGTGTCGCCAGTGCCCACCGGCAAGACCCACTGGCGGGACGCCAGTGACACACGGCCTGCAAGACAGACCCTCCCCCGATCGTGGCCCAATCACTAGAATGAGGAGCTTTCGCCAATGCACGCCAGCCCCGCGAGTCCAGCGATCGCCGCACCGACGCCCCAATCCGAACGCAGCCTGCAAACGGCGCTGACCGCCGCGCGCTCGGCCGAAGACAACCGCGGCGAGGACGTCGTGGTGCTCGACATGCGGCAGATCACGCCGGTGTTCGACTACTTCGTGATCATCACCGGCAACAGCCGCCGGCAGCTCCACGCCATCAGCGACGACATCGAGCGGGTCATCGCCGAGGAGCTCAAAGACAAGCGGATGGGCATCGAGGGATACAACGACAGCGGTTGGATCCTGCTCGATTACGGCAACGTGGTGATCCACGTGTTCGACGCCGAGACGCGGGAGTTCTACGCGCTGGAACATTTCTGGAGCGAAGCGGTGCGCGTGCCGCTGCCGTGGCATGCCGGCGACATACCGCAGTCCGCGCCTTCGGAAAAGGAAGCCTCGGAATGACTCACGCAAAGGCGCAAAGGCGCAAAGAAGACGGAGTGAGGTCGACCGGTCCGGCTTTGCGCCTTTGCGCCTTTGCGTGAGACCCTCTGCTGTTTGGACTCATCGGCCCCATGAACATTCTCGCGGAGCTTCGACGGCGATTTGCGGCTGCGCTGGTTGACGCGACGGGCGATAACGCGGCGGGTGCGCTGGCCGAGATGGTGCTGCCAAGCCAGGACGCCAAGTTTGGGGACTACCAGGCCAATTGCGCGATGCCGCTGGGGAAGAAGCTGGGCAAGCCGCCGCGGGAGATCGCGGGGGCGATCGTCGCCAAGCTCGACGTGGCGGACCTCTGCGAGCCGCCGCAGATTGCCGGGCCGGGGTTTGTCAACCTGAAGCTTCGATCCGAGTTTCTCGTGAGCCAGCTTCAGCGGGCCGCGCGCGACGTTGAGCGCCTCGGCGTCCCCGCCGCCGTGACGCCGCGGCGTTATGTGCTGGACTACTCCGCCCCCAACGTCGCGAAGCCGATGCATGTGGGGCACATTCGCTCGACGGTGATCGGGGACGCACTGTATTGCATCCTGAACTTCCTCGGCCACAGCGTCACCAGCGACAACCACATCGGCGACTGGGGCACGCAGTTCGGGATGATCATTTACGGTTGGAAGCAGCAGGGCGACGAGGCGGCGCTCGCTCAGGACGCCGTCGCCGAGTTGAGCCGGCTTTACAAGTTGGTGAACGGGCTCGCCGAAGCGGACCCCGCCGTCCGCACGGCCGTGCTAACGGAGACCGCGAAGCTCCACCACGGCGACGCCGAGAACCTTGCGCTGTGGAAGCGATTCCTGCCGCCCTGTCTGGAAGAGATCAACCAAACCTACCGCCGGCTCGGCGTAGCGTTCGACCACACGCTCGGCGAGAGTTATTACGAAGGCGCTCTCCCCGGTGTCGTCGCCGATCTGAAGACGAAGGGCCTGGCTCGCGAGAGCCAGGGGGCGCAGTGCGTGTTCCTGGAGGGCTTCGAGGCGCCGTTCATCGTGCAGAAGCAGGACGGGGCGTTTTTGTACGCCACGACCGACCTGGCGACGATCCAGTACCGCATGCGCGAGTGGCAGCCGGACGCCATCCTTTACGTCGTCGATCATCGGCAGAGCGATCACTTCAAGCAGCTCTTCGCCACCGCGCGGCTGTGGGGTTACGCCGACGTTGAACTGCAGCACATCAGCTTTGGCACGGTGCTGGGCGACGACGGTAAGCCGTTCAAGACGCGCAGCGGGGCGAGCATCGGCCTGATGGGGCTGCTCGACGAAGCTGTGGAGCGGGCGTACGCAATCGCCGCCCAGAGCGATGCCCTCACGACCGACGAGGAGCGTCGCACGGTTGCCGAGCGAATCGGCATCGGCGCCATCAAATATGCCGACCTCGCCCACAACCGCACCAGCGACTACAAGTTCAGCTACGACAAGATGCTCGCCATGACCGGCAATACGGCGGCATATATGCAGTACAGCTACGCCCGAGTGAGCAGCATTTTCGACAAAGGCGCCGTCGACCCAGCCGCTTTGCGGCTTAGCGACGCCCCGATTGTGCTCGACCACGCCGCCGAACGCGCCCTCGCCGTCGCGATCCTCCAGTTCAGCGAAGCGCTCGACCGAGTCGTCGCCGACTACCGACCGAACAATCTCACCGACTACCTCTTCGATCTAGCCAGCAAATACGCCAGCTTTTTCGAGAATTGCCCGGTGTTGAAGGCCGAAACCGACGCCCTTCGCACGAGCCGCCTGGTCCTCTGCGATCTCACCGCTCGCACGCTGCAGCGCGGCCTCAACCTGCTGGGCATCGAGACGGTTGAGCGCATGTAGCAGGCACACTCCGTGTGCCGCAGCCTGAAGCGCGCACAGGCCGGCCGTTGCTCCGCTTCAGGCGAACGGCACACGGAGTGTGCCTGCTACAGTTCGCCCACTAGCCGGTTGACGGCCTCAAGCTGCGCGTCGACCCGCGTGGCGAACCCTCGCCGGTCCAGCCATGTCTTGAGCGCCGCGACCGACTCGCCGCACACCGCCGTGCCTGCATCGCCGTTCAGGATGCCGAGAACTTTCTCGACTGGCATCCCCTCGCGATACGGCCGCGCGGCAGTCAGCGCCTCGAAGACGTCGGCCACCGTCAACAGCCGGGCCGCGATCGGCAGCGTGCCCGCCTCGATCCCCCGGTGATACCCCCCGCCGTTGAGCTTCTCGTGGTGCGCTGCGGCGTCTTGCGCCAACTGGCTCATGCCGGCCACGCGGCCCACGATCTGCTCGGTGTACGCCGGGTGCTTCTTCATCTCGATGAACTCTTCGTCGGTGAGCTTGCCCGGCTTGTCGAGGATCATGTTCGAGACGCCGAGTTTGCCGATGTCGTGGAGCAAGCCCATCCGACGAACTTCGCGCAGCTCTGGCGGCGCGAAACCGAGCGTCTCGGCAATCCCCACGGCAATGTCGGCCACGCCGGTGGAGTGCCGATACGTCCACGGGCTCTTGGCATCGACGACGCCGGCGAACGCCTCGGCGATCGCGTCGAGCTGCGCCTCGTCGGCCGCCAGCACGGCGTCGGGCGGCTCGAACTCCGCGACTTCGCGGTACGGTTCGGGGCGCTGCACGCGGCGCCAAAATTCCGTGTCGTCCTGGAGCGTTAGGAAGACGTCGACCAGCGCGGGGTCGAACCATCGTCCGCGCCGCTGGCGGGCAATGTCGGCCGCCGCGGTGAGCCCCTGCTGGCTGAAGAACACTTCCAGCGTTTGCGCCAGGCCCATGATCCGCGCGGGCAGCGTGATCTCGTCGCCTTTGAGCCCCAACGGGTGCCCCTTGCCGTTCCAATGCTCGTCGAGCTGGTGAATCGCCGTCGCCGTGGCCTCGGGGAACCCAAGTCGGCGAGCGATAAACGCGCCCCGTTCGCAGCGGGTTTGGATGAGCTTCTTCGGCCCCGACGGCCCCTCGAGCGCCATGGCCACGATCCGCAGAAGCTTCTCCAACCGCGTCCCCGCGGGCGCCACATGCTCGCGCACAAACCGCATGCTGTCGGAGGCCTTCTTCCAGTCGACCGTTTTCACGTCGCGCTTCACGCGTCGATCGTCGGCGCCGAACAGGTAGCACATCTTCGCCGCGTTGCTCGAACAGCCCAGGTCCTTGAGCAGCAGCGCATAGAACAGCGCCGACTGGTCGGCCGCCGGCAGGCCGATTTCGAGCGCAATCCGCATACCGATCAGGCACGTCCGCGCGGCATGCCCCTGCGGCTGGCCCTCGGTGATGTCGAGGGCGTACGACATCGCGGCGATCACCTCACTGAGGCGCACCTCGATCGTCGCGGGGCCGGCGGGCGCTTCGGCCAGGGTGGGCGCAGTCTCATGCAAATTCATCGCGGCGAATTCCCTGGGAACGGCGAGAAGGGAACAGCGTAAATCTACTTCGCCGTCCGTCACCCGAGGGGCCGCAAGATCGTTACAACGCGACCACCGGCGTCACGCTTCGCCGTTGCTCGGCGCCTCGCGCTCGAAGCGGCCGAAGACCATCCGGCCGGCGCTGGTCTGCAGCACGCTCGTGACCGTGCCCATGATACTCTTGCCAATGTGCTCGCGGCCGCCTTCGACGACGACCATCGTGCCGTCGTCCAGGTAGCCAATGCCCTGCCCGTGCTCCTCGCCCGGCTTCACGATGCGGACCTCGAGCGTCTCGCCGGGCAAGAAAATCGGCTTCAGGGCGTTCGACAAGTCGTTGAGGTTGATGACCCCCACATTGTGCAGCTTGGCGACCTTGTTGAGGTTGTAGTCGTTCGTGACGACCTTGCCTTCGAGGTGCTTGGCCAGCAGCACGAGCTTCTGGTCCACCGGTTGCCCGGCGAACTGCGGCAGCTCGCGGTCGAACACCACCAGGTCCACCTTGGGGTCGCTCCGCAGCCGGTTGAGAATGTCGAGCCCCCGCCGTCCCCGGCCGCGGCGGAGGCGGTCGCTCGAGTCGGCGATCGCCTGCAACTCCGCGATCACGAACTGCGGCATGATGAGCTGATTGTCGACGATCCGCGTTTCGACGACGTCGGCGATCCGGCCGTCGATCACCACGCTCGT
>JBIOVA010000145.1:0-2256 GCA_044867485.1 Lacipirellulaceae bacterium | reverse complement strand
GTTCGTACTCGTAATTCGCAAACAGGTGAATCCGATCGCGCCGAATCGGTCCGCCGTAGGTGGCGCTGAGCTGTTGGTTCGAGTACGGCAGCACGCGCTGCTGAATGAAATCGGCGGCGTTCAGCTTGTCGTCGCGGAAGTATCCGGAGAACGTCCCCGCGGGTGTGTTGGTGCCGGACTTGGTCACGGCGTTCACCAGCACGCCCATCGACCTCCCCTGCGTCGCGTCGAATCGGTTGGAGACGAACTCGAACTCGGCGATCGCATCCCGGCTGAAGCGCGGCTGGCCGAAGCCCGGTCCTGCGACGCTGTTTTTCACCTGCTGTCCTTCGACATTGATTTGAAACGCCAGCGACCCTCTGGGGATTGGCGTCTCGCCTCCATGGTTGGCCCGGCTTCCCGGCGCCAGCAGCGTCAGATCCAGCCAGTTGCGGCCGTTGAGCGGCAGCTCCTGTACTTGCCGCGCGTCGATGTTTCCGCTCACGGTCGATGTCGTCACGTCGAGAAGGGGCGCTTCGCCCGTCACGGTGACGGTTTCCTGGACGCCGGACGGGGCCATCTGCAGGTTGAGCGCGACCTGCTGGCCGACCAGCAGCTGCACGCCCGATCGCATCACGGTGGAAAAGCCGGCCAACTCGGCCGTCACGCGGTAGACGCCGATTCGAACGGACATGCGATACACGCCCTGCGCGTCGGTAACCGCGAAAAACGTGTTTCCAGCTGCTTCGTGGAGCGCGGTCACCGTGACGCCAGGCAGTACGCCACCGGTCGAATCGGTCACAGTGCCGCTCAGGGTGGCGTCCTGCGCATACCCCGCGACGGGAAGGATTACGAACGCGCCGACGATGACCAACCACAGGGACCATCTCCTTGATGTCTTCATGGGAGCCCTCCCGGCCGAGGTCGAAAAGTTGTCAATGGACGCGTGATGACTGGCGGCTGAAGCCCGTTATGCGACCCGCGGGATGCGCCTAGATATACCCGCATCCGCCGGATGTCAAATCAGTTGGCGGCGGGCAGCCCATAACGTGCTGATTGGCTTGACCTCGCTTCGCGACAGCGAGGACTATAACCCTATGAAGTTCATGCGGACCCATCGACGCCTTGTCGTCGCCTGCGTGATTTCCAGGATGGCGACTTCGGCGAGGATCTGTTGCGCGCGCTACGCGGAGGTGCCGCACGAGGGGGCGCGGGCGTCCACGCTCGTTGCCGCCGGCGGAACAACAAGTCACAAGGCTCAAGGCACAAGTCACAACGCACGGAAACCGTGGTGATTTGTGACTTGTGACTTCCGACTTGTGACTTCCGACTTGTGACTTGTGACTTGTGACTTGTGACTTGACGGGTCCGTGATGGCAGTACCCAGCTCGCTGTCCGGCGATCGGCCCACCGGGCGGATCTACGCGACGCGCTCGCCTGTTCTTGCCCGCAACGGCGTCATTGCCACGAGCCAGCCGCTCGCGTCGGCTGCCGGTCTGCAGGTGTTGCACGAAGGCGGGAATGCGATCGATGCGGCGGTCACAGCCGCCGCCGTGCTCGCCGTTGTCGAGCCCACGATGACCGGCGTCGGCGGCGACCTGTTTGCGCTCGTCTTCGACGGCACAACGCGAATGCTGAGGGGGCTCAACTCGAGCGGCCGCGCAGGTGCCAACGCCGACGCCGACCGGCTCCTGGCGGCGGGCTTCTCCGATATACCGCTTCACGGCCCCTTCACGGTGACCGTACCGGGGTCTGTCGCGGGGTGGGCGGAGCTGCTGGCGTCGCACGGCACGATTCCACTGGCTCGGGCGCTTGCGCCGGCGATTCGCTACGCGCGCGAGGGCTTCCCGGTGTCGGAAATCGTGGCCGCTCAGTGGGCCGCCGCGGCCCCGCGGCTCGCTGATGATCGGGGCGCCGCCGCGGTGTTGCTCCCGAACGGACGCGCACCAGACGCTGGCGAGGTCTTTCGCAACCCCGACTTGGCAGGCACGTTGGAACAGATAGCGGCTGACGGCCCCGATGCCGTGTACAAGGGGCCAATCGGGGCCGCTATCGCTGCCCACGTCGCCCAGCGCGGCGGATTTCTCACACCGGCCGACTTCGCGGCACATCGCACGGACTGGGTGAATCCGATAGCGACGACCTATCGGGGGTACACGCTCTACGAGATGCCGCCCAACACGCAGGGCGTCGTGGCGCTCGAGATGCTCAATATCCTCGAGGGATACGACGTGCGTGGAATGGGCCATAACACCGCCGACTACCTGCACGTCTACA
>JBIOVA010000144.1:0-10029 GCA_044867485.1 Lacipirellulaceae bacterium | reverse complement strand
AGCGACCAGTCCGAACCCTCGCGAGAGATTCCTATCCCAGGGGCCCACACAGCGCGTGCTCACGCGTTCGCCGCGTACTGTTCAGCGTAGTCAAGCACCCATTGCTCGATGAGATTGCGGAAAGCGTCGAGGTCGGCGTCCTTGAGCAACTGATAGTGGTTGCGGCTGAAGTTCTCTTTGTTTCGCACGGCGCCCTTGGCCGCCACGTCGAGCACGTGGTACTGGTTGTGGGGACTCACCACGAGCTCCAGCCGGCTGAACAGGTTTTCGCGCCGGCCGCCGACGATCGCCAGGTCGTCCCGCCGCACGCCGCCGCCCCAGCCGCGCTCGTTGGCGACGTCCTCGTAGTGAAAGCCGGGGAAGTTCTCCGCCAACTGCTTGACGCAGCGCTCAATGTGGTCGATGAGCTGCGCGCGATACTCGCGGTGGAGCCTTTGGCACTCGGCCTCGCTGAGAGCGCGGGCGGCCGCCTCGCGGGCTTGGGCGTCGCGGGCCTGCTGGCCGCGCAGCGTGGCGCGTTGGAGTCGTTCGCGGAAGTCCATGCCGCCATGGTAAGTGATGCTAGCGGCGGGCTCCAGTACGGCACGGCGTCGCCTGCCGCGACGGGATAGATTGCCGAGGCGGCGCGACCCCTGCCGTCGTGCTAGCGGCCGCGGCAGGAATTCTCCGACTTTTCGCGCCGCCAGGTTTAAGCCCCCCGTCCGCGCCATCCGATACCAAAGGACGCGCAGGGGGGGAATGCGCGTCGCCGTCGGTGGGCTCGGGATGAGCCTGCCCGGGGGCGAGCGAGTCGTCCATTAACACCACCGGCAACGGGAGGGACCCCGAGCATGCCTGCGTGCCACCTGAAGCTCTACCGCGGTCCGGAAGAGAACGCCGCCCCGACGCTGGCCAAGAATTCCGCCGGGAAGCCTTGCGTCACGGCGCCGCTCACCGAAGTGCTGCCGTTGCTGGCCGACGCGGTCAGCAGTCAACGCACCTGGCTGGCCGACTTCGACGACGACGAGATCACCATCTCGGCCGACTTGTACGAAGTGCTGCTGGCGTACCAGTTCTACCGCCGGCCGTCGGCCTGACAGCCCTCACGATCGGCAACCGATTGAGAATGAAAGCAGCCCGGCACGGATGCCGGGCTGTTTTTGTTGGCGAGCCTCAGCGCGACTCTGGGTGGCATGGCCTCGGAAGTCCGCCGACGTGGCCATATTTTCTGGCGGACGCACATGTCCACGCGGACGAGGACATGCCACCCGACCCCGAACTCGCTATAGTCAACCACCCCGTGCTGTAGCGACCGAAACTCCCAGCCTCCCATGTCGACGATTGACCCCACCCCGCCGCTGGAACCCGACCAGATTTCCGATCTGATCGCGCTGATCCGCGAGAGCGCCGACAAGCTGCACGCCGATCGGACCGACCGTGGCGACCTCAAGATTCTCAGCCGCACGCTCCGCGAGCTGCGATACGCGTTCAAGGTTTTTGCCGCTTACCGCGGCCGGCGGAAGGTGACGGTCTTCGGCTCGGCCCGCACCCGGCCCGAAGCGGCGGCCTACAAGCAGGCCATCCAGTTCGGCAAGACGATGGCCGAGCGCGACTGGTTGGTGGTCACCGGCGCGGCCAGCGGCATCATGGAGGCCGGCCACCGCGGCGCCGGCCGCACGCACTCGATGGGGCTCAACATCATGCTCCCCTTCGAGCAAAGCGCCAACGAGGTGATCCGCGACGACCCCAAGCTGGTGAACATGAAGTACTTCTTCACGCGCAAGCTGATGTTTGTGAAGGAGTGCGACGCGGTCGTCTGCCTGCCCGGCGGCTTCGGGACGCTGGACGAAGCCCTCGAGGTGCTCACGCTCTTGCAAACCGGCAAACGCGACCTCGTGCCGGTCGTTTTCCTCGACGAGCCCGGCGGCGACTTCTGGAAGTCGTGGAACGAGTTTGCCGGCAAGCGGCTGTTGGCCGACGGCATGATCTCGCCGGCCGATATGAGCCTGTACAAGATCTTCGACGACGTGGACGACACGGTCGACGAGATCATGCATTTCTACCGCGTGTTCCACGGCATGAGGTTCGTGCGGAAGAAGCTCGTGTTCCGCCTGCAGCGGCGGCTCTCTGACGAGACCGTCGCGACGATCAACGACGACTTCCCCGACATCCTGGCGGATGGCGTGTTCGAGCAGCGCGAAGCGTTCAAGGAAGAGGCGGACGAGTTCCCGCTCGTCGGCCTACCGCGGCTGGCGTTCCACTTCAACCGCCGCAACTTCGGCCGCTTGCGCGAATTGATCGATTTGATCAACGCCTCCGAGCCGCCGGCGATTGCCGAAGGCGCGTAACCCGCTCCGAAGTGCAGTCGCTGACGGCGTCTACAGAGAGACGTCCACCTGGTTCGGTCCGGCCGGGCTGACCGTGGCGGAAACGGGCGTGGACTCCGCCGTGGCATACTCCGCCGGCAGCACGTTCTTGGGCGGGTTATTGAAGGAGGCTCCGCCCGCCGGCGCTTGCATCTTGACGACGGTGACCTTGTACTCCCCCGCGGGCAGGCCCTCGTGCGTTGTTTTTCCCTGATCAAACGTCGACTGAACGGTAAACGTCCCATCGGCGCCAGTCTGAGATTGGCCGCCTGGCGCCGCGCCAGCCGCATTGGCGGCCACAACAGGAATGAACGCGAGCACGGCGCCTTCGACCGGCGTGCCGTCCTGTTTGACGACGCCCGTCACGGGATAAGTTTCCGGCGCCCCCGACGTGCCTGAGCAGCCGGCTGCACTGATCGCTCCAACGGCGAGAAGCGCGACGCAAAGGGGGCGGGTCAAGGACATTCTCTGTCGCGTCTCACTCGAAGGAGCCGAGCGCCTCGCCGTCGCTGCGGGCGCCGAGGCGCTGGTAGGTCGTGTAGTCGATCTGCTCGGCGAGGAAATGCATCGAGCCGTCGCAAAAGACGAAGTTCGCGCCCCCCGGATGAAGCGACTTGAAGCCGTGAGCCGTATTGAAGTCGGAATCCCATTTCCGGCACACAGTCGCCGGACTGGGGACGCGCTCTGGATCCGTCTCGTAGTTAATTGGCGCCGTCGTGGCAAACCACAGCCCCTCCGAAAGCGTCCAGCCATGGATCCAGTTGAACGCCGACGTCGACGGGCGAATCTCGCCCATCATGATGGTGTTTGAGGCGCCGTCCTCAATTTCGCGAAGTGAGGCCGCCCAGGCGCTGCGGCTGAATACGCCGCTGATGGTGTTCGGATCGGGACAATCGCCGCGTTCGTTGGCGGCATTGTTGCAAGTCGTCCGTTTCGAGGTGGTATTGAACCAGTCGTCGCCCGGATAGACGGTGTTCTGTCCGTAGTCAGTGCCGGTATAGCCCACAATCGTTTTCACATTGCAGCCGCCCCAGCCCATGAGTTGGGCGCCCATCGACCCGCAGTAGCTGGTTGTGGCGATCATCCCTGGGCTGATCAGGCTCGTCCAGGCGTTGGGATACGGCGTTCTCGGATTGACCAGCCCCGCCTTGTCGTCGGACGGGCAACTGAGAACCGCCAACGGCAACTGCCGCAGCGGCGCCCCCTGGACGATTTGGTCGCCGGGCACATCCTTCGCCGTGGGCGACAGATCAAGTTGACCGTAGAGGCCGGTCGCCTCAACGTACGGCGAGACCATCACCAAATGCGACGCCAAGTCGCGGCGGCCCGCTTTGCCGTTCTTGAGCCACACGTATTGTTCGTTCTGCGCAAACCGCTTCTTGGCAGTTTCATGGTTGAGCATCCCCAAGCCGAGCTGGCGGAGATTATTCGTGCATTGGCTCCGCCGCGCCGATTCGCGCGCCGCCTGGACCGCCGGCAGCAAGAGCGCCACCAACACGCCAATGATGGCGATCACGACCAGCAGCTCAACGAGCGTAAACGCGCGGCGTCGCGGGCGCCGAGATGAGAACGCGGAATCGGCCGCCGCCCATCGCCGGGTGTGCGACTCGCGACGCAGCCTACAGTCGCACATACGTCGCTCCTCCAACTTCGCGGGCCAGGGTTGCTACAGAAACGCACGCACGGCCAAGCTCGTGGCGAACAACGACGTGCCGAAGAGAAAACCCGCCGAAACCAGTCAATCGCGGCGCCGCTAGTCTACCCGTTTTCGCCTGAAAACGCCAAAACCATTCGCGCATCCCGCTAGCGGAGCCGGCGAATTGCTACGATGGCTGCTATGATCGCCGACGCCTACCTGCCGCGGTTCGTTCGCTGGGGAATTGTCGGGTTGGCGTTGCTCACGCCGCCGACAGCGTCGACGCACGCCGCCGACCAACCAGCGATTACGCTTTGGCTTGTTGGCGACTCGACGGTCAAGAACGGCAGCGGCGAAAGCGGTCGGGGTTGGGGCGAGCAGATCGGCGCGATGTTCGATCCGGCAAAGGTGCGCGTCGAGAACCGAGCCCGCGGCGGGCGAAGCAGCCGCACGTTTATCTCCGAGGGACTCTGGGACGCCATCCTCGCCGACGCCAAGCCCGGCGACTTCGTCCTGATCCAAATGGGCCACAACGATGGCGGGCCCGTGAACGACAACTTCCGCGCCCGCGGTTCGCTGCCAGGCGTGGGCAACGAGACCGAGGAGATCGACAACCTCCTCACTGGCAAGCACGAAGTCGTCCACACCTACGGTTGGTATTTACGAAAGTACGTGCGCGACGCCAAGGCGAAGGGCATGACGCCGATCCTCCTCTCGCCCGTGCCGCGCCGGCCCAAGAGTCCTGTCGTCGTCGGTGCGATCCGGCTCGACCGCTTCGGCAAGGCGACCCAACAGGTGGCCGCAGAAGAGGGCGTGCCGTTCGTCAATCTCTTCGAGATCATCGTGACGCGCTACGCCAAGCACGCGCCCGACGAATTGAAGACGCTCTACTTCGGCCCCGAGGACGACACACACACCAGCCCGGCCGGGGCCAGGCTGAACGCCGCGTGCGTCGTCGAAGGCCTGCGCCGGCTCGACGGCCCGCTCGAGGCGTACCTGCTCGACGCCCCGGGGGCCAACTAGGCCGGCCGCACGAGGGCTACGAATGCGACGCGAGCTTTGACCGCGTCGCCGGGTTGTGGACATGAGTTTCCGAACCCCGCGGAAATGGCCTGGATGCACCGGCTGCGGCGAGCTTCACGTCGAAGATACCCAGATCGCGCATCAGCCGACCGCGCCGAGGTCGTCGCCTCGTTTGTCGTTGGCAAGAGGCTGATTCGCCCGGCAGTCCGCCGCGGTTTTTCTAAAACAATCTTCGCAAATACTTTCTATCCCCAAATTCGCTCCGTAGCGACAATGGACGCTGTGGAGGCATCTGCGGAGGGGAACAGCGAATGGCGGCGGTACGGGGATTCTTGGGGATCGCGCTCGCGGCGATCGGCTTTCTCGCGTGGGCCGGCGTCGCCGTTCGGCCCGTCGGAGCCGGGACGTTGGCCTACTGGCGTTTCGAGGGCGACGGGACGAGCGTGCCCACGGCCGGCATGCAGGTCGAGGATACGAACGGCCGAAATCTAGGCATCATTTTTCCCAATCCGCCCGGGGTCGCCGTCGCCGACGCCTCGGGCAACGGCAACACGCTGCGAGCGTGGGACCACGCCTTCGCCGGCCATACGTACCGCGCAAGCGTCCCGGTAGCGGCGCTTGCCTCGGGGTTGCCCAACGGTTTCAGCGTGCAGAACGCCGGCAGCTTTCCGGCGCTGTCCACCTGGTCGCTCAAGAGCACCCCGACGACCGACGCTGAGCGCGTCAAGCCACTCGCCTGGACCATTGAGGCGACAATCATGCAAACGGCCGCCAACCTTCACAGCACGTTTGTCGGCCGCGACGGCAACCGCGACGCCGGCGCCGGCGACGCCAGCCGGGCGCCGCTGTACTTCAAAACCTTCAACGGGACGCTGCAACTCCTCTTTACCGACGAAGGCGGCCGCACCTACGACCTCTCCGACCCAACCGGGCCCCTCACACTGAATGCGTGGTACAACGTGGCGGCGGTCAGCGACGGCGCAACGCTCAAGCTCTACAAGGACTCAGGCGCCGGCTATAAGCTCGTCAACTCGCAGGCCCTGACGCCCGGCGACACCCGCCTCAACTATGACGACGGCGGCTCCACGACCGCCGGTGACGCGCAATGGGGCTGGACCGTCGGTCGCGGGCGGTACGGCTCGTCCACCCTCCAGGCCGACGGGCACACGGACCGATGGTTCGGGTCCATCGACGAAGTGCGCATCAGCGACGAGGCGCTCGATCCCGCCGAATTTCTGTTCCTGCCCACGCCGTTGCGATTGGTGGTGAACACCGTCACGGGCGCCGTCGCGATCCGCAATGCCGGGCCGAATGCGGTCGCCTTCAACTACTACCAGATCGACAGCCCTGACCCCGATGGCCCTGGGGGGACGCCGGGCGGCGCGCTGAACGAGGACAGCTGGAACAGCTTCCAAGACCAGCGCCTCGACGTCCTGCCGCTGACAAACTTCGACGGCGACGGCAACGTGGGAGCCTCGGACTTGGCCGTGTGGCAGGCGGCCTTCGGCGTCGCCGCCGCCGCCGACGCCGACAACGACGGCGACTCCGACGGCGCCGACTTCCTCGCCTGGCAGCGCGACCTCGGCAAGCTCAGCCAGGTCGGCGACAATTGGGACGAGGCCGTCCGCTCGAGCAACGTGGCCCTGGCCGAGCTGTTTCTGAACGGCGGCACAACGCTCGACCCTGGCGCCGAACTGAGCCTGGGCAACGCCTTCGACCCGACCGTGTTCGGTTCGGGCGTTGATGGAAATCTCACCTTTCGCTTCGGCGCCGTCGGGGATGCCACAACGTACGAAGCAATCGTCGAATATCTGACCACGGGGCCTGCCGCCGCAGCCCCCGAGCCCGCGTCGCTCGCATCCGCGGCCTGCGGCATCGTCGCGCTCGCAACCGTACGGCGCCGCGACCGTCGCTTGATGCGCGCGACTTTCAGGACGGATCACTCATGACCAATAGACGTCTGAAACAATCCGCGTGGACAGTCTGCCTCGCGCTGGCTGCGTCGGCCGCCGCTCCCCGCGGAGACGCCGCCCTCATGGCCTTCTTGAATCTTGGCTCCGACCAGGCCAACGGGCAGCCCGTGCCGCCCTCCGCGGTCACGAACATCACCAATGCGATCAACGCCGCCGTGGGTATGTTCAACACATGGTCTAACTACAACAAGACCATCAACGTGTACTACAACTCGGGCGTAGCCACGGCCGACGGCAACTACAACGGCACCATTCGTTTTGGCGCCGGGACGCAGTACCACAACGCCAACGTGGCGTTCCACGAGGTGCTCCACGTGATGGGCGCCGGCACGTATGGCACGTGGCAAGCCAACGTCAACCTGCCCGCCCGGCTGTGGACCGGGCCGCAGGGAATCGCGATGTCCCAGCACTATTTCCCGGGCCGCACGCTCGTGGCCGACTACCACATTCACTGGGTCGACGGCGTCGCCACCGACATGACCCGCGAGGGCGTGCATATCCTCGGCGCCCTCCGGAGCGACATGGGCCTATCCAACGAGAATGTCCACGTGCTGCCCGGCGACTTCAATGGCGACGGCGCCGTGAGCGTCCTGGACTACGCAACGCTTCGCTTGAACATCCTGGCGAGCTTTCCCACGCTCACGCCGGCACAGACGTTCATGCGCGGCGACATGACCACCGATCGGCGCATCGACCACGCCGACTTCGCCGCCTTTCGTGAAGCCTACCTAATGGCGAACGGGCCGGGGTCGTTTGAGGCGATGCTCGCGGGGATTCCGGAGCCGACTTCGATCGCGATGGCTGCCACGGCGGCGCTTGCAATCGCGCTTCGCCGTCGGGCAGTTTGAAAAGGATGCCGGCCCCAATCCCCGCTACAGGGTGTCTTGAAACGGAACACGCCAGCGTCCCTTTCCGAGACATTTGGCGACTGCCGTTTTGTACCCCTCTGCAGTTTTGGCAGCCCGGAAGCTGCACCACCACGGGCGAACAAATCCCCGTATTTCAACGTAAACACCAGCCAGGACACATTTTGCCACTTTGCTAGCTGGGGCGCCCGGTTTGGTTTCTTGTCAAAACCAGCGGGTGGCATGGCACTTGCATTCGGTAACCTCCGCACTTCTTGAGCGACTCACCTTCTCTCCTGCAGTGCAATCGGCTCGCGACACGGCGGGCCGTCGCGGTTCGCCAAGGGTTTCATCCCGCGGACGAACTGTTCTCGCCGCCCATGGATTAGGCGTCTGTTATGATGCGAGGGTAGCGAGAGGTATCCGGGACGGCCGGGGGAAAGGATCTTCTCCCGGTGAGGCGTCGAACTCTCCGATTGAGGAGTTCGTAGAAATGAGAAAGCAAACCAAGGAAGATCGTCATCGCGTCGAAGGCGTCCTCGCGGCCGACGGCCCCAGCGGCCTGCCGGCAATGAGCGACGAGCAATTGTTCGGCGTCTACCGCCAGGATGCCGATCCGGGGGTGTTTACCGAACTGGTCGCGCGGTACCAGCGCGAGTTGTACAATTACCTGAGACGGTTTCTCGGCGACGCCACGCTGGCCGAGGACGTGTTCCAGGCGACCTTCCTGCAGGTGCATGTGAAGCGGGACGTGTTCGAGTCGGGCCGCAAGTTTCGGCCCTGGCTCTACACGATCGCGACCAATCAGGCGATCGACGCCCAGCGGCGCAACCGCCGGCATCGCCGACTGAGCTTGAACCAACCGCAGGGCGCCGGCGGCGAAAATGTGGGGACGCTCGTCGACCTGGTGGCCGGCGACGCCGGAGATCCGGCGCTGTACGCCGAACACGGCGAGCAAAGCGAGTGGGTCCGCGGCGAGGTCGAAGCCTTGCCCGAGCCGCTCAAGAACGCGGTCAACCTGGTCTATTTCCGAGGCATGAAGTACCGTGACGCCGCGAAAGCCATGTCGGTCCCGGTGGGTACGGTCAAGAGCCGGCTGCATGCGGCGATTCAACGCCTGGGCGCCGCCTGGCGCGACTGGCAGCCCGCGAATCGTTCGTGATTTTGTCAGCATGCTGGGAGGCCGGGGCTCCTTGTTTGGACTACAATTAAGCAAGCCTGCCGCACGTCATACTGAGAAATCGTGCGGCAGGCTTGTTTTTTGGCGTATCTGGGGCGCCAGTGCTGGCTCGCCCAGCAGTGTGAAGCGGGTACACGGCGCCCACTGCTGGACAAGCCAGCAGCACGCGGGCGGGGCCCGGTCGAACCTGGTGGTGAGGGATCGACTGCGATGACCGACGAGTTGGTCGCCTATCTGCTGGACGACTTGTGTCCCGAACGGCGGGCGGACGTCGAGCGGCGTCTGGAAACCGACGACGCGTGGCGACGCGAGTTCGAGCGGCTCCGGCAGTGCTTTGCCGCCACCGGTGAACCTGCCCAATGCGTCGACGCAACGTCGCGAATCGATGCGACCCGAATCGACGCGTCGCAAAACGATCAACCGGCGGGTGACGAAGAACCGCCGCAAGACCTGGTCAAAAAGACCTGCTGCTTCGTCAAGCGGGCATGCGATGGCGCGGTGGCATCGCCCTCGGCTGCCGCATTCGTCGCCGCGCCGGCGCGCTGCTGCACTGCGACGCACTGGTCGGTCGCCGACGTCGCCGTCGGCGCCGGCGTCCTCTTGGCGCTCGGCATGCTCATGACGCCGGCTTTGCGCGAAAGCCGCGACGCCTCGCGGCGGTTGGTGTGCCACGACAATTTGCGGTCCCTGGGGTCGGCGCTGGTCGATTACCAGGCGGGTCACGGCCGGATGTTGCCGACCGTGGAGCCCGGACAGAACGCGGGGATTTACGCGCTGAAATTGGCCCAGAGCGGCGTCGTCGACCCCGTGCAACTCGCCCAGTGGCGGATGTGTCCGGACTCCGACTACGCTGAGGCTGTCGCCGCGGGCCGGGCGATGCTTCTGATCCCCAGCGCCGACGAGCTTCGTTCGGCTGACGGCGAAAAGCTGGCTCTCATGGTCGCGTCGATGGGCGGCAGCTACGCCTATATCCTGGGCTTTTACGACGACCGCGGCGTCTACCACAACATCCGCTTCACGGGCGCGG
>JBIOVA010000143.1:0-4965 GCA_044867485.1 Lacipirellulaceae bacterium | reverse complement strand
CCTCGAAGTCGCCGACGCACTGGGGGAGTTCGCTTCGACCGCGGCGCACCGGGCTGCGCCGCCGCGTGTCCGAATTGGCGGTTGCCGCGGCGACCGACCGCATTGGCTAACACACCAAAAAAACCCTGGGGCGGGGTGTTTCACAGCGAAGCCGACCCGCGCGTCGAGAAGTTCACCCAGAGCGTGAGCTTCGACCGCCGGCTTTACGCTCACGACGTTCTCGGCTCAATTGCCCACGCCCAGATGCTGGCCGCGGTCGGAGTTCTTTCTGCCGATGAGGCCCGCCAGATCGTCGCCGGCCTCGCCCAAATCGGCGAAGAAATCAACGCCGGATCCTTCGCCTTCCGCGAGGATTTGGAAGACGTCCACATGAACATCGAGCGGGCGCTGGTGGACCGGCTTGGCGACGTCGGCCGCAAGCTCCACACCGGCCGCAGCCGCAACGACCAGGTCTCGACCGATCTGCGGCTGTGGATTCGCGATGCGATCGACCGCGCCGACGGCCTGCTCGCCGCCGTGCAAAGGGCATTCGTTGGCCGCTGCGATCGCGACGCCGGCGTCATCCTGCCCGGCTACACACACATGCAGCGAGCCCAACCGGTGCTGGCCGCCCACTACTGGCTCGCCTACGCGGAGAAGTTCCAACGCGACCGCGACCGGCTCGCCGATTGCCGTCGCCGCGTGAATCAGCTCACTCTCGGCACGGCGGCGCTCGCCGGCACGACCATCCCGATCGACCGCCGCCACGTCGCCGCCGCGCTCGGCTTCGAGGGTATCGTGGCCAACAGTCTCGATTCGTCGAGCGATCGCGACTTCGCCCTTGAGTACGCCTTCGCGCTGACCCTCGTCGCCGAGCACCTCAGCGGTTGGGCCGAAGAATGGATTCTCTGGTCGACCGTCGAGTTTGGCTTCCTGCGACTGCCGCAGCCGTTTTGCACCGGCTCGTCGATCATGCCGCAGAAGATCAACCCCGACGTGCTGGAGCTCACCCGCGGCAAGACGGCTCGCGTCATTGGCAATTTGCAGGCCCTGCTCGTGCTCGTGAAGGGCCTGCCGCTGGCCTACAACCGTGACCTGCAGGAAGACAAGGAGCGGGTGTTCGACTCCGCTGACACGGTCGAAGCGTGCCTGGAGCTGGCCGCCGCCGTGGTCGCCGGCGCCGAGCTGAACCGCGATTCGCTTGCCGAGCGGCTCGATCGCGGCTACCTCGACGCCACGACGCTCATGGAACACCTTATCCGCCGCGGCGTGCCGCAGCGCTCCGCCCACGAGGCGATCGGCAAGCTTGTCGCCGTGGCCATGGAGCGCGATCTGCCGCTCGTGCAGCTTGAGCTCAAGGATTTTCAGGCCGCGCACTCGCAGCTCGACGCCGCGGCGTACGACGTGCTGGGCGTCGACCGCGCGGTCGCCGCGTTCGTCAGCGAGGGCTCCACCGCCCCCGCGGAAGTCGCCAAACAAGTCTCCGCCTGGAAGCAGCGATTAGGAATGTGATGCATCGCCACGCCTGTTCACCGCGACGCGGCAGCGGAGCGCGGCCCCAACGATTGACCCGCCACACCTTGACTCGCAACGCCATGGCCAACGCACCATACTTCCGCTCACCAAGCCGTCCGTGGGCGATCATCGTCGCACTCAGCGCCTCGCTGGCAACGCCGGCGATGGCTCAAGACCCTCCCGCGGCCGATAGCGCCGCAGCGCTGGCCGACTACGCCCGCCGCGATCCGATCGTCGGCGCCGCGCTCGACCTGCCGCGCGACACGCCGGCCCAGCAGCTTCGCACGATCCTTGCGCTGGTCGATCTCGACCGCGTCGACGTCGCCGCGCAGCTTCTGCCTAATCTGCTCGCGGCGGAACTCGACGACGCCCAACGCGCCGACCTCGTCCGCCAGTTCGGCTCGGCCCGCTTCATGCACCTCACTCGCGTCGACGCCCCGGCGGCCGACGGCGGCGCAGCAAGCCCCTTGGCCGGCGCCCGCGAGTTCGCCCAAAAGTGCCTCGACGCGGCCGCTGCCCAGGCCAACGACCCCGCGCGTCTCGCCAAGATCGTCGAACAGCTCAACGCCCCCGCGGAGGAGGACCGTTACGCCGCGCGCGTCGACTTGCGCGCCACAGGCAACGCGGGGATCGTCGCCACGATGTCGGCGCTGGCCGCCGCCGCGACGCCTGAGGCCCGGACGAACCTTTGGGCCGCCCTGGCCGAACTGCGTCCCGCGGTCGACGCTCCGCTGATTGCCGTGCTTGCCGAAGGGCAAGGTCAGGTGCGGGCCGATGCCGCGACCCTCGCCGGGCGGCTCAGAATCCGCGCCGCGCTGCCACACCTGGTAGCACTGGCGGTCTCCGCGGACGATCCCGCAGCGCGCCAAGCAGCTCAAGGCGCCCTCGCCGTCCTTGGGTTGCCGACGCCGACGCCAGCCGAGGCCCAGGCCCTTGTTCGCGAGTGGATCGTGGAACTCGACGCCTTCCCGCCGCCGAGCGCTGACGATCGCCGCGACCCGTGGTGGTCGTGGGACGCTGCGGCGAACAAGCTCGTCGCCGGGGACTATTCGCCCCGTCAACTCCGCAGCCTGGGCCGCGCCCGGCTCAGCCGCGCCTTGTCGGAAGCGGGCGGGCAGGCCAATCCCACCGACCGCCGTCTCGCGCTCATCGACGCCCTCGAAGAAGCTGGCGTGCTGGGTCGGGAACTCGCCGCCGACGCCCAGCAGCTTCTCGCCGGCATGACGCCCATGGAAGTGAGCGCGACGCTCGCCGACGCCGTGGCCAGCGAGCGCTACGCCGCCGCAACGCGGCTGGCCGCCGAGCTCGGCGCTCGCAAGGACCTCGGCGTCCTGGCCACTGCCGACGGCCGCCCCTCGCCGCTGGCCGCGGCGCTGCACAGCCCGGTGCGCGACCTCCGCTTCGCCACGCTGGCGGCGGTGATGGAGCTCAATCCGCCGCGGTCGTTTCCCGGCGCCAGCTATGTCGCCGATTCGCTGTGGTACTTCGCCGCCGGCGCGGGCGAGCCCGCCGCCGTCGCCGCGGCTCCCGTCTTCACCCGGGCCAGCGACTGGGCCGGCCAGCTCCGCGGCCTGGGCTACGAAGCGATGCCCGCTGCCACCGGACGCGAGGCGATCCGCGCCGCGCTCGATCCCGCCGCCGCGACGCGGCTCGCGGTCATCCTGCTCGACGGCGACCTCGGCCAGCCGCTCGTCCGCGAGGTGATCTTCCAGCTCCGCTCCGCCGACCGCACAGCCCGCGTGCCGATCATCGTCGCTGCCAGCGCCGAGCGCTACCCCGACGCCGAGCGGCTGGCTCACCGTGACCCGCTGCTAGTCGCCGCGCCGCGCCCGCAGAGCAGCGACGCCCTCGCGGAGCTCGTCGAGCGGGCGCTCGCGCTCTCGGAGCACCCCCTCGCTGCGAGCGAGGTGCGTACCCAGCAGTCGGCGCAGGCCCTCGATTGGCTCGCCAAGTTGCTCGCCGGCGACGCCCCCTACGACGAGCTCCGCCGCGACGCCGCGCTGGTCAATCGTACGCTGTTCATCCCCGAGCTCACCGCAGCTTCGCTTCGAGTGCTAGCGGCCCTCGGCACGGCCGAGAGCCAAGCTGCGCTGGCCGACTACGCCAGCGCGCAGTCTGTACCGATCGACCGACGCCGCGCCGCCGCCGAAGCGCTCGCCGCCAGCGTCCAGCGCTTTGGCGCCCAGCTCACCGCCGCCGAAATCCTCCGCCAATACGACCGCTACAACGCCAGCGAAACCGCCGACGCCGAGACGCAAGCCGTTCTCGGCAACATCCTCGACCTGCTCGAAAAAAAGTAACGCATTTAGCCCCCGGTCAGAGACCGGGGGCTAAGTGCCGCGCACATTCAAGCCCAAATGCCCCTTCCCCGCGCCCAAACCGCCGACGAGCACGCCGCCGCCCCGCTGCCGGGCATCATCGGCTCGAGCCCCGCTATGGCCGAGGTGTTCCGCACCACGCGCCAGGTGGCGCGCTCCAGTGCGTCGGTGCTGCTGCTCGGCGAAACGGGCACCGGCAAGGAGCTCATCGCCCACGCCGTCCACAGCTTGAGCGACCGTCGCGACCGGCCGTTCGTCCGCGTCAACTGCGGCGCCCTCAGCGAAAGCCTGCTGGAAAGCGAGCTCTTCGGCCACGTCCGCGGCGCCTTCACCGGCGCCATCGATAACCGCACCGGCCGTTTTGAGGCCGCCCACCAGGGCACGATCTTTCTTGACGAGATCAACTCCACCACGCTCCACCTCCAGGTGAAGCTGCTCCGGGCGCTTCAAGAGCGCGAGTTCGAGCGCGTGGGCGACACGCGCACCATCCGCGTGGACGTCCGCATCATCGCCGCCAGCAACCGCGACCTTCTGGAGCTCGCCCTCGCCGGCAATTTCCGCGAAGACCTCTTCTACCGGCTCAACGTCGTGCCCATTTACTTGCCGCCGCTGCGCGAGCGGACCGAAGACGTCCCAGCATTGGTCACGCATTTCCTCAATTTCTACAAGGAAAAGAACGACCGCTATGTCGCCCACATCGACCCGCGGGCCCTCGAGGCGATGCAGCGCTACGCCTGGCCCGGCAACGTCCGCGAACTGCAGAACTATGTGGAACGCGCCGTGGTGATGGCCCCCGGCGACGAGTTGACCTACGACCTGCTGCCGGAAGCCGTCCGCACGGGCCGGCAGCCTAAGTCGCTCGGCCCACGCACGATGTCGTTCGACGAGCTCACCGAGGAGCTGGTCGTCCAGGGCCTCAACGGCGCCACTGACGACGACGTCGACCTGCACGGCCGGATCGTCAATCGCGTCGAACGCGAGGTGATCTCGCAGGTGATGACTCTCTGCGACAGCGTGCAGATCAAGGCCGCCGCTCGTCTGGGAATCAATCGCAACACGCTCCATAAGAAACTCAAAGAATACGGCCTCGACGGCGCCGACGACGGCGAGTGACTCGCGCGTGGCACGCCCTAAGGTCCGCCGCAGGGCGTGG
>JBIOVA010000142.1:0-3731 GCA_044867485.1 Lacipirellulaceae bacterium | reverse complement strand
TTGCGGCGGCAGAGCTCTTGCTGATTGGGAGAAGTGACGCGGCCGGTCGGCGCGAGGGGCTGGCTCGCAGAGGAAACTTCCCTAGGGCGCCGATGGCCAATCCTGTCGTTAGGCTAATCCGATTGGTCGCAAGAGTCAACGTAAGGCGCGCCGCCAGGCCCCGAAGTTTGCGAACAAGTACGTCCAGCGGGCCGTCCATCGACCGTAGGGGCCTACAGTTGACCGGGAGTCGATGGGCGGCGTCTCGCCCGCCCTGCCGCAGCCGGCAACGATTCCGTAGACTGACGCCTCCGCCGATAAAACGCGACCCATGATCAATACGCTGCTGCTGCCCGAGCTCCGCGAAATGCTCCAGACAAACGACGTCCTGGGGCTCCAGGAGTTCTGCGCCGCGATGCATCCGGCGCGGGCGGCGGAGTTCATGGAGGGCCTGGCCGCCGACGAAACCTGGGCGGTGCTGCGAGCCACCGACGCCGAACGCCGGGCGGCGATTTTCGAGTATCTCGACGAGGACAAGCAGGTCGAGATCATCGAAACGTGCGACTTCGACGACACGAGCCAGCTCATCGCGGAGATGGCGCCGGACGATCGGGTCGACCTGCTCAAGAAACTTGAGCCCGAGACCGTCGAGGCCCTGCTGCCGCTGCTGCCGACCGAGGCACGGCGGGACATTCATCGCCTGAGCCAGTACCCCGAAGGAACGGCCGGCGCGGTGATGACCACCAACGTAGCCCGGCTGCCGGAGTCGGTCACGGTGTGGCAAGCGCTCGAGGAGTTGGCGCATCGCGCGCGGGACCACGAGACGATTTACTACATCTACATCGTCGACGACGAGAACCACCTCCGCGGGCTGGTTTCGGCCCGGCAATTGGTAACGTCGCTCAATACGCCTGACGCCCCCATTGCCGATTTGATGCAGCGGGACGTCGTGAGCGTCGAGGCGACCGACGATCAGGAAGCCGTGGCCGCCAAGGTGGCCGACTACAACTTCCTGGCGATCCCGGTCGTGGATCACGAACATCACCTCGTGGGCATCATCACGCACGACGACGTGATCGACGTGCTCCGGGAAGAGACCGAAGAAGACGCCTACCGGGCGGCGGCCATCGCACCCTTGGAAGAGACCTACCTCAACACGCCGCTGCACATCCTGTCGTGGAAGCGCGGCGTGTGGCTGTCGGTGTTGTTGGCGGCGTCGTTTCTCACCGTATTCGCCCTCAGGCGGGCTGACGATCTCCTGAAGGCGATCACCTGGCTGGTCTTCTTCGTGCCCTTGATCGTCTCGTGCGGCGGCAATTCCGGCGGGCAGTCGGCGGCGCTGGTGATTACGGCGCTCAACAGCGGCGACCTCACCGTGCGCGACTGGTGGAGGGTGCTGCGGCGCGAGTTCCTGATGGGCCTGACGCTTGGCGCCTGGCTCGGCGGATTGGCCTACCTGCTGGCCGTGATCTTCGTCGCCGAGCCGACGGCGCATGACCTGCTGATCTTGCCGATCACGCTCATCCTCGTCGTCACGTGGGGCGCGTTCGTCGGCGGCGCTTTGCCGCTGTTCTTCCGCCGCATGGGCCTCGACCCCGCACTGATGAGCAACCCGTTCGTCGCCGGCATCATCGACATCACCGGCATCGTCATCTACATGACGGTGTGCTGGGTGATGCTCAAGGAAGTGAGCGCCGACGCCCCGGTCGCCGCGCCGGCGGGCTGATCCGCTCCCGTCACACGTCCAAGACCGGCTGGCCCACGTAGAGCTGCAGCACCTGGCTTTGGACCTTGATGGCCCGGATGAGCACCCACACTTGCTCTTTCGAGTACATCTCGGGGTCCGACGCGGCCAGCTCCTCCAGCTCTTGAGTCATGGCGGCGTGCTGGTCGGTGGCGGCCTGCAGTTTGAGCCCGGTGGCCTGCCACGCTGCTTGCAGGCTGTCGAGGCTTCGCAGGTCGTCGAGATTCTCGCTGTAGTTGGCCAGCAGCAAGCAGACCCGCGCCACGTCCTTGGCGGACGCGTGCGGCTCGAGCTGTTCGATGCGCTCGGCAAGTTCACGACAGTTCATGGTGTGTGTCCCTGTACCGTTGGTGCCCACAGGGGCAATTGAGGAGCTGCGAACCGCCGTGACAGTGACGAGCAACCTGGCCAATCCGAGCGGCCGCCCCAAAGGCGGCGCCGAACCTGGCGGGGCGGGAGCGGGTCCTGCTTCGGACTTGCTCCCCACGGGGTCAGTTAACGAATCGTGCCTAACGGTTCCGGTGTTTTTCTTGTTCTGGGAAATCGTAGGTCGCGGCCCACGCCAGGGAGCCTCCCGCACGGCTTGGGCCATTCGCAGCCGGACTGTGCCGGTTGTGCAGGGCCGCGGCGTGCGGCTGGACAACACGCCCGTTGACGTTTTACAACGGCGGATACGGGGGCGTTTTCGCGCCTCACCGCCGTGGGCCCGTTCGCAGCATTCGCACAACGCCATGACCACTCTGGGCGTCAACATCGATCACGTCGCCACAGTGCGCGAAGCTCGCAAAACCAACGAGCCCGACCCGGTTTGGGCGGCGTCGCTGGCCGAGCTGGGCGGCGCCGACGGCATCACGCTCCACCTCCGCGAGGACCGCCGACACATCCAGGAACGCGACCTCGAACTGCTGCGGCAGACGGTGACGGTCAAGCTCAATCTTGAGCTGGCGTGCGACAACGATGTGTTGGCCATTGCGTGCCGCGCCAGGCCCTACCAGGCGACTCTCGTGCCAGAACGTCGCGAGGAAGTGACCACCGAGGGCGGCCTCGACGCGGCGGGCAACCGCCAGCGCGTGGCCGACGCGGTCAAACGGCTGCGCGACGCGGGCATCGTCGTGAGCCTGTTCCTCGACCCCGATCCGCGGCAGATCGACGCGGCCGCCGAGCTAGGCGCCGACGCCGTCGAGCTCCACACCGGCGCCTACGCCCACGCCACGGCAAAGTTCGCAGGCGGCGACGAGCTCCGCACGCTCCAGGAGGCCAGTGCCCGGGTGCTGGCCGCCGGACTCACGCTGCACGCCGGCCATGGCCTGACCTACCGCAACGTGCAGCCCGTCGCCGCAATCTCAGGGATGGGCGAACTGAATATCGGACACAGCATCATCGCCCGGGCGATCATGATCGGGCTGGAGCAAGCCGTGCGCGATATGAAGCGGCTGATCAGCGAGCGCCCGTAACTCCTTCCGGCGTGGCCTGGGGTGCCACTGCTGGCTTGCCCAGCAGTGCGAAGTGGGTACACGGCCCAGCCTAGTCGCACGGGTGCCACTGCTGGCTTGTCCAGCAGTGCGAATTCGGTACCCGCCCTGCCATCGTGCGGTTAGCGTGTAGGTTGGGCGCCCAGTCCGCCGGGCGCCCAACGATTCCGTAATCGAAAATCGAACGAAGAATGGTGGGCCCTCATCGGAACGGGCGCCCACGCGACAAACTGCAGCGCCTTGTGAGGCGGCCCTGTGCCGCCGCGGTCCTTACCGCAACGCGGTGACGTCATCGTAGCCCAGGGTTGGCCGCGCCAGCGGCCTACCCTGGGTGATGCCCCGGATCAATTCCTTACGCTGAAAGCGTTTCACAAGGCGCCGTCAATCGAGATTGTGTAACGCCTTCAGCCAACGCCGTGAAGGATTTCTCAGGCGGCGTTTCTTTGGAGACTGGCCAGCCACTTCTTATGTTGTTTGGTGGCATTGAGGAGCTTTGGTTGCTTGGCGGCCGGTTTGTCTTTGAAGTCGGCTCGATA
>JBIOVA010000141.1:0-44814 GCA_044867485.1 Lacipirellulaceae bacterium | reverse complement strand
TCGATCTCGGCCTCGGCGCCGATGAGGGCCACGTTGAGGGGATCGCCGGGGTGGCCGTCGCCCGTCTCGGTGATTCGTGGACTGTCGTCGAACGATGCATGGCGATCCTCGTACAGCTCCCAGACGAGGGGAATGATCAGATACGCCGCGGCGATGTAGAGCAGCACAATGATCGAAAGGCCGGTCGCGACTCGGCGCTTCTTGCTGTGGCGCCGAGGAGCGTGGGCGGCATGTTCTGTTTTTGCAGCCGTTTGATCGTGGCGTTCCATAGAATTATCGATCTCGCATCAATGGCGGCGGCGCGGCGTCCGTGGGCGCTGGCGACGCCTCTTCGTTGGAGTAGATGCCAACCAGCCGGGCGATCAGCATGCCCATGTACAGGATGCCGACCGTCGCTTCGACCATGACCAACATTCTCGCAAAGTTCGAGGCGGGCACAATGTCGTTGTCGTTGATGGGGGCCAGCGCTGCGAAGCTGAAGTAGAGGGCGTCGAAGCCCTCCATGGTCCGCGTGAAATTTGCGGACTTACTCACCGTGAATGACTCAGGCGAAACCCGCCATAGGAGCTCGTAGGCCATGGCCCACACCAAGCCAAGCATCAAGTAGATCGCGATGGCGGCGCAGAGCACCTCGGAGTTGACCCGTTCGGCTCGGAGGATAAAGGCGAGCAAGTGGCAGACGATAAACAGAGCAAACACGATGGCGGCGCCTAGGCCGACGCTTGTGGGAACGCTATCGGGTTGGATGTGGCGAAACCAGGTTCCCGCAACTGCGGGAACCACGAGCACCACCGCCGCGAAGAGCGTCCGCCGGCGGCCGCCCACGGCCAGGACGGCCGATAGCAAGACGATCGTCATGAGGACCGCTTCGATCAAGCTGCCGTAGGCGAGCTCCTCGACGAAAGGCGTGGCCACCAGCAGCAACGCCAGCGCACAGAGAAAATGCGCGATCGAAAACCGGCGCACTCCCTCGCTCATGGCCATGAGAGTCACGTGGTGAACGGTCGATTGGTCAGGGATCAGACTTGAGTGCAGCGATCAGGGGGCGCCAAGGCGCGGCGCGACCGCACAATTCTTGTCGAGCAGAGGCGCCGCGCGACGCCAAGTCAGAGCGGAGGGCATGGGACTCGAACCCACAACCGGTTTCCCGGCACCTGAATTCCAATCAGGCCGCTAGCCATTCGCTTACCCTCCGAACGGCGCGAACGTGCCGTGCGATCCATCATAAACGGGGCAGGGCGCCGTGAGAATGCGGTTCAGGTACGGCGACTTTTGTCACCACGACGACGCGATGGGCACGACAAACGCTAAGGACCCGAAAGATGAACCGCTGATTCACGCTAATCATCGCTGATTTTGATGAGCGTCCATTCGCGTCGATGAGCGGTTCCGTCCGTCTTTTCTCATGCTTCCCGTCGTGTTCGTCGTGTCGTCGTGGTGATGATCCGTTAGTCGAGGGCGTGGGCGCCTTGGATCAGCATCACGAATTCGGCGTTGGACTTGAACTTCGCCAGCTTGCTGGTGAGCTGCTCCATCGCGTCCACGTGATGCATGCTGGAGAGCGTGCGCCGCAGCATGGTCACCGCGTTGAGCATTTCCTGCGGCAGCAGCTTTTCCTCGCGCCGCGTTCCCGACTGCTCGATGTCGATCGCCGGCCACACGCGGCGGTCGGACAGCTTGCGATCGAGCACCAGCTCCATGTTGCCGGTGCCCTTGAATTCCTGGAAGATCAACTCGTCCATGCGGCTACCGGTGTCGATCAGCGCCGTGCCGACGATGGTGAGCGAGCCGCCTTCCTCGAACGCCCGGGCTGTGGCGAACAGTTTCTTCGGGATATCCATCGCCTTGATGTCGACGCCGCCGCTCATCGTGCGGCCCGTGTTGCCGACCCATTTGTTGAACGCGCGGGCCAGCCGCGTGATTGAGTCGAGCACCATGAACACGTCCTTGCCCATCTCGGCCAGCCGCTGGCAGCGGGCGACCACAAGCTGGGCCAGCCGCACGTGGCTCTCGACGTCTTTGTCCAGGCTTGAGGCGAAGACCTCGCCGTTGACGTTGCGGCGCATATCGGTGACTTCTTCCGGCCGCTCGTCGATGAGCAGCACCACGGCGGTCACCTCGGGGTAGTTGGCGGAGATCGCCTGAGTCACGTGCTGCATCATGATCGTCTTGCCGGTGCGCGGCGGGGCGACGATCAGGGCGCGCTGCCCCTTGCCTAGCGGCGTGAGCAAATCCATCACTCGCGTCGTAAGCGGCGTCGGGCCGGTCTCCAGCCGCAGCCACTCTTCCGGGTTGATCGGCGTGAGCTGGTCGAACGACTTGACGTTGAGATAGTCCTCAGGGGCGATGCCGTCGACGTCGAGGATCTCGCGCAATCGCGGCCCCTGCTGCTTGCGATGGTGCTGGACCATGCCGCTGATGAGCACGCCTTCGCGGAGGCCGAACTTCTCGATCATCGTGCCGGGGACGAACGGATCGGTGCGCTCGCGGTCGAAATTGGTCGACGGGTCGCGCAAAAAGCCGTAACCGTTGGGGTGCATCTCCAGCACGCCCGATCCGGGAGTGAGCGGCAGCAAGTCGCCGTTGTCCTGGGGCTCGTATTCGCGGCGGCCCTGGTCCTGGCCATAGGGCCGGCGGCGATATTGGCCGCCGCGTTGGCCACCACCACCCCCGCCTCCGCCCGGGCCGCCTCCCATGCGGTTGGTATTGCGACCGGCGCCGTTGCCGTTGCGCCCGCGGTATCGTCCGCCGGGGCGCTGCTTCTTCTTTGACATTCGCCTCAGATTCCTCACATCGAAAGGGCCGCGCGGGCCCGAAAAAAACATCCTGCGAGAAAGCCGCCTCCTGTGCGCTTTCACTAGCTTCAAAGGCGTCGTCCCTGGGGGCTCGCCGCGGCGCATGTGCCGCGCACCTGCGAGCGTTACTCTGCGACTCGCGCAGTAACTCTTGCGACTTGCGCGAATCCGGAGCTGGAGACGAATCGCTCGACGCTCTCGTCCGCACGATGCGGGCGCCGACGCGCTGTGGAACCGGCGCTAACAGCCGGTTCGCCAAATCCTTAACTATTTTGTGGGCGCTCCACCGCAAGGGCGCCAGCGCGACCAACCGCCTCGGCCGGCCATGAACTCCAGCCCCGCCAAACTGCAAAGCGGGCGCCGGAACGACGACCGGCTATGCCTAGTCCCTTGGCCCGCGTTGCAAAAACGGGTTCGCAACGCCGAGGGCGCCAACGATATTCCGTGCCAACATGGCCGTCGCGACGCAACCGCATGGGCGAACGGCCCCACGAATCGGGCCAATCGAGCACGCATAGCCAGCGCCGAACGAGGTCGTTCCGATCAAGGCGAGCGTCGCAACCGCCCGCAAAGACAGAGACCCAATCCCCATAACCCCGGGGGCGTCGTCGGCGAGCATCGGCTCACGAATGGTCGAGGTCGACAATTCGCTATCAGCCGAGGCGCAACGACCGGCGCCAGACGGGGAAGCCATGTTGGCTTCAAGAGCCTGCCGATATGCCAGCAGGGTTTTGAACTACGCGCCAATATTAGTCGCAAAGCGGCTCTTGTCAAGCTGGTTTCGCGGCCGCCAGCCGGATCGCCGCGAAGCACCGCAGATTGCCAGCCAGATTTTGCCGACAAGGTTGGACGGAACGACCGACCGGCGCTGGCATGTGCCGCCGTGTCCTGGTCGTTGGGGCCTGGGCCGACGCTGCTAGGCGCCCAAATCTCGCGTAGGTCAGCGCTCGCCGTAACTTCTTGCCAACCAACGGTTAGCAACCTGCTCCCGCGGCAGCGCGAGCACTCAACCCGCCCCCGCGCGAGGGGCGCTGCCGGAACTTCCGACAAAGTTTCGCCAGCAGGCATTCTTTCGCCAAAGCCCCTCAACCCTGCCGGCCGATATTTCGAGCGAGGGATGTATCCCTGCGCGCCGCGCCACCCCGCGGCGCCGCCGCTCGTCCAGACATTTCACTTCCCATTCGCGGGGCACGAATTCGCCATGTTCAGCCGACCCAAGCTCTCGACTCTCGTCGCCATCGCAGCGGCTGTGTGTTTACCCGGCGTCGTTCGCGCCGAGCCGATCGGCATCGCTTGGCGCACGAATCTCGACGCCGCGAAGCTGGAAGCCGCGCAAACGGGCCGGCTGCTGTTGTTGCACTTTCAAACGCAGTCCTGCGCCCCGTGCCGGGTGCTCGACCAAACCGTGTTGAGCCAGCCGCAGGTGGGCGCCGTGGTGGAGCGCGATTACGTGCCGGTCAAGGTCGACGCCGACGCTCAGCCGGCGCTACGCAACTGGTTCAAGATCACCCACGTGCCCGCCGAGGTGGTACTGACGCCGCAAGGCAACGTGGTGGCGACGCTGTCGCCGCCCGACAACCCGGATGCGTACATTGCCCAGGTGCAGAATCTCTCGCGCCATTTCCGACAATCGACGCCCAGCGGCGCCCAGCAAGGCCCGGCCGTCAACGCCGCCTACGCCGGACTGCCGACGAACGGCCCCGCTGGGGCGGCGGCGATGACTCGATACAACCAAGGCGCGCCTGCGCCGGGAGCGACTAGCTACGCCGGCGCCGCAGGGCCGCAGTCGCAGAACAATGCGCACTTCGCGGGAACAGCTCCGGCGACCGCGGCAGGTCCGTCGATGCCGCCCAACGCCATGCCCACGAGTTATCGTCCGATGTTCGCTGCGCCCCCGGTAGCGGCGGGCCCGGGCGCCCGGTCAGTTGCGGCGACGCAGACGCCGACGGCACAGCCGCCCGCCGTCCAATCGCCCGCAATGCAACCGCCCGTCGCAGGGCAGCCAATCATTCAACAGCCGATCGCCCAGACGCCTGGCGTCCAAACGCCGAGCGCTCAGCCCGCGATCGCGCAGCCGCAGATCGCACAGGCCCAAATCGCACATGCGCCGATTGCCCAAACGCCGTCGGCGCCAGTTGTCGTAACCGCTCCGTCGGCCGGCCCGGCCGCGGTCGCGCCGACGTCGCCCTATCCGAATACAGCCACGATGGCCCGCGCCGCCCAAGCCGCCGCTCCGCCGCAAGGCGTGGCCATGCAGCCGGCACAGCCGCCACTGCCGCCGAACTCGCCCCCAGTGGCGTTCGACGGCTGCTGCCCCGTGACGCTCAAGTCGCTCAACAAGTGGACGCCCGGCAGCACGACGTTTGGCGCCGTGCACCGCGGCCGCACCTACCTGTTCGTCAGCGAGCCGCAGCGGCAGCAGTTCCTGGCCGACCCCGACGCCTACAGCCCGGTGTTCGCCGGCTACGATCCGGTGCTCCTGTTGGAGAAGCAGCAGACCGTGCCGGGCTCGCGGAAGTTCGGCTTCCGCTACGGCGGGGCGTTCTATTTGTTCTCGAGCCGCGAGACGATGGCGCGGTTCGAGTCCAGCCCCCACACCTACGCGGCCGGCGTGCGACAGGCGATGGCCCGCGTCGACGCGCCGATTGGCGGCGGCGTTTTTCGGCGGTAGCGCGTGCAACGTTGCGCTTCGAGGCGACGAATCCTCGGGAATCAACGCGGCCTCGGCGCCCGCCGACGGCCAGCGCGTATAATTTCTGTGGAGCCCTCCCGGCCGCCAACGCCGTCGGCAAACTGGACCGTAAACCCAGTTCTGACGGGCCGTGCGACTCGAGCACACGGCAATCAAGTAGACGGCGCAGGTCGAGAGGGCTCCTTTGCTGCGCAAGGCTTTCGGCTGTCAGCTTTCAGCTGTCGGCCAAGAAAGGAACGAAAGGCGCACTCTGCTTCCCTTCTGGCCGAGAGCTGACGGCCGAAAGCCGATAGCCTTCCCTTACTGATCCTTCTTCAGCGTCCGCTGCAACTGGATCACCCGCGTGCGGATTTCTTCCATGTTGGGATTGAGCCGCAGCGCCCGGCGGAACGACTCGAGCGCCGCCACGAGATTGTGCTGCAGCTCGTAGGCTTGCCCCATGATGGCGGCTGCCTGGAAGTGGTAAGCGTTGATCTCCAGCGCCTGGTGGCAGTCGCGCACCGCGGCTTCGTACTGGGTCATGTGGAAGTACGCCTTGCCGCGCTGATACCAGCAGTGGGCGATCCAGGGCGCTTCCTGGATGAGCTTGCCGGACTGCCGTGCGGCGCGGTCAAAGTCGCCGTCGTCGAGCTGTTCGTCGATGGCCGACAGCCGGCGCTCGTGATCGGGTGCCCCGATCCGCCGCCACAAGCGGACGATTGCGCTCTCAGCCAGCGTGCGTACGCCGCGGTCCAGATCGACCAGCGCCCGGCCGAGCACCATGTTCGAGCGGTAGTCGGCCAGCCGGCCCAGGGCCAAAATGGAGCCGCGGCGAGCCGAGCGTTCGCCGTGCTCCACCAGCCGCTCCAGCGTGCCCACCAGGTAATGCTGCGACGTGAGCCGCAGGAACGCGGCGATATCGTGATCCACGAGATATTGCTCGTAGAACTCGACCAACAGCGGAATCTGGCGGAAGTCGTCGCTCACATCGCGTCCGAAAAGTCGACAAGCCGAATGCGGCTCCTGGCGCCGCAGTGGGAATCACCTCAGTATCCACGCTTGAGTGTAATTGCAAGTTCGCCTGGCACAACGAAAATGTCAAAAGACGAAAAGTCCCCCCAACGACGGGTCTTGACGGAAACCCAACGGCAAGTCTCACGGAGGCGCCCGATTTTGGATTTTGGATTTCAGAACTTGGATTGGCGGACGACGCTGCACTTCTTACTGGCTTTGGCGAGCGCCGGTCCGATGGCTGCCCAGCAGCCGCGATTGGCGGAACCTGCGCTCGCGCGGCGGTTGGACCAGCCCGTCACGCTTGCCTGGCAAGGGCAACACTTGGGGCCGGCGCTGGTGCGGCTTGCCGAAGTGCAGGGTCTCCCGCTGTGGATTGATCGCCGCGTGAACACTGGGGCGACGGTCGACCTTGCCGCCAGCGACGAGCCGCTCTCCACGGTGCTCGATCGCCTGGCGAACGTCGGCGACGCAGACGCCTGGGGTTGGTCGACGTTGGGGCAGGTCGTGTACTTCGGCCCGCGACAGACGGCGCGCGAGTTGGCGACGTTGTCAACGCTCGCGCGACAGGCGATTTCCCAGGCGCTCGCCGCGAGGCGACGCATTTGGTTGACGCCCACGGCATGGGAGTTTCCCCGGCTGAGCGAACCGCGCGGGCTGCTCCATGAGGTCCTTGCGCCGTTGGACGCCAGCGTTCGCAACGAAGGCGCCATGCCGCACGACCTGTGGCCGGCGCGGTCGTTGCCGGCCGTGGCGCCGATCGACCGAGTCGTGCTCCTCCTGGCCGGGTTCGACCTCGCCGGCGAGCCGACGCCCGACGCTGGCGCCTGGCGGCTGGCGCCGATCAATCATCCGGTGCAGATGACGCGCGACTATCCGCGGACCGCCGCCGGCGAAGCCGCCGTGCGGTCGCTCGCGGAGGCCGATCTCGAAGTGCGCGTACGAACGCAGGGCCGCCGCCTGCAAGTCGCCGCCCGGTGGGAAGATCACGAGCGCCTGCGGGCCGCGATTCGCGGCGATGCCGTCGCGGCCCCGGCGCAGCCGCGCGAGCAACCGTCCCCTGCCGGTGAGCGGCGGTTCACGCTCACGATTGAGAACAAGCCGGTCGGCCGCGTCCTCGAGCAACTGGCCGCGCAGCTCCAACTGACGCTGGTGTGGGACGAGCAACTCGTCGCCGCCGCGCCGCCGCCGCGCGAAGCGCTCGTCTCTTGCAACGTGCGCGAAGCGAGTCTCGACGAGCTGCTCGAAGCGATTCTCGCGCCCGCCGGCTTGGCCTTCACACGCGACGCCCAGACCGTAACGATTCGCGCCGACAAGTGAGATGCGCGCCGCACTGGCATGTCGCCCCGCCGCCCGCGGCGGGCTCGCGGAGCAAGCTCAGCGGCTAAATCTGTCATCGCGCTACACGCGCATCAACCGCCCAAGTTGCTCGCGAACTTCCGACTCGATCTTCCCCTTGAACATCATCGCCGTGAATGGAATCTCGCCGTTGACGTCGAGCTTGTCGTCCTGCGCCGTAATGTCGCCGGTGATCTTGATGCCAAACGTCTTGAAGCCAAACGCCAGCGTGTTGCCGTTCCACTGTTGGTCAAGGTCGCTCACCTTGTCCTGAAACTTGCTCTGCAAGGACTCAATGAACCGCTCCAACCGCGACTTAGCGTCGGCCGCGGAGAGCGTGTGGGGAATCTCGAAGTGGAACTTGGGCACGCGTGGCTCCTTGCGATCGTGACGCTTGGCGAATCTGAGGCGCCGCGGCGCCTCAGGCTTCGTCGTCGTAATCCATCCGATCGCCATGATGCCACAACGGCAGGCCGGCGCGAATGCGGGCGGCCAGCACTTCCAGCTTTTCATCCGTCCCCGGCATCGCCCGCGTGGCCGGGAATCGTCGTTCTTCCACGTCATCCGGTTCGTAATCCCAAATTCCGAGCCTGATGGCTTCCAGCACCGACTTGGCCACGTCTGGTCTCTCCCCTTGTATGGTTTCAGAGATTCATGACGGAACAATTCGCCGCGCTCGCCTGCGGACGGTGCGCGTCCTCCCTCAAGCCGCGCCTCGCGGCCGCGCACACTGACTGCCAATATGCCGGATTGGGCGCCCGTGTCAAGAAAATCCTGCGCGTGACGGAAAACTCGACATGAGTTGCGTCGACGCATTACCTGAGGGAGTCAGTGTAGCACTCGGCGTGCCGCACCAGCAGGTCGCGCAGCGCTGCAACGCGGAGGTGACAGACGGTTGACTCACGCGACCCCACGCACGCGGCGCCGCGCACCGCGATCATATCGATGAATTTCAGCGGCAAACGGGCGATTGCCTGAGCATCCAACCGACCTGCGACCACGGTCTTTTGCCCACACGCGCGCGCCGTCGCGAGCATCGCGCACAACGCGCCTAGTTCGAGGTGCATGTCGAGCGGACCGGTGGATTTGTTGTAGGTATCCCACAGCACCCATGGGCAGCCCGCGTCGGCCGCGGCGGCGAGGACCTCCGCCGGTTGGGGGGCGTCGGCCGCATTCGCATCGGCGTACACGACTGCGACGAGTTGTTTTTCCGCGGCGGCGAGTTGAGATTGAGCGGCACGCCATCGCGGGCGCCAGTCGAACGCGCTACACCCGGCCAGGCCAAGCTTGATGTGCGACACGCCAGGCGAATCAAGCAGATGCCCGGCGTGTGCATCGGGCCAGTCGACAAGCTCGCCGGCCGCGGCCGAAATCGAAACCCGCCCATCGACGCATGCGACGACTTCGCGCACCGTCGCCGCATCGACGGCGCCCAACGCGCCGCGCAGCGGCTCCTTGAGATCGATCCAATCGGCGCCGCCCAACAGCGTGGCGTCTGCCTCCGCGGCGTTGCGCACGCTCACCAGCAATCGGGGCGCCGCAGCGTTCACAACGACGCCTCGCTTGGCGCCGGCGCCACGCCGCCCGCCGCCGCCGTGCGCAGTTCGCGCAGCCGCGCGTTGAGCCGCCGGATCACCTCGGTCGTCAGCGGTTCGCACCACGTGCCGCGGATCGTGACGTACCCTTCACACCAATGTCCCAGCGCCGGCTTCACGTCCACGTGCATCCACTCGGGCGACTTCTGCGAAAGCCGCGCGACAAGGTTCACCGTCTCGGCGTCGGGGCCGTGGGTGCGCGGCAGATGGGCAGGTCCCTGACCCAGGAAGAACGCCTCGACGACGTCGACAGGGACCGCGACCGGCAATCCCGCCCGGAGCCGGAACAGCACCTCGCCGTCGCGATAGGCGATGCGCGGCTGGCGCAGTTGTCCAATGAGTCCCACGGCCAGCTGGGCGCCGACGCCTACCAGCGCCCACGCGACGATTCGCAGCGCCAGCGCCGCAACAACTCCCAACAGCGCGGCGCCGACGACGACCAACAGCGCCGCTGGCACCAGGGCCAGTGCCAGGACGCGCCGATTCGATTGCAGCCAGACCTCGGTCATCGGCTTCGGATCGGCGTGAGCGAAAAGGAACTGCCGCCGCGACGCGGCGCGAAATCCATCCATCGGCCAGTTTACCGCCGCAGCCAATGGGCCAAAAGGCGCGACTGGACGAACGCCGCCGGAGCGCTTAGTCTTGGGCTTGCTCGGGCGGCGCCTTCCTGCATACTTTCCCGGACGAAAGACCCTGCGATGACCGCCGCCCCGTCGGACGCCAGACCCGATCGCGTCGCCTGGATCGTACTCGCCGTCGCCGCTGCGTATGGATTGAGTTTTTTAGGCGGCTGGCCGCAACTTTGGACCGCCGCGGCCAGCGGAGGGCACCAAGTGCAAGCCGCCGCGGACGCGGAGCCCGCGGAGATCGCCGAACCAGCCGCCGAACCAGCCGCCGAGTCAGCCGAGCACGATCGCGCCGGCGCTCCGCCGCCGTACTGGACGATCATCCCGTTCGTGCTACTACTGGGCGCGATCGCGACGCTCCCGCTCATCCACGCCACGGAGCATTGGTGGGAGAGCAATCTCCACCGTTTCTACGTTGCCGCCGGACTGGGGCTGCTCACGCTCGCCTACTACGCCTTCGTCCATCGCGAGGCGATCGATCTCCACTGGCCCGCCCACGGCGTGGTCCAGCCGCAGGCCGGCGTGCAGGCCGGCTTTGTTAAGACCGTGCTCGCTAACGCGATTCTTTCCGAGTTCATCCCGTTCATCGTGCTGTTGTTCAGCCTTTATACGATCGCTGGCGGGATCCGCATCACCGGCGACTTGATGGCCAGCCCGACGACCAACGCGTCGTTCATGGCCATTGGCGGCTTGCTGGCCAGCCTCATCGGAACGACCGGCGCCGCCATGCTGCTCGTGAGGCCGCTGCTGGAAACCAATCGCGAGCGCAAGCACGTGGCCCACACGGTCATCTTCTTCATCTTCATCGCGTGCAACTGCGGCGGCTGCCTGCTGCCGATCGGCGACCCGCCGCTGTTCCTCGGCTACCTGCAAGGCGTGAGCTTCACATGGACGCTCGGACTGTGGCGAGAATGGGCCTTCGTCAATGGCGCGCTGCTGGTGACGTATCTTGCGCTCGACCAATTTTACTTCTATCGCACGGAGGCCATTCGCGACATTCAGCGCGACGTCACCCAAATCCGCCCGCTTGCAGTTCGAGGACTCGGCCTCAACGGCCTGCTGCTGATCGGCATCGTGCTTGCCGTCGCGCTGCTCGACCCGACCAAGGCCTTCCCCGGGACGAGCTGGCATCCATGGATGTACTTTCGCGAGATTGTGCAACTCGTGCTCGTCGCCGCGTCGCTGTGGTTCGGCCCGGCGTCGCCGCGGATCGATAACGGTTTCAACTACGGCGCCATCATCGAGGTTGCTGCGCTGTTCTTCGGCATTTTCATTTGCATGCAGCCGGCGCTCGACATCCTGCGGGCCAATGGTTCGTATCTCGTCGAGCGGTTCGACATGGGCGCGGCGAAATTCTTCTTCGCTTCAGGCGCCCTGTCGTCGTTTCTCGACAACGCCCCCACGTACCTAGTATTCTTCCAGACGGCCAAAGGAGAGAGCGCCGCCGTCGGGCCGACCGCCGGCGTCGACCCGCTGCTCCTGGTGGGCATCAGCCTCGGCGCGGTGTTCGGCGGCGCCATGACGTACATCGGCAATGGCCCCAATTTCATGGTCAAGGCGATCGCCGAAAAGTCGGGCGTGAAGATGCCGAGCTTCTTTGGCTACATGGCCTACAGTTGCCTGATCTTGCTGCCGATCCTCGCTCTCATGTGTTGGTTGTTCCTGGTGAAGTGACCTCCTGCGTGCGCGCGCCGACCATCACTGCCGAACGGGATCTGGAAGCGCTCAGCGAGCGGCTGAGCGCGGCCGACTTCATCGGCCTCGACACCGAGTTCGTCTCCGAGGATACGTTCTACCCCGAGCTGTGCCTCGTGCAGCTCATCACGCCCGACGAGGCGGCGGTCGTCGACCCGCAGAAGGTCGATGTGCGGCCTCTATGGCACGCCGTGTCGCAGTCGCGCGGCGTCGTGGTCTGCCATGCGGCACGCGAGGAGATGAACTTTTTGCTGCGGTCGGTGAGCAAGATGCCCGACCGCGTGTTCGACGTGCAGATCGCCGCGGGCTTCGCCAGCAACGAGTACCCGGCGGCGTACTCGTCGGTCGTCGGCAAGTTTCTCGGTCAACAGCCGATGAAGGGGGAGCAGCGCACCGATTGGCGGCGGCGGCCGCTCACCGACGCCCAGATCGCTTACGCGCTGGAGGATGTCCGCTTCCTGTTGCCGCTGCATGAGCTGCTCGCCCAGACGCTTGACCGCCTCGACCGCCGCCGCTGGTTCGACGAGGAGATGGCGACGTGGCGCGAGGAGATCGCCAACGCGCAGGATCGAAAGGATTGGCGCCGCGTGTCGGGCATCGGGTCGCTCAACTGGCGCAGCTTGTCGATCGTCCGCGAGCTATGGCTGTGGCGGCAGGAGGAAGCGCGCCGGCTCAACCAACCGCCCAAACGGCTGCTTCGCGACGACCTGCTCGTTGAGATCGCCAAGCGCCGCATCGACAACCCCGATCAAATCCTGGCAATTCGCGGCATGCAGCGGAACGACCTCAAACGCAAAGTGCGCGACCTCGTGGCGTGCGTCCAGCGCGGCATCGAGACGCCGCTGGAGCCGGCCGGCCGATCGGCCCAACGCGAGCCGCCCTCGCAACTCGGTCTGCTGGGGCAATTCCTTACGCCGGCGCTCACCACGATCTGCCGCCGCGCCGAGGTGGCGGCCAGCATGGTCGGCACCGCCACCGACGTCCGCGACCTGATCGCTCACCACTTCGGCTTCGGCGGCGGAAGTGACGAGACGCCGTTGCTGCTCCGCGGTTGGCGGGCCGAGCTTGTGGGCAATCTGCTCCACGATCTGCTCGCCGGAAAAAAGTCAATCCGCATCCGCAATGCCAAGAACGACGACCCGTTGGCGTTCGACGATGTTAAGTAGCAATAGGAATGCCTCTGTTCCCCTCCCCTCGATGGGGAGGGATTAGAGGAGGAGTGATGAAGCGGGTCCAGGTGGTGCGACGGGCGACGGTGACCCGTGTACCCGCCACAACCCCCTCCCCGGCCCTCCCCACAAGGGGGAGGGAGCAGGAGATTTTAATTTACTACGGCGGCGGCGCTTCCGAAATCGGTCGCGGCGGCGCGATTACGGGCGCGTCCTCCACAGGCAATAGCGCCGTGGCCTGTTGCACGCCGCCGTCCGGTGCCATTCGCGTCGGCGCCGCGCCGCGCAGGCCGCCGAACACCGCTTCGTCGTTGACGCTCGCCACCTGCGAGTCGCGTTCGAGCTCCACGTCCTCTTCGCCGACGAGCCGCTTTCCGGCGAACTGCGCTTGGTCGTAAATCGTCCCGCGTTGGAACGGCCCGGCCCCGAACACCCAAATGTCGTTCGCCGTGCTCTTGTTGATCACGATGCCCGACTGCCACACCGGCTCGCCCGTGTCGCGGCGGTACGCGAACACCGCCACCTTGGCCACGCCGCGCTGGTCGCGCCGCTTGGCGAACGGAATCTCGGGGATCGCCGCCGGCATCGCCGTCGCCACGGGCACTTGCGGCAGTTGAATCGCGGGCACGCCGAACAACAGGTCGTGATTGTCCGTCCCCACAGCGCCGGCCCGCGACTCGACGACGAACTCCGCGTCTTCGCGCACGTCTTTCAGCACGCAGCCGCTGGCCAGCATGTGCTGGCGCAAGCTGCTTACCAGATAGCCGCGGTCCACGACGTCGACCAGCTTGCTGTCGTCGAAGTACACAGTGCGTCGCGCCAGCGGGCCGAAGTCGATGCCGTCGACCGTGCGGTCGATCGCATCTGAGATGAGCATCTGCTCGGTGGCGGTGCGCATCGTGTTGCTGGTTCGCGTGCTGCCGCAACCCACGAGCGCCGCGGCGCAAGCGGCGGCCAACGCCGCGCGAACTGCAAATTGTCGCCGCCAGGTGAGGTGCATCCGTGCGCCGCAGGGGTCGGGGTCAATAACAGGGGCGGCGATTATAACGACGGCCCAGCTTCAACCAACCCCAGCCCCCGCTAGCACAAAGCCGGCGATGGCATCGCCGGTTCGACGAAGTGGCACGGCCTCGGAGGTCCGCCGACGTGGCCAGGTGAGTCGTTAGAGAACTAGAGAACATGCCATGCCCACGCGGACGAGGGCATGCCACCCAGCGCTCACCCGAACCGCACCATCACGCCGCCGCTCAGCGGCTTCATGACGCCGGTCGTTTCGGGAATCGTCAGCGGCAGCCCACGCTGGTGCCGCACCGCCAGCCACGCGAAGCACTCCGCCTCGAGCGTGTCGGGGTTGAGCGCAAACTTCGCCACGCTCTGGATCTCCCCCAGCCGGTCGCCCAACATTCGCATCAGCACGGGGTGATGCACGCCGCCGCCGGTCACCCAGGTTTTCTTCGGCATCGCCGGGAGCCGCTTCACCGCTCGGTATACGGCTTCGGCGGTGACCGCGCACAGCGTGGCGGCGCCGTCTTCCACACCCAGCGGCGACACGTCCACGTGGTCGAAATCGAACCGATCTGCGCTCTTGGGCAAGGGCATGCCGAAGAACGGCGACTCCAGCGCCGCCTCGACCGTCGCCATATCCACCTGTCCGGCGAGTGCGAGGTGCCCGTCGCGGTCGTGCGGCAGGTCGGCCATCGTTTGGGCCCACTCGTCGATCAATCCGCAACCCGGGCCGGTGTCGCCGGCGATGATTTCCTCGTTGGCGCCCAGCCAGGTGACGTTGGCCACGCCGCCCAGGTTGAGCACCAGCGTGGGCCGCGGCTCCTTGCTGAACAGCGCCCGGTGGAACATCCCCACCAGCGGCGCGCCCTGCCCGCCGCCCGCCATGTCGCAGCGACGGAAATCGGCGACGATTGGCAGAGCGAGCTCGCGGGCCAGCAGCCACGGATTGCCGATCTGCATCGTGAGCCCTTCCCGCGCCACATGCCGCACCGTGTGGCCATGAAAGCCGACGACCTCGACCTTCTTCGCCAGCTTGGGATGCTGCGCTAAGAGCTGCTGGACGGCGCGGATGTGGTGCTCGGTGACCTGCTTCTCAATCCGCAGCACTTCGACCAGCGGGGTGTCGTGCTGCGAGGCCTCGATCAGCCGCCACCGCAGGTCGTCCTGGTAGGGCAGCGTGAGCCCCCCTAGGAAGCCGATTTTGTTTTCGCCGTCGGTGTCCAACAGCGCAGCGTCGACCCCGTCGCCCGAGGTGCCGCTCATGAGTCCAACTGCGACCGTGGCCATGCGCCGATGCCTGTATGCGATTTCCGGACGACCCGAACCGGTGGCGAACTCTCAATCGTCAGTTTAGTCGCCGCGGGCGCATTTCCGGCAGGGGGCGCGCGGGCCGCCTGCGGCACGTTGTCGGGGCATTTCCTACCAAAGCGGCAGATCGATTTCTCACGCCGAGGTCCGCCGAGGCGTCCGGCCGGAAGTCGACGATCCGGACCCCTCAGCGGACCTCGGGGTGGCGAGCTCCGACCGGCTACGCAAAGCTTACAACCCGAGCGAAAATCCGGAAGCGAAATGCACGCAGAATCGTCTCGTTATTGCGCAGACAGCGTGTTTTCCGCCAACTAGAATGGAAGCGGATGCCACGCCGACGTCACGTCCAATCCAGCCCCCGCCGTCCGCCGACTGCGCATTTCTGAGACCACATCGCTCCGCCGCGATCCCACTACGCCATGCCCGACGTCGATCCACGCACCCGCATCCGCCAGGTTGCCGTCTTGGTCGAGACCGACGATAGCTGGGGATGCAGCGTCATCCGCGGCATTGCCGACTACTCGCAGAACCACGGTCACTGGAATCTGCTCATCGACCCGCAGGACCACGAGCAGCGCTCCGCGTTGCCGGACCTGTGGGCGGGCGACGGCGTGATCGTGCGATTCGGCAACCGCCTGCAGGTCGATCAGATCCTCGGCCGCGGCGTGCCAACGGTCAACGTCGACACGATCTTCGAGGGCCTGCCCGGCGTGTGCGACGTGGTGACCGACGACGCCGAGCGCGCTCGCCTGGCGTTCCACCACCTCCGCGACCGCGGGTTCGAGAAGTTTGCGTACTTCGCCCCGCCCAGCCACCGCTACTCCGACAAGCGCGGCAAGGAATTCGTCGAGATCGTGCGCGAGAGCGGCCTCGAATGCTTCGAGTACAAGCCCGGCTACCGTAGCGGCCGCAAGCTGGGGTGGGAGGAGCAGCAGCGCCGCGTGAGCCGCTGGCTGGCGTCGCTCCCCCGGCCGATCGGCGTGCTGACCGTCGACGCCCATCGCGGCCGGCAGCTCGCCGAGATTTGCTTCATGGCGGAAGTTCGCGTGCCCGACCAGGTGGCCATTCTCGCTGGCGATACCGATGAGCTGATGTGCGAAGTGTGCACGCCGCCGCTGTCGAGCGTCGCCCTTGCCGGGCGGCGGATCGGCTACGAGGCGGCCGCGGCGCTCGACCGGATGATGAACGGCGAGCGGCTCCCCAGGGCGGCGATCAAGATTCCGCCGCACGGCGTCATCAGCCGGCAGTCGACCGACATCCTGGCGATTGACGACGACACGGTGGTGCGGGCCCTGCGATTCATCCAGGCGAGGGCGTTTCAGGACATCGTGGTCAAGGACATTCTGCACGAGGTGCCGGTGTCGCGACGGAGTCTCGAAATTCAGTTCCGCAAATACCTGGGCCGATCGCCGGCGGAGGAAATTCGCCGGGTACGGCTGGATAAGGGGCGGGAGCTGTTGGCCCGCACGGACATGTCGATCGGCGAAATCGCCAGCGCGTGCGGGTTTGCCAACGGAACGCGGTTCGGTGTGGCGTTCCGCAAGCGGTTCGGCAAGACGCCGCTGGCTTATCGCAAGCAACTGACGCGGGGATAACGCGCCCATAGATGGTCTAAAGTCGTGTCACGGGCGTGGGGCTGTTTTCTCGGGTTTTCTTCCATAGATGGTCTAAAGTCCGCGGCCGTCGCGCAGCGGGCGAACAGGCCCGCGCGGACGAGGGCATGGCACACGGCGTGCATTCACAGCGGGGTCGCCGGCTCTGCGCACAACCGAGAAAAAAAGACGCACCGTTCGTATCGCGCCGTTGGAAACGCTCATTATCATGAACGATGTCGTACGGCGGCGGGCAGCGCGTCGGAAAGTCAACGCAAGAGATCGCAGCGCCCTTCTTCCAGCAACGGGAAAAGGCGGCGGAGCTTTTCAAACGGGGGAGGGAGATTGGAAATGAACGTGACTCGATTGACCGCAGCGGTGGGACTATTCGTGCTGGCAGGTTCCGCGACAGCCCAGGTGACGCCTACGACTATCTTGGAAGAGACGTTCGATACATACGCCGATCAGGCCGCCTTTGAGGTGGCTTGGCCGCCATTCTTCAATACGACGCTCGGCGCTAATCACCCATCGATGGAGCTTTCGACCGAACAAGCGCTGAGCGGGACCAAGTCGGCGAAGAACATTCCCGTCAGCAGCGCGGCGGGCACCGCGGCGTCGCCGCGGAATCAAACGTTTTTTACCGATAGCGGTTTGCCCGCGGCGGACAATCTCGTCCATTTCGAGTTTGATTTCTACGACACCGCCCCGGACGATGCGCCGTACCGCGCCTACACCGGCATTTTCAACAGCCTGGCGCCGTCCTCGAGCGGCGGATTGGTTCAGATGGGAATGAATAACAATCAAACCCTGTCGGCCAATGGCGGCAATTACTACATGGGTCGCGTCTTCGGATACGACCCGCTGGTCGACGGCGAAAGCGTTGGCGGAAACGGCGTTTTTTTCAAGCTGAATGGGGTCGGAACCGACGATCCGGCCGCCGTGCCGTTGCGTTCGCTGGGATGGCATAAGTTCGGCGTCACGATTAGTGACCTCGATTTCAAATTCTATGTCGACGGCATCCTCGCTCGCGTCGTGGACCGGGCCGACGGCTTTAACGGCGTGCCGGTTGTCGTTCGAAGCTTCGACGAGATTCGGCTGGGTGCAGGCGTGTCGAACCTCGACCACGCCTCGTACGTCGACAACGTCAAAGTCGTTCTCAATCCCATCGCACCCCCGACCATCAGCGCCGACTTCGACGGCAACACGATCGTCGACGCGGCCGACCTGGACCTCTGGGAAATTGGTTACGGGAAAGCGAGCGGGGCCGTCAAAACGGACGGCGACGCCGACAACAACGGCCTCGTCGATGGCCGCGACTTTCTGATTTGGCAGCGACAGCTCACGGCGCCGCCGGTTGCCGAAAGCATCCCCGAACCGGCGTCCGCGGTCCTCGCAGGGGCGATGCTGTTGGGACTCACGGGACTCGCTCGCCGTCGGGCTTAGAGCGTATTGCATTTCATCGACGGCGGCGTCCACGAGATTTCAGTCGTGTGACGTGGCCCGTGCCGTGGCTTGCGGGGGCAATGCCGCGGCGCGGGCTTTTTTTGTCGCACACGTGATTTTCACCACGACGGCACGAAGGGCACGACGGAAGAAAAGACGACAAGCAGGAAGATTGTCGGATGCGATCGACCGCTGACTTGGGCTGTTCCTACTCGCTAACACTAGGGTCGGGAGCAGAGTGCCAGCGGATTCTGCGTCCCCTGCGACCGTCGAATGTTCTTCGTCGTGTCCGTCGTGCGGTCGTGATTCACCTCATTCCTGCGCGAAGCCGCGAAACGCCTGCGCGGTATTTTCGTTGTGTCGATTTTTCACGGCGCTAGAATCGATAGGGAGAGCGCCGTCCGCCGTGGCGCCTCCCGCTCGTTCAGTTTCTGGAGACCGTCGATGACGGCAACCGACCGCCGCAATGCGTGGATTCCAGCGGCTTCTCCCGCGCGCGCGTTTACGCTGGTGGAACTGCTGGTCGTCATCGCGATCATCGGCGTGTTGGTCGCATTGTTGCTTCCCGCGGTTCAGGCGGCCCGCGAGGCGGCGCGGCGCACCCAGTGCCAGAACAACCTGAAAAATATCGCCCTGTCGTGTCTGAATTACGAAACGAGCCGCGGGACCCTTCCACCGGGTAGCGTCAACACGCGAATCTCCCAAGGCAGTGGCCTGGGGTGGCCGGTTCACATCCTGCCCTACATCGAACAATCGGGCGTGAGCCAGCAGGCTGTTAACAAGTACAAGTCCTTGCCTGACGCCTACGGCAGCGGAATGGACGAGCTCAACAAGCTGCTGCTGCCGATGTACCTGTGCCCCAGCGACCAGGACCTGAGAAACCAGCGCGAGAAGTTCGGCAACGCCGATCGCAAGGGCATGAGCTACGCGGGCGTGAGCGGCTCCTATTACGGGCGCACGGGGGCTTGCCCCAAGACCAAGGCCGGGGAGCACTATTGCGTTTGGCAAAGCGGGTCGGCGAACGACATTCTGGGGCCCAACAATTTTGACGGGTTGCTCATCCAGGATTGGCCCGTGCCACTCAAGGAAGTCTCCGACGGGACTAGCTCGACGTTCTTAATCGGCGAGCGCAACTATCAGATTCGGGCCTGGATGATCGGCGCCTATTGGGTGAGTCCAAAGGATCCGCCGAACAGCCCTGCGAACACCGCTCCGGATGGCCCGCAACCAGCAGCGGCGTTTTTCGCCTGCAAAAATGTCAGCGACAAGGTCGCGCTCAATCATGATCCATTCACAGGGTGCTACATCGGCCACGACAACTCGGCGGGCGATCGACCCGAAGTGCCCGCAAACACCCCGCGGACGTTGTCGGTCAACAATTTGCCGTTCGCAAGTTTTCACTCCGGCGGCGTGAACTTTTCGTTCGGCGACGGCAGCGTGCAGTTCATCAACGACAGCGTCGACGTCGTCGCCTACCTGGCTTTCGGGTCGCGCAACGGCGACGAAATCGTCGCACACTGAATTTGGGAGCGCGTCGTCTCTTGACGAGAGTCACCAAATCCGCGACCCGGCCCCGCGTGGCATGTGCGCTGCTGTTGGGAGCCCTGACAGGCTGTGGCGGCGATTCCGAAGGCGTGGCGATCGAAGGTCGCATCTCCTATCAGGAGCAGGCCATCGAGAACGGGTCGCTGACATTCTTTCCCGCCCAAGGTCGTCCGATCACGGCAGTCCTTTCCGAGGGCGGCAAGTATTCGTGCCGACTCCCCGCGGGCGCGTATCGGGTCGCGGTCACCGTGGGAGTCAGCCTACCCCCCGAATGGAAAGAGGGCGATCCCGTGCCCGCTCAATCGATCACGCTGCCGGCTGAGTACGGCACGCGCCTCAAGACACCGCTGACGGCGACGGTTTCCGCCGATCACGCGGCGCCCATTGACTTCGCACTTCCTTGAGCGGCGAATCACCCGAAGGGATTGCGCACGAGCGCGAAAAGCCTGCGCCAAAATCGTTGAGGCGCTGTGAGCCGGTAGTTAGACTGAATCGAGTGCATGATCGCGGCGCCGCCGTGAAACTCTTCGTTCGCCCATTGAGACTGCAGCGCTGATGCCGGGCATCGGCAAAGGGGGAGACTAATGAAACTGACACGATTGACCAGCCTTCTCGCCGTAGCCGCAGTGGCGACGGGAGCGACCAGCGCATCGGCGGCGCTTCTCTTGAGCGACAACTTTGATTCGTACGCCGACCAGGCGGCATTCGAAGCCTCGCCGTGGAATCAGGTGGGCGCGGTGGCGTTTGGCACGCTTTCCTCGGCGCAGTCGTCCAGCGCTCCCAACTCAATCAATTTTGCCACCACGGCACAGCGGGCCGAGCAGGCGTTTACTGAGTCCGGCAACCCTTCGGCCACGAACATCATTCGCTTCAGCCTCGACTACTACGACAGCAATGCGGCCCTGGCGCCGTATCGCCAGCATCACAACCTTCAGGACGGCACGGCGCCCGGCAGCGCCGGGCAGCTCGTTTCGCTGGGGCTCAACAACAACCTCACGTCGGCGGCCGAGGGCGGCAATTTCTACATGGCGCGGCTGTTGGGCTTCAACGCCGGCGCCTACTTCAAGCTCAACGAAGGCTCGGCGCCGCTCCGCTCCACGGGATGGCACAACCTGCGCGTTGACATTAGCGCTGCCGACTACAAATTCTACGTGGACGGCATACTCTCGAAGACCATAGCCAACTCGTTGACGCTCCGCAGCTACGACGTGGTCCGCATCGGGTCCGGTCTGTCATCCACCGCGGAGAGCTTCGTCGACAACGTGCGGGTAGAGACGATTCCTGAGCCGGCGTCGGCGGCGATGCTGAGTCTCGCCGGTTTAGCGCTGGCCGCCGTGCGACGCCGCGGGGCCTAGGGGCGGGATTTCATCGAGCAAGGATCCGGCCGCCGCGATCTGCGAATCGCGGCGGCTGGGAGCCTGTGGATTTGACTCCCTAGGCAATCCGCGACAATGTTTGTGGCGCTCGGACGATTGGCATACAATCAGATCGCGAATCGAGAAGAGCTTGCAGTCGCGGCGTGCGATCACGGCCAGATCGCTCCGTTTGTCGGCATTGAATGACAACACGCGAGGGGAAGCTCACGAAACGACGAACACTTGTCTTTGCACTCACGCTGCTGGCGTGGCAGGGCGCCCGCGGCGTTCAGGCGGCCAACCTGAAGCTCTCGCTTGGCATCCGCGAAACCAACAATGCGGCTGCCACGCCCATTTTTTCCAACGCCGGGAGCACGGGCGGCATTGAGTTTGTCAATCAGGACGGACAAACGCTGGCGGTCGACGGCACTTGGCAACTGTTCACGTTCACGCCGGCCACGGATACTTTGACGGCCTTCGCGGGCACAACGGCGAACTCGATGCTCGACCCCGCAGGCATTGAAATCGCGGCCCTCGAACAAATTCGCATCCTGAATTCGGACGGCATCACGCAGCCGATTCGGATGTGGATCGACGACGTTGCGAACACGTCGGCCGCCGGGTCGACCGTCGAGGGATTTGAGAGCTTCGCCCTGGGGGCCGAGGCGATGTTCCAGGAGCCTGGCTTCTCTGGATCCACGTCGGCCCATGTGAATCTCACGACCGATGCAGCGGCGGTCTCGAGTTCGATGGCGTTCTCGGGAAGCCAGTCCTACCAGACGGACTTCACGTTCGTGGACAACACGCCGACGCGTTGGGTTCGGTTGACGACGTTCAACGCGACCAACCTGCCCAACCCGGCGATCCGCGTGACTCTCCCTGGCGCGCCGGCGCCGACAGTGAGCTTCTATGCCAAGGCCGTCGTCATTCCCGAGCCGGCGACGACCGCGATGGTTGGCCTGGCGGGCTCGGCGCTCGTGGCCTTGCGTCGGCGCTTGGGATAATGGCCTGGTCAGGAGATGGAAACGACCGGAAGAGCTGCCGCTGCGTGCGGCAGCTCTTCTTTTTCAGGGGTTGCGCATCGTTTCGGGGCGCGTGCGCCGCGCGTGAGTCGACGGGAGGGAGCCATGCAGGGAGAAGCGGGTCGCTTCGTGAGTTTGCTGGCGGCCGTCGCCTGCATGTTGCCAGCGGCGGGGTCGGCGCGGTGCGAGCCGGCAGGCGATCCGCCCCCCGTGCCGCGCGAGTTCCGCGCCGCGTGGATCGCGACCGTCGCCAATATCGACTGGCCGTCGCGACCGGGACGGACCACCGCGCGGCAAAAGCGCGAGTTGATCGCGCTCTTCGACGCGGCGGTCGACCTCAATCTCAACGCCATCATCCTCCAGGTACGTCCGTCGGCCGACGCCCTGTATGCCTCGCCGCTGGAGCCGTGGTCCGAGTACCTCACCGGACGCATGGGTCTGGCGCCCGAGCCGGAGTACGATCCGCTGAAGTTCGCGATTCGCGAGGCGCACCGCCGCGGATTGCAGCTCCACGCGTGGTTCAACCCGTACCGCGTCCGGCACGCCGACGCCAAAACGCCCGCGTCGGCGGATCATGCGAGCCTCGCCCATCCCGAGATCGTTCGCCAGTACGGCAAGTACCTGTGGTTCGATCCCGGAGAGCCGGCCGCGGCCGAGCGGTTCCTGGCCGTGGTCCGCGACATAGTGACGCGGTACGACGTCGACGGGGTGCACATCGACGACTATTTCTACCCATACCCCGTCGAGGAGAACGGCCGGGTCGTACCGTTCCCGGACGACGCCAGCTACGCGCGGGCCGTCGCCGCCGGCGAGTCGCTCGACCGCGACGACTGGCGGCGGCAGAACGTTGACCGCCTCATCGAGCGAATGTACGCCGCGGTGAAAGAGGCCAAGCCATGGGTGCTGGTGGGCGTCAGCCCGTTCGGCATTTGGCGCCCCGGGCATCCGGAGGGCGTCAAAGGCTTCGACCAGTACGCGAGCCTGTACGCCGACGCCCGCAAATGGCTGCGCGAGGGATGGGTCGACTACTTCACGCCGCAGCTTTACTGGCGAATCGACAGTCCCGGGCAAAGCTATCCGAAGCTGCTGGCGTGGTGGCAGGAGCAGAACACGCACGGCCGTCATTTGTGGCCGGGCAATTTCACGTCGCGCGTGCGTCGTGGGCCGGACGTCGAGATTTCCGACGCAGTGTGGCCGGCAGAGGAATTGATTCACCAGATCGAGACGACGCGCGCGCAGCCGGGCGCTGGCGGCAACGTGCATTTCAGCATGAAGGCGCTGGTGGATCACCGCGACGAACTTCGCGAAAAACTCAAGAGCGGGCCGTACTCCCAGCCCGCGCTCGTGCCCGAGTCGCCGTGGCTCGGCGAAGAAACTCACGGACGACCCGTCGCCGAAGTGGATCGCGACGCAAACGGTCTCCGCGTGCGCATGAAATCGTCTGACGGCGCGCCGTGGCTGTGGGTCGTGCGCGTGCGACAAGACAACCAGTGGCAGACTGCGATTGTGCCCGGGGTGCAGGCGGAGTACCGTCTCCCCATCGGCGAGGGCAGCGCCGCGGACGAGGTCGCCGTGTCGGCGGTGACGCGGCTTGGCCGCGAAGGGCCGCTCGCTCGCGCGGAGGTGGGCGAAAGCCGCTGACGTGAGCTCGACCCATCTCTCCACGCACGCTGGCGGCGGTCGCAGTCCGTGGTGGTGGACGCCGTCGCTCTACTTCGCCCAAGCGCTGCCGTTCGTCTTCGTTCACTCCGTGTCGACGTACCCGTACACGCGGCTCGGCGTGTCGAACGTCGTCATTGGATACGTGGCCCTGCTGAGCCTGCCATGGACCTTCAAGCCGCTATGGAGTCCCATCGTCGAGCTTTTGGGCAACGAGCGGCGCTGGGTGTGGACCATGCAGTACGCGGCGGCCGCGGCGTTTGCGGCGGTGGCGTTGGGATTCCGCAGCGAGCATTTTTTGGCGTGGACCGTCGCCGGGTCCGCCATGTTGGCGCTGGCGTCGGCGACGCACGACATTGCCGCCGACGGGTTCTACATGCGCGTCCTCTCGCCGCACCAGCAAACATGGTTCACGGGCATCCGTGGCGTGGCGTTTCGCGGCGGCTGGATCTTTGCCGAGGGGGCGCTGGTGGCGCTGGCCGGCGTGCTCATGCGGCGCAGCTTCTCGCCGCAGAACGCCTGGGCCATCACGCACGGCATCGCCGCCGCGTTGTTTTTCGCACTGGCGACGTACCACGCGATCGTCCTGCCGAGGCCGGCGCCTTTCGACCGGCCCGCCGCGGCCGTCCCCCGCAACGTTCCGCGGGAGACGCTCGCCATCTTTCGCAGATTCTTCGCCGCCATTCCGCTTGGCGTCGCGCTGCCGTTTCTGCTGTTCTACCGGTTCGCCGAAGCGCAACTGACGAAGTTCGCCGGCAAGTTCATGCTCGACCCGCGGGATCTCGGCGGCCTGGGTTTGTTGGAAGAGCAGGTCGGCCTGATCAACGGCACGATCGGCATCGCGGCGATGCTGGGCGGCGGCGTGCTTGGCGGCTGGGCCGCGGCGAGGTTTGGGCTGCGCCGCTGTCTGCCGTGGATGGCCGTGCTCATCAATCTACCGAACCTGATCTACGTCGCTCTGGCCTACTATCAGCCGACGAACATCATGCTCGTCGGCGCCGGCATCATCTTCGAGAAGTTCGGCTACGGATTTGGCTTCACCGGGTACATGCTCTACATGTTGTACCTGGCCCAGGGCGAGCACCGCACTTCGTTCTACGCGATCTGCACCGGGTTCATGTCGTTGGGGCTCGTTGTGCCGGCCAGCCTGGCGGGATTTCCGTTGCAGTGGCTGGGCTTTGCCGGGTTCTTTGCGTGGGTCATGGTCGCCACGATCCCGAGCTTCTGGGCGGCGTGGATCGTTTACCGGCATATCGACGACCGCTTCGGTCGCCGCGAGGGGAGCCAGTGAGCCGCGGGGCGCCCCACCGCGAGGGGCGCAAGATGCAAGTGCTTGCACACGGCCTCGGCGCCGACTGCTTGGCACGTTCGACGACTTTTTGCAAAGTTTTGGCAGAAAGTGACATGACCAAGCCATTAGATTCGGAATAGAGAAGTGACGGTTGCGGACGGTTCGGAAGAGTAGGGGAAAATCCGTCGATTTCGCTTTCCGCCAAGGCCCGATGCGACGGTCGGGGTCCGGCAACGACAGGACTCATGGACTGCACCTCATGTCGCTCTCCACGAGCTCCTGGCAAAGCCCGCCGCTCGCCGCGTCGCTTCGCGACAAGCTCGCCCAGTTGATGTTCGTCCGCATCGGATCGAACCTGCCGCCGGTGCGTACCGTCGCGGAGGACGAGGCGCGGATCGCCCGGCTGCTGGAGCGTTGCCCCGTCGGCGGACTTGTGCTGTTCAACGGCGGCTTCGCTGATACGCCGCGCGTGCTCCAACGGCTCCAGGCGGCACGTCGATTTCCGCTGCTCGTTGGCGCGGATCTGGAACGCGGCGTCGGCCAACAACTGCGCGGCTTTCCGCTCGTGCCGCACGCCCTGGCGTTCGACGCCCTAGGCGGCGACGCCCCCGAAGCCGTCGGTCGCTTTGCCGAGTTGACCGCCGCGGCCGCCCGCGCCGCTGGCGTCCAGATCCTCTTCGGCCCGGTGGCCGACGTGAACTCCGATCCCCGCAACCCGATCATCGCCACCCGCGCCTTGGGAACCGAGCCGCAGCGCGTCGCGGAGTTGGTGACGGCTTTTGTCGAGGGTTGCCGCCGCGGCGGGGCGTTGGCGGCCGCCAAGCATTTCCCGGGTCACGGCCACACGCACGAGGATTCGCACCACGCCCTGCCGACGGTCGACTGCCCGGCCGGTTGGATCCGCGGGCGCGACTTGCCGCCGTTCCAAGCAGCGATCGCGGCTGACGTGCCGCTGATCATGACCGCCCATGTGCGGTATCCGGCGCTCGACGCGACCGGAGCCGCCGCGACCGTGTCGCGCCCCATCCTCACCGACCTGTTGCGAACCGAGCTGGGTTTCCGCGGCGCGGTTGTCTCGGATAGCCTGCTCATGGAGGGCGCCAAGGCGGGCTACGCCGGCGGCGCCGAATTGGCGCTGGCGGCGCTCTTGGCCGGGGTGGATGTGCTGCTCGACGTCGCCGACCCGGTCGAAACGCTCGACGGGTTGGAAGCCGCCGTCGCGGCCGGGTTGCTCGACGAGAGCCGCGTTGATGTGGCGTACCAGCGCGTCAGGCGGTTGCAGGAGTTGGCGATGGGCGACCCGCCAGCCGCATTCGACGAGTCCGCCAATCGCGCCGCGACGCAGGCCTTGGCGGAGGTCGTCGCTCGGCGGGCGGTGGCGATCACCAAGAACGATGCCGGCGCGCTGCCGCTGCGCACCGACCGCACCGTGTGCGCGATCCTGGTCAATCCATTTCCGTTGCCCGCCGGCTCCGACCCGCCGGTGCTCGGCGACGTCCTGCGGGCAAAGTTTCCGCGGTTGACGTATCACGAGATCGGCGCAGACGTGACCGAAGACGAACTCGATTGCCTGGGCCAGGACGCCGTGGCGGCGGAGCAATTCCTCGCGGCGATCGTCGTGAAGCCCGCCGCGTGGCATCGCTTTGGCCTGCCAGCGCCGATTCAACAATGGCTCGAAGATTTGATTCTATGGCGGCCGACGGTCGTCGCCTGCCTGGGCGCGCCGCAGGGACTCGAGCCGTTCCGCGGCGCGCACGCGCTGGTGTGTGCGGTGAGCGACGTGCCCGTTTCGCAAGCCGCGCTGGTCGAGGCGCTCGTCGCGGGCGGCAGTGCGCTGCCGCGATAGCGGCCTGCGCGTTGTCATGTAACGGCGGCGTCACGGCCCCGTGATTGCCGGCGCGCGACTCTTTCATCCGATCCCAGCGGCCATTACACTCGATTTTGGTCGTTGAAACGGATGCCACGATTTCGTGGTCGTTGATTCCTAAGAAGAGGTTTTCGGTGAACAGCGATTCTCCCGCGCGTCGACTCATCATTCTCACCGAAGGCCACACCGAGCCCATCACCGGCAAGACGGCGTCCTGCGTCGTCCGCTACCGTCCCGAGGAAGTCGTCGCACTGCTGGATAGCACGCAGGCCGGCCGCACCACGCAGGAGCTGCTCGGGGTCGGCGGATCGACGCCCATCGTGGGCCGGCTCGACGAGGCCCCTGGCGCCAACACGCTGATGATCGGCATCGCCCCGAGCGGCGGCCGCGTGCCGGCTCCCTGGCGGAGCGTCATCCTCCAAGCCATCGCCAAGGGCATGGACGTCGTCTCCGGCCTGCACGAATTCATCGGCGACGACGCGGAGTTCGCCGCCGCCGCCGCCCGCAGCGGCGCGCGCATCACCGACGTCCGCAAGAACAACGAACGCGACGTGGCCCACCGCCGCGGCCTGCGCGAAGAGTGCCTCCGCATCCACACCGTCGGCCAGGACTGCTGCGTCGGCAAGATGCTCGTGGCAGTGGAGCTGGCCCGCGCGCTGAACGCCGACGGGCATGACGCCAAGTTCATCGCCACCGGCCAGACCGGCATCCTCATCGAGGGGGATGGCGTGCCGATCGACTGCGTCGTGAGCGACTTCGTCAACGGCGCCATTGAGAAGCAGATTCTCGCCCAGCAGCACCACGAAATCCTGGTCGTCGAAGGGCAGGGGAGTCTCGCCCATCCCAAGTACTCGGCGGTCACGTTGGGCCTGCTCCACGGCTGCGCCCCGCACGGGATGATCATGTGCTACGAAGCCGGCCGCGAAGGCGTCCACGGCATGGAGTACTGGCCGCTCAAGCCATTGGCGGAGCTGCGCGACGTGTATGAAACGATGGCCAACCTGATGGGTCCGTCGCGGGTGATCGGCGTCGGCATCAACAGCCGCCGCTTGAGCGACCGCCAGGCCGCCGACGAGCGCCGCCGCGTGAGCGACGAGCTCGGCCTCCCCGCCTGCGACGTCCTCCGCGACGGCCCCGATGAACTGCTGCAAGCCATCCTCGCCATGAAGCCGGCGCTGGCGGTGCGTTGACCGCAAGCGATACAGGTTAGCCGCGACGCGAAGGTCTTCCGTAGTGGAGCGCTCCGCTGCGGCGGACCTCCGCGTCGCGGCTAACACGGCCAACAACGTGGAGACGACGCGTGCTCAAGCTGACGTTTCACGAGTTCGAGTTGCCGCTGCGGCATGTGTTCGCGATCTCCCGCGACGCGACCAAGGTCCAGCCGACGCTCATCGTCGAATTGTCCGACGGCGTTCACCGCGGTTTCGGCGAGGCGACGACCAACCGCTATTACGGCGTTACGCTCGAGCGGATGAAGGCTTCGCTCGAAACGGTTCGCAGCCGCGTCGAAAGCGTGACCGATGTCGACCCGCCCAAGCTGTGGGCGGAAGTCGCCCCGCATCTGGCCGACGATCCGTTCGCGTTGTGCGCCCTCGATCAGGCCGCCTACGACCTGTGGGGCAAACAGCAAGGCGCCCCTGTTTACAAGCTGTGGGGCCTCTCGACCGACCGCCTCCCGCAGTCCAACTTCACCATCGGCATCGACACGATCGAGACGATGGTCTCCAAGCTGCTCGAAATGCCCGGCTGGCCGATCTACAAGATCAAGCTCGGCACGATGCACGATCTCGATATTGTCCGCGAGCTGCGCGAGCACACCGACGCAGTATTCCGAGTGGACGCCAACTGCGGCTGGACCGTCGACGAGGCGATTGCCAACTCGCGCGAACTCGCCAGGCTCAACGTCGAGTTCATCGAGCAGCCGTTGCCGGCGTCCGACTGGACCGGCGCGAAGCGAGTCTATGACAAGTCCGCTCTGCCGATCGTCGCCGACGAGAGCTGCATCGCCGAGGCCGACGTCGACCGCTGCCAGGGGCATTTCCACGGCGTGAACGTTAAGCTCGTGAAGTGTGGCGGCCTCACGCCGGCGCGGCGAATGATCGCCCGCGCTAAGAAATTGGGCATGACGGCGATGGTCGGCTGCATGACTGAGTCAACGGTCGGCATCTCGGCAATCGCCCAACTGCTGCCGCTGCTGGACTATGTCGACATGGACGGCGCGGCGCTGCTCGCCAAAGACATTGCCACCGGCGTCGTGGTCGACCGCGGCACGTGCCATTACCCCAACGTCAACGGCACGGGCGCGGCGTTGATTCCCCAGTAATCGTTCAATCTGGCAGGGAGAACCGCGGTTGTTCCGTCGAATTTGCATTTGGTTGCGAGGTGGACCATGAAATCCTCAGTTTGCGCCGCCGTATTCCCAACACTCGCTCTTATTTCCGTAGTGGGCTTGGCGACAGCGGTTCGCGGCGACGATCTGGCGAACGCCATCCAGCCGTTGGTCAATGCGCACGAAGGCGAGGTGACCGCCGTTGTGAAGAACCTAGCCAGCGGCGAGACGTACGAGTGGTACGCCGATCGTGCGATGCCGACCGCCAGCCTCATCAAGTTCCCGTTGATGATCGCCGCGTACCAGACGTTTCACGACGGGCGGCTGAAGCCCGACCAGATGATCACGCTGCGCGAGGAGGACAAGGTCCCCGGCTCGGGGATTCTCACGTCGCACTTCTCGGGCGGCGCCCAGATCTCGCTCCGCGACGCCATCCACCTCATGATCGTCTACTCCGACAACACCGCCACGAACCTAGTCGTCGAGCAGGTCGGCCTGCAGGCGGCCGCCGACGTGATGAGCAAACTGGGCTGCCCCGAGACGATGCTCAACTCGAAAGTCTTCCGCCGCGACACGTCGATCTTCCCCGAGCGCAGCAAAGAATTTGGCCTCGGCAGCACGACCGCGGCGGACATGGTCAAGCTGTTGGAGCTGCTGCACAAGCGCGAATTGGTCGACAAGCCATCGTCTGAGAAGATGTTGGAGCACCTCTACGCCTGTGAGGACAAACTGAAGTTCCCGCGCTACCTCCGCAACATGAAGATCGCCCATAAGACCGGCTCGGTCAACGAGGTGCGGTGCGACGCGGGGATCATCGACTGCCCCAGCGGTCCCCTCGCCCTCTGCGTGCTCACCAACAAGAACGTCGACCAGAGTTGGGGCAACGACAACGCCGCGGAGATTCTCTGCGGACGCATCGCCCAGGCGGCCGTCCGGCATTTCAACCCGTCGGGCGAAACGCTGGAGCCGCCGACTGATGGGACGCTCAAGCTCGGAGACAGCGGTCCGCTCGTGGCTGCCATGCAGCGCACGCTCAACGCCCGGATCGAGCCATCGCCCGGTTTGACCATTGACGGCGACTTCGGCCCTGTCACCGAAGACGCCGTCGTCGCGTTCCAGAAGCAGACCGGGTTGGTCGCGGACGGCGAGGTGAGCAAAGCCATGTGGGACGCGCTGGGCGAACTGGTCACCGAAGACCCCAACGCTCCCGATCCCACAACGATCAACTCCGCCAAGCTGGACCTCGCCGCGGCCGATCCGCTCGACGGCCCGCCGTACGTCACCAGCAAGGCCTGGGCGATCGCCGACGGCCGCACGGGCGAGGTGCTGTGGAGCCACGAGGCCGACAAGCCGCTCGACTTTGCCAGCACCACGAAGATCATGACGGCCTACCTCGTGATGCGCTACTGCCAGGATCACCCCGAGGCGCTCGACGAAATGCTCGTCTTCTCGAAGCGTGCCGACGACACGATCGGCTCGACCGCCGAGCTGAACGCCGGCGAGCAGACCACCGTCCGCGAGCTGCTCTTCGGCATGATGCTCCCCTCGGGCAACGACGCGACCGTGGCGTTCGCCGAGCATTTTGGCGCTCGGCTGGCCCCCGGCGGCGGCGAATCGGTCGAGAAGCTCACGCCCGCCCAGTCGTACGACAAGTTCGTCGAAGCGATGAACGCCGCCGCCAAGGAACTGGGCATGGAGAACTCGACGTTTAAGAACACGCACGGCCTGACCGAGCCCGGCCATCAGGCCAGCGCCGCCGACCTCGTGCGGCTGGCCCGCAGCGCGATGCAGATGCCGCTGTTCCGCGACGTGGTTCACACCCGCCAGCGCGGCGCCACCGTCACGGGCCCCGGCGGCTACCGCCGCAACGTGATGTGGAAGAACACCAACAAGCTGTTGGAGACCGAGGGTTACGATGGCGTGAAGACCGGCACCACGAACGCCGCCGGCGCGTGTCTCGTCTCGCACGCCGTGCGCGGCGACCGCGCGCTGCTGATGGTCGTGCTGGGCGCCACATCGTCCGACGCCCGCTACGTCGACAGCCGCAACCTCTACCGCTGGGCGTGGAGCCAACTCGACGCCAAGCCGTAGCGCGCCAATTCCAAGGCATTCACCACTGAGGACACAGAGAGCACGGAGGAGAAGCAAAGAATTGAAGAATTATCACTCCCCACTTCTCTGTGTCCTCTGTGTCCTCTGTGGTGAATCTCTTCTCCGAGCGGAAGAGAAGGCGCCCGTCGTACTTTCCGATGGGGCGCGGCGGATTCACGAGTCGGCGCTGGTGATCGACGGCCACAACGACATGCCTTGGGAGATTCGCCAACAATCCGGCGGCAACTTCGACAAGCTCGATATTTCTAAGCCGCAGGCGTCGCTGCAGACGGACATTCCCAAGCTCCGCCAAGGCGGCGTCGGCGCCCAGTTCTGGTCCGTGTGGGTGCCCGTTGACACGGTGCGTCGCGGCACGGCGCTCACCACGACGCTCGAGCAAATCGAGCTCGTCAAAAGCATGATCGCCCGCTATCCGGAGACCTTTGAGCTCGCGCTCACCGCCGACGACATTGAACGCATCCACAAGACCGGCAAGATCGCCTCCCTCATCGGCGTGGAGGGCGGGCACTCGATCGAAGGTTCGCTCAACGTGCTGCGGCAGCTCTATGCGGATGGCGCCCGCTACATGACGCTTACCCATTCCGACTCGCTCGACTGGGCCGACAGCGGCACGGACGAGCCCCGCGTCGGCGGCCTCGGCCCGTTCGGCGAGCAAGTCGTCGCCGAGATGAACCGCCTCGGCATGATGGTCGACATTTCGCACGTCTCGCCGGATTGCGCAAAGGACGTGCTGGCGATCACGAAGGCGCCGGTCATCTTTTCGCACTCCTCCGCCAAGGCGATCGCGGATCACCCCCGCAACGTGCCGGACGACGTGCTGCAGCTCACCGCCCAGAACGGCGGCGTCGTGATGGTCAACTTCTTTTCGGCGTTCCTCGTGCCCGAGACGGCGGCCATCGACGTCGAGCGGATGGCCTTCCGCCGCGCGGAGGAGAAGGCGACAGACGACCAGCGCAAAATCGAATCCGCCATGGCCCGCTGGGACAAGGAGCACGGCCGCGGCCCGCGCGGCACGATTCATATCCTGCTCGACCACATCGACCACATCGTGAAGGTCGCCGGCGTCGACCACGTCGGCTTGGGCTCCGACTACGACGGCGTGTCGATCCTCCCCGAGCAACTCGCAGACGCCTCCAGTTACCCGCTCATCACGCAGGGCCTCCTGGACCGCGGCTACAGCGAGGACGACGTCCGCAAGATCCTCGGCGGCAACACGCTCCGCGTGATGCGGGCCGTCGAGGGCGCAGCCGAGCACTAAGGCGCCCCCACTGCTCCTTCCACGCGCCGCGTCCCGCTCGCCGCCTTGCCGGGCACGCGCGGGTCGTGCACGCCGACGAGCTGTCCCTCGCCGTCGATCTCGATCGCCTGCGTGACGCCGGCTGTGTCGATCAGGTCGATCGTATGCCCCATTGCTGCGAGCTTCTTGACGATCTCCTCCGGCATTTTTTCTTCGACCGTCAGCACGTCGGCCCGCCATTGGTGGTGTATTCGCGGTGAGCCCACCGCGTCGGCCAGCGACTCGCCAAAGTCTTGCCGCCGCACGATCGCCAGCAGCGCCTGCGTGATGATCTTCGGACCGCCCGCGGCGCCAACGGTCATCACCGGCTTGCCGTTTTTGAGCACGATTGTCGGCGACATGCTCGATAGCGGCCGCTTGCCGGGGCCCACCGCGTTGTTCTCGGCGCCCACGAGCCCGAAGGCGTTCGGCTTGCCCGGCTGAGCGGAAAAATCATCCATTTCGTTGTTGAGCATCACGCCCGTGCCGGGGACCATCACCTTCGAGCCGAAGGTGGTGTTGATCGTCGCTGTGATGGCGACCCAGTTTCCTTCGGAGTCCACCGCGGCGATGTGCGTCGTGTGGCGCTCGCCGAAAAAGTCTTCGGAGGCTCCCGGCGGCGTGCCGTGTGACTCGACGGCGGTAACGTGTTCCGGATTGATCCGCTTGGCCAGCTCCGCGGCGTACTCTTTGTCGATCAAACCCTGCGGCACGTCAACATGGTCGGGATCGCCGAGCCAGTAGGCTCGGTCGGCGAACGCCAGCTTCATGGCCTCGGCGATGATATGCAGGGCCCGCGCGGGATCCTTCTTGTACTCGGCGCCCAGGTCGAAGTGCTCCAGCATGTTGAGCATCTCGGCGACGTGCACGCCGCCGGAACTGGGGGGCGGAAAGCCCACGATCGAGAAGTCGCGGTAAGTGGTCTCCAGCGGCTCGCGTTCAACGGGCTGATAGGCGGCGAAGTCGGCTGCGGTCAGGATGCCGCCGTTGTCGGCCATCCACTGGCCCACCTTTTCGGCGAACGGCCCGCGGTAGAACCAGTCAATGCCGTTCTCAGCCACGGCACGATACGTTTTGGCTAGGTCGGGCTGCTTCAATTTATGCCCGCGCGGGAAGGCGGTGCGGTCGCTCTTGAGCAGCACGGCCCGTGAGCCCGCGAACTTCGCCAGAGTTTCTTCGGTGGCCTTGAGTTTGCCCGCGTAGACGCGGTCGATCGGGAAGCCCTCTTCGGCAATCGTCGCCGCTGGCAGCAGCACGTCAGCGAGGTCTAACTCGCCATACTTCCGCAGGGCCAGGTCGTACGCGGCCAGCGCCCCGGGCACGCCGACGGCCAATGGCCCGGTGGTGCTGAGGGCGAGATCGGCCTCGCCGTCGACGAGAAACATGTCGCGCGTCGCGCCGACGGGGGCCTCTTCGCGACCGTCGATCGCGGCCAGCGACCCGTCGGCCCGGCGAATGAGAATGAAGCACCCGCCGCCGATGCCCGAGTTGGGCGTGTCGACGACGCCGAGGGTGAGCGCCGCGGCGATCGCTGCATCGACCGCGTTGCCGCCGCGCTCGAACGCCGCGACGCCGGCGTCGGTCGCCAGCGGCTGCACGGTGGCGACGACGCACGTTGCCTCGCCGCTCTCCGGCGGCAAGGTTGCGGCGTGCTCCTTCGGGGGCGCCGTCGCCTGGCGACAGCCGGCCGCCAGCACGAGTAGCAGGCTTGCCTGAATCCACCAACCGTGGGTCCGATTTCTCACGCTCGCATGCTCGCTTGCCAAAGGGTGATCGCCGACGCGACGGCGGATCGCATCTGCGCCGCTGCCGAGTTTCGTAGGATTCTAAGCGCGGCGCCCAAATTCGCACAGTGCTTTTGCGCAGGGGGCTCTTAGACCTGCGCAGCACGCGGAATCCCGCACGACGCATTCGTTTCGGCCGCGGAATTCGCGATTACAATGCACGAGGACGGAGCAGTCGCGGGCCCCACAACGAACCGCGGCGAACAGAGTCTGCGGAGAGGCGCCAGGCATGCGAAGACGTGATCGGAAAGCTACCGCCGGGCGCGGCAAGTTGTCGCGATCGCTTGCACTTGAATCGCTCGAGCCGCGGCTTACCATGTCGGCTGTCTTGCCCGCGGGGGCCCTCACCGGCAAGATTGTGTACACGTCCGCCGGCCACGGCTGGCAGTGGAGCGATACGCTCAATCGCTGGGCCACCGACCGCGGCGACAACAACGAGATCGTCGAGGACTTTGGCAACCAGGACCAGCTCACCTTCTACGCCGACTACCTCCTGCGAGCCGGCGCCACTATCGTGCCGATGCGGCCCGTGGGCCGGCAAACGAACGAGGTCGTTCTCGACAATGACTCGCCCGGCGTTACTTTCTCCGGCGCTTGGACCAACAGCACGGGGAGCGTCCATTACGACGAGGACTACGGCGCCGTCGCCGACGTCGTCACCTATCGCTTCGCGTCCATCAGCGCGACGGAAACCGCCACGGCGACCTACACGCCGAACATCCCGCAGGCCGGTTTCTATCCGGTGTACGTCTGGGCGGCCGACGGTTCCAACCGCACCAACCAGCTCTACCGGATTACGGACAGTGACGGCGGCGTCACCGAGATCCGCGTCGACCATCGCATGGTGGGCAAAGGCTGGGTCTACCTTGGCGCCTATCATTTCGACGCCGGCATGGGCGGCAACGTCCAAATCAGCAACCAGTCAACCGCTGGCGGTTCGGTCGTCATTGCCGACGCCATCCGCTTTGGCAACGGCATGGGCGACGTGAAGGACGGACCCGCCGGCGTCGGCGCCGCCAGCGGCACGATCTCCGGCTACCCGCGCGAAGACGAAAATTCGCTCATGTGGCTGTGGCGCGCCGTGGGGCAGGGCAACAGCGCCGCCGCCATCATCGGCACGAGCAACGTGTCGGCCCCGTCGCGCATGGCCGAGCACATGAACGCCAACGCCAACCCGTTTGGCACGAGCGTGTACATCGGGTTCCACTCGAACGCCGGCGGCGGACGCGGCGCCGTGGGGCTGATCGACGCCGACGCCTCCGACCGCACGCCGCACCAGGCTGACCTGGCCCTCTACACCGGCCGGCAAATCAATCAGGACATGCAGGCCCTCAACGGGTTGTTCGAGCACACCTGGAGCACGCGCACGACGCACACGTTTACCGGCCAGTTTGGCGAAATCGACGAGGGCGCCTCGGCCGAGATGGACATGACGATCATCGAGGTCGCCTTCCACGACTCGGTGGAAGACGCCCAACTAATGCGCGACCCCAAAGTGCGCGACCAGCTCGCCCGGTCCACCTACGAGGCGACCCTCGAATACTTCGACAACTGGGGCGGACTGACCAGCCCCGCAAGCCAGCCTTCAAAGCCCTTGAACGTGCGGGCCGAGGCGGGTGTCAACGGCGACGTGACCGTGCACTGGACCGCCGGGCCCACGGGCGTCAGCGGCGGGACGCCCACGAGCTTTCGCGTTTTCCTGTCGCACAACGGCTATGGGTTCTACGACTACGTCGATGCGGCCGGCGGGGGCGCCACGTCGGTCGTCATTCCCGCGGACCAGCTCGACGGCGGCGCCGTTTATTTCAGGGTCACGGCCCTCAACAGCGGCGGCGCGTCGCCCGCGAGCAACCTCGCCGGCGCCCGCCCAGACTCCGCTGACGGCGCCAATCGCATCCTGATCGTCGACGGATTCGATCGCTACGAGCGCAGACAGAATGTCCGCTACCCGTACCAGTTTGCCTCGAACCCCAGCGACGGGCTCACCGACCGCGTCCGGTCGCGCTACAACAACAGCTTCGACTATGTCATTCAAGTCGGGGAGGCGATCGAGGCCTACGCCGCCGTGGCGCTCGGCTTCGATTCGGCGACCAACGACGCGGTCATCAGTGGCGCCGTCGATCTGGCTGACTACGATGCCGTCATCTGGTACCTCGGCGAGGAGTCGACCGACGACGACACGTTCAACGGCGCCGAGCAGACGATCGTCACGAACTACCTGAACTCCAGCGGACAGCTCTTTGTCAGCGGCGCGGAAATAGGATGGGACCTCGTGGATCGGGGCGGCGGGGCGGCGTTCTACAACAACCAGCTCAAGGCTGACTACGTGTCGGACGACGCCAACTCGTACAACGTGACCGGCGCCGCGGGCAGCATCTTCGCGGGGCTGGCGTTTGCGTTCGACAACGGCGCCCAGTTCTACAACGCCGAGTTCCCCGACGTGATTGCACCCATCGGCGGCTCATCCGCGGCGCTCACCTACTCCACCGGCGGCACGGCCGGCGTCCAGTTCACCAACGCTGGCACGGGCGCTCAGGTCGTCACCTTCGGTTTCCCGTTCGAGACGATCACCACCGCGGCGAACCGCGCGGTTGTGATGGACCGCGTGCTCTACTACTTCGGGTTCGTGCCAGTCGTGGAACCTACGGGCGACTTCGACGACGACGGCGTCGTCGATGGCGCCGATTTCCTCGCCTGGCAGCGGGGACTGGGAACAACCGGCAACGCGACGCGCGCCCAGGGCGACGCGAACCTCGACGGCAATGTCGACGCCGCCGACCTCGACGTGTGGGCCGACCAATACGGAACGGCGCCGGCCGTCGCCGCTGCGGCGCTGGCTCCCACGATCGCGCCCCTGAGCGAATTGGCCGCACTTGCTCAGGCACGCGCGCTGACTTCAACATCCCCTCCTTTGAGGGGAGCTGCTCGTCGAGGAACTCCCGGCGCATCAAGTCCCGCGAACTTACGACGCGTCGCGGCGGCTGTCGCAAGTTCGTTTGCGGTCTCGCCCGTCGAACGGCAGCAAGAATCCGCCGCCACGCTCCGCAGCGGTTTGCGAAATAAGGATCATTCTGCGCCGGACTCCGACGCCGCGCTGCACGATCAATGCCTCGAGGACTTCCTTCGCGGCGAGCGGGTTGCGCGCTGACGTGCATCGGCCGAGTGACTTGCGCGAAAGCGCGGAAAAACTGCGCACCAATTGTTTCGGATTCGCGGTTTTCGCGGTTATCATGGCCCTTTGGGCGACCTGAACAGGGCCGCCCTCTTTTCGACGTGCCTGCTGTGGCGGCCGGCGCGGCGGTCGAATGTGTGACAAGGCGCTGACTGATGCGGCGCACGCCCCAAGGTTCGAGAGTCGCTTTCCTACCCGCCACCAAGAACGCACCCGCCACGCAAGCTCGGACAGACCAGAGGCCCCGACGCGAGACTTGCTCAGTGCGCGACAACCGGTCGAGTTGAACAATCTCGCTCCGGGCGCCGCGCTACGACGCCGCTTCGGCGCCCGCACTCGCTCAAGCAGCGCAAGCACGCGCTGCTGGAACAACTCCCCCACACCCAACGTTTGACGCGCAAGGAGTGAGTTTGATGACCTTCTCGGTATCGATGCCGCGAACGTTGGCCGCCTTCGTCCTGCTGGCCGCAATGAGTTCCGCGGCCCTAGGCCAGGCCGTTGTGATCAACGAAATCGTCGAAGACGAACAAGACTTTGAAACGGGCGATGTTCCCGACACGCGCGAGTTCGTCGAGCTCTACAACCCTGGCGCGACGGCCATCGACATCTCGGGTTGGACATTGTCGGTCACCGATTTGGGCGCCGTCGGAACGCCTGTGCTCATCAGCGATGCGATGCCTCCCGGGTCGATGATCGCGCCGGGCGGTTACTTTGTCATCGGCGCCGCGATCGTGCCGAACGTCAACTTCACGCCTGCCGCCGGCGAACTCTGGCCCAACAGCAACCCCAACGGCACCGTCTGGGAACTGCGGAATCCGAACCTGACGGGCAGCACGCTGGTCGACGCCGTCGGGCTCGACACGTTCCGCGGCGTGGAGCTTGAAAACGCCTCGCAAGAGCAGCTCGACCAGATCGCCGCCGGCCAGACAGTCGGTCCGAATGCCCGCGGCGGCTGGTGGGGTCAGATCGAGTCGCTGAGCAACAACCCCGACGATGAGAACTTCCCCAATCTGCCGCAGTCGATCGCCCGTTACATCGATGGCCGCGACCGCAACATCAACGGCTATGACTTCGGCATGATTCCTGCGACGCCCGGCGCGTCCAACGCCCTGCCGCAGGCCGCGACCCACGTTGTTCCCGACGTCACGTCCCTCGCCGTCGGGTCAGTGTTGAAGAACGAGTACTACGCATCGTTCAAGTTGCCGTACGTGTTCGACCCCGCTCAAGTAGGTCCGGCCGGCCTTGGCGGGCAGCCCATCAACCCGAACATCATTCCGGCCTCGCCGCAAGGCGGCAAGGCGATCATCGCCTATGACGAGACGGGCGGCGGCAATGCGGTCTACTCGAAGTCGTACGTGAACAAGTTTGAGATTTCGGCGTTCATCGATCCGCGGCCGCTCAACGCCGCCGCCGCCGACACGGCGCCGCAGTCCGAGGCGACGATCTACGGCATCGGCACGACCGATCCGCTGTTCGGCACGCCGAATTCCGCCGACCTGCTCACCGGCCTTCCCGGCGGCAATGTCGCCAGTTCCTCCAACGGCAGCACGGGTCTGGGTTGGCTCATCCAGCGCCGAGAGATCTTCAACGGCGGCTCGCCGGTCACCAACACGGTCTTGCAGTTGCTCGATATGAATGATGGCGGCGACGGCGTCATCGCCGACAACGATTGGCAAATCAAGGCCACGTACGATCTCACGGGCATGACCGAAGCCTGGCACACTCTGAGCATCGATTACGACCCGGCCACCGGCAACGTGACGGCGAAGTTTGACGCCCAGACCACCACGTTCATGACGGCCGCCAACCTGGTGGGTACGTTCTACGCCGGCTATCGGGAGAATCTGCCCGGCGCTGGCATCGCGACCATGCGGCCGCCGACGTTTGATCTCGTCGTGGCCGCCCCGGCCAACGACGCGGACTTCAACAACGACGACGAAGTCGACGGCCGGGATTTCCTGATCTGGCAGCGCGGGCTCGGCCCGGGAACCAACGCCACGGGCGACGCCAACGGCGACGGGCAGGTGAACGGCGCCGACCTCGAGATTTGGAAGGGCGCGTACGCCAGCGCAACCCCGGTCGCGGGAGCCGTCCCCGAACCCGCTGCATGGCTCTCCGCCCTGGGAGCCTCGGCCTTGCTGCTGCACGTCCGAAAACGAGGGGGAACCCGCCAAATCGCTTGACAACTGAGCCCGCCAAGCGGAAGGTCACACCCTGAGTTAGGCGTCGCGCCCGACCAAGGCGACTTCGTTTCGACGATCCGGCGGCACACGACCGCGGCGAACCACACCAACGGAAATCAACAGGGACTTGGGAAACAAATGATACGACGGAATCAGATTTTAGCGCAGGCCATCTTGAGTCTTGTCGCCGTGCCGTCCATTGCCTTGGCGGCGCCGTACGCCTCGAACGTGTCGGTCACCGGCACGACGGTCAACTTCATCTTGAACGAGCCCGCCGACGCGTTGACCTATTCGATCAACGGCGGCGCTCCGGTCGTGCTTGACGGCGCAACCGTCGGCGCCAAGACCTTCAATCTCGGCGCCGCGACCGACACGTTCTCGATCGTCGCCGATAAGAACGACCCGATGGGATACACAATCCCCAATGGCGGCATGCGCGACTATGCCACGCCCAATCCCGACCCCTTAGGCCCGCCGTTGACGACCCACGGTCTGAACGAGCCGACTCCCACCGCGGGCTTGAATATCATCAGCGACGACGAGAGCCTACTCACGCGATTTAACAGCCCGCGCGGCGTGAGCGTGAGCAACAATCCCAACGCTCCGCATTTCGGGTCTGCCTACATCGCGAACTCCGCGGAAGGCACGGTGGGCGACCGGACGCTGACTGGCGAGGGTCTCTATGCCCTCCGCGCCGATGGCAGCGACGCCTTCGGATTCGGCGACGCGGGGCAGAATCCGTTACTTCCGGATAATCTCCCTGCCTTCATCACCACGAGCGCAAACAGCCCCTACAGGGTATTCGTCGCCGACGACGGCAACGCCTATGTGTCCGATTGGGCCGACGGAAATAGCAACTTATTCCAGATCACGCCAAACCTCTCGTCGGCCATCAACGTCCTCGCGGGCTTCGGCGGCCCGTCGGACCTGCCGCCCGGCCAAACGCACGGCAGCATTCCCGCCGCGTGGGTCGAAGGTTCGACTGCCGAAGGCAACTTGACTGTTTACACCATTGACGAAGACCTGACGACGTTCAGTTTGACCGGCGCCGGCTCCACCGCCGACAAGAACAGTCTGTGGCGCTACGACATCGGCGCTGGCCCGCTCCCGTCTGCGGCCATCCCCACGCAAATTGCCGACGTCTTGCTGGCCGGGCCGACGGCCGACGTCCATCGCGGCGCTGACGGCAAGTGGTACGTCATGCAGTTCCGGGCTCAGTCCGCAAACTCGACGACGCTGTTCGTCCTCTCGGACGATGGTTCCACGGTCCTTTTCGACTCGCTGGCCGAGACTCGCGAGATCCACGACGACCCGGCGTTTGCGTACGATATTTTGCAGTACTCGATGGGCATGTCCGTGTCGGAAGACCAGAAGTGGGTTGCGCTGATGCTCAACGGCAGCGACGTCGCGGTGCTGCCGTTAGTCGACGGCATTCCCGATCTTGAAAACCGCTTGGTGGTCGACACCGGCGAGTTCATCAATTCCGGTCGCGACATCGACTTTGACGCCGCCGGCAACATCCACTACGTCAGCAGCGGGCAGGGACGCTATCGCGTCCTCGCCCCCGGGGGACACACGATTGCCACGACGAGCTGGAATGGCGTGGAGTACGCCTTCAGCGTCACGTCGCCAGCCACAGGGCAGGACGCCGATTTCAACAACGACGGAGAAATCGATGGGCAGGACTTCTTGATCTGGCAGCGCGGCCTCGGCCCCGGGACCAACGCCACGGGCGACGCCAACGGCGACGGCCAGGTGAACGGCGTCGACCTCGATCTTTGGAAGTCCGCGTACGCCACGGCGACCCCGGCTGCGGGGGCCGTGCCCGAGCCGGCGTCCGGGCTGATCGCCGTGGGCGCCGCCGTGGCCGTCCTTGTGGCACGAAAGCGGGGGGCAAAAGGGGCAATTTGCTTGACAACGCACCTCATGGAACGGAAGGTCAAGGCATAGGGCACGGCCTGGCGGCAAGCCGTTTGTCACGTAGAAAAACGATAAGTTTTGGCAGATTTGACGACATCGCACACAGCAATAACAGTCGCCTGGCGAAGGACGGCGGAATCCAGTCCCCGCCGGCGCTGGTGCACCGTGTCAGACCGCAGGAAAGGATGAGCTAATGATGGGCCGCGTAAGATTGTGGATGTTTAGCTGTATGACGGCCATGCTGGGCGTCTCGCCAGTGTTTGGCCAGGTCTTGTACACCCAGAACTTCGACGTCGACGATACGGCGAATTGGACGGTCTTCGACGGCCCAACCGACGAACTCGCCAACTTCTTCTTCGACTACAGCACCGTCGGCATTCCCACGGCGCCGAACGCTGCCGGCGGTTCGACCCGCGGCATGAAGCTGCAGGCGAATCTCACCGACGCCATTTTCGGCGGCTTCTCCGTGTCGCCGACGGTCTCGCCCATCTCCGCGGAATTCACAGGCGATTACGCGCTGACGTTTGACCTCTGGTCGAATTACATCGGCAAGTTTCCGGACCCCGGCATCCCCGGCGACCCCGGTGGCGTCGGCGTTAGCGCCACCGGTTCGACGATGTTGTCGACCTTCGGCATCATGTCGTCGGGCACAGCCGCCAACTATGCCGGCGCGTCCGACAGCGTCTTCTTTGCCTCCACCGGCGACGGCGGTTCGACGTCGGACTTTCGCGCCTACTCCTCCGAGCGAGCGGTGAGCTACCAACTGCCGGGCACTGTTCCCGAAGATGAACACGCCACATACCACGCGGGCAGTCGCGACAACGAGGAAATGCTGTATTCCGAGAATTTCGGCGGCGTTGAAGTTCCGGCCGCCCAAACGGCCGCGGTCGTTGACGGCTTTCCGCTGGGAGACACCCAGTTTGGCACGACGGTCCCCGGCGCCCTGGGATTTGAATGGCATGAGGTGGAAATCGCCAAAGTCGGCACGACGGTGACCTGGAAAGTGGACGGCGTCTTGCTGATTACCGTTGAGACTGCGGACTTCACGATTCCCACCGGCGGCACGAACATCCTGTTCGGCCACGCGGACATCAACGCGTCGACGTCCTTGGACCCGAATTTCCCCTTCGTCGAATTCACGCTCATCGACAACGTCGCGATCACGGAGATCTCCGCCGTTACCGAGGACGCCGACTTCGACGGCGACAACGATGTCGACGGCGCCGACTTCCTGATCTGGCAGAAAGGTCTGGGCACGGGCACGACCCTCGCTACTGGCGACGCCAACGGCGATATGGCCGTGAACGACGCCGACCTCGCGATCTGGTCCGAGCAGTATGGAACAGGCGGAGCGGCGACGCCCGCGGCCGGCGCCGTGCCCGAACCGGCCACGGGGCTCGCGGCCGTGGCCGCCTTGGCGGCCTGCATCGTCACGGCGCGGCGGCGAGGATGACAATTCAAGCGAAGCAACCTGCGGCTCAGCCCGCAACAACCTCCGAACGAGAAGCGGCAGCGTCGATTTACCTGGCAACGTATCACCACCGTTGAGGCTGGCAACCAAGGAGCGACTCATGAAGTCCATGCATTGGCCATTGAAACTGACCGCCGCGTGCGCGGTCCTGCTGGGGACGGCTTCGGCTGGTCACGGCGCGTTGATCATCAACGAATTTCAGTACGACGATTCGAGCACCGACGACCGCGAATTCGTCGAACTCTACAACAGCGGCCCCGCGGCCGTCGACATCTCCGGGTACACGCTTCAAGCGCGCGATCTCACCACGACCAACGCCCAGTTCAACCCCGCGGGCGGAATCCCGGCCGGCACGATGATCGCCCCCGGCGGCTTCTACGTGATCGGCCACGCCCTCGTGTCCCCGGCCCCCAATCTGGTGGTGCCCAACGCCACGGCCCTTGAAAACGACGTCGAGTCGCTCGAATTGCGCGACGCCGCCGGCGCCCTTGTCGACGCACTGCGGTACGAGGCCAACAAGGGCATCGCCTTCGCCGCCGACATTAACGGCGAGACTGGCGGCAACGGCGGCGTGTGGGGTAATAACAACTCGATCGACGGGTTGGTCTCGGCGATTGGACGCTGGGAAGATGGACTCGACACCAACGTCAACGGCCGCGATTTTGCCCTGCTGCCCGCCACGCCGGGTTCCTCCAACAATCTGCCTGTCAATCCCAACTACGCCGTCGCCAACGTCGACGCGCTGGCCCTGGCCGTCGGCGCCAACGTGACCGGTTACCTGGGATCGTTCGTCAATCCCAAGGTCATCACCCCGGGCGTCGCCGACGGGTTCAATCCCAATGCCATCCCGCCGTCGCCGCACGGCGGCAATGCGATAATCGTGTTCGACCCCTCCGGCGGCGGCAACACGGCCATTGGCCTGGAGCGGGCCGATGAATTCCTGATCGACGCCTATCTCGACACCACGCCCTTTGGCGAAGCCGGCGGCGAGCAGACGTACTACGGCATTGGCACCACCGACGGCTTTGCCAATTTTGGCGATCCGTCGGGCGCGTTCCTTCCCGGCGTCGGCGTCACCGCCAACGGCAACACTGGCATCGGGTGGTTCTACGAAAAGGAAGACAGCGCCAGCCTCGCTAAGCTGCACCTGATTGACTTTGGCTCCAGCGGCGACAGCGACAACGGCGGCACGTGGTCGATCAAAGCCACGATCGACCTATTCGGCGCTGCGTCCGGCTGGCACACCCTGGGCGTCGACTACGACTCGGCCACCGGCGCCGTGACCGCCGTCTACGACAACCAGGTGTTCGCGTTCAACACGATCACCGGCTTGCAGGGGACGTTTTACGCGGGCTACCGCGAATCGCTGACGTCGGTGCCCATTGCGAAGGTGCGGCCGGCGACGTTCGACGTGGTCCCCGAGCCGACCGGCGTTGCCTTGGGCGCGCTGGCGTGCCTGAGCCTGGCGGCGCTGCGGCGGCGCGGCCGCTAGGCTTGACGAACGACTCGGCGACTGCGACGGATGCGACGCCGAGAGCGCGAGGATGTGACGAAAACGGGCGGCCCAGGTCGACGCTTAC